>CALJZP010000213.1 GCA_937983545.1 uncultured Azonexus sp.
GGTGTAAATCTGGGTGGTTGAAATATCCGCATGGCCGAGCAGCAACTGCACCACGCGCAGGTCGGCGCCGTGATTGAGCAGGTGGGTGGCGAAGGCGTGGCGAAGCACGTGGGGTGAAAGCTTCGCCGGGTCGATGCCGGCAACCAGCGCATAGCGCTTGATCAGTTGCCAGAAGGCCTGGCGGGTCATGGCGCCGCCACGGGCGGTGACGAACAGCGCGTCGCTTTGCTGGCCGCCGAGGATGTCCGGTCGCGCTCCGGTCAGGTAACGCGCGATCCAGTCGATGGCGACCTGCCCCAGCGGCACCAGGCGCTCCTTGCTGCCCTTGCCCAGCGCCCGCAGCACGCCATCGGCCAGCCCCACTTCATGCAATTTCAGGTTGACCAGTTCCGAAACGCGCAGGCCCGTGGCATACAGGGTTTCCAGCATGGCGCGGTCGCGCTGGCCGAGCAGGGTGTCGAGATCCGGCGCCGCGAGCAGCGCCTCTACCTGCCGCTCCGACATCACCTTGGGCAGACGCGAGGGCAGGGTGGGGTTGGCCAGTTTCAGCGTCGGGTCGGTGACCAGGCGGCCACGCCCGACCTGCCAGCGATAGAAGCGGCGCAGCGTGGACAGGTAGCGGGCTTGCGAGGTCGCCCGGGTCTGTCGCGCCAGGTGGGCGATGAAGGCGGTCAGCGTCGCTTCGCGGACATCGAGCAGCGGTTCATGCGCCTGTTCGGCCAGCCAGCCGGCCAGCCGGCCGAGATCGGAGCGATAGCTGTCCAGCGTTGCCTTGGCGAGGCCGTCTTCCAGCCACAGGGCATCGCAGAAATTGTCGATTTCGCCGAGATCAGCCGGCCGGGGAGGCACCGATGCCCTCGTGCCGGAGCAGCCAGCGTTTGACGTCGAGCAGGAAGCCGCCGCGTTCGCGGGCAAAACCGCCGAGTCCGCCGCCGGTGGCGACGACGCGGTGGCAGGGAACGACCAGCGGATAAGGGTTGGAGCCGCAGGCCTGGCCAACGGCGCGCGGCGCGTTCTTCAGGTTGCGGGCGACCTCGCCGTAGGTGTGCGTCTGGCCGGTGGGAATGGCCGAAATCTGCTCCCAGACGCGGCGCTGGAAGTGCGTGCCGGCGGGGCGAAGGGGCAGGCCGAAGGCAAAGTGCGGATCGGCGATGTAGGCCTTGAGCTGGCGTACCGCCTCGGCGGCCAACGGCGTCGTGGGTGCGATTTCGGGACGCGGTTCGAGAAAGTAGATGCCGGTGATCTCGTCGTCGTCGCATTGCACGCCGAGGCAGAAGCCGGGGGCGGCTACAACGGCCTGGTAATTCACGGAATTCATGTTGCCTCCTGTCGAGTCGGGTTGACGGTTGACCGTCGGATGCCGAATGAATTCAAAAAGCCGACAGACCGGTCTGGGCGCGGCCAAGGATCAGCGCATGCACATCGTGGGTGCCCTCGTAGGTATTCACCACTTCCAGGTTCACCACGTGGCGGATCACGCCGAAATCGTCCGAAATGCCGTTGCCGCCGAGCATGTCGCGCGCCGTGCGGGCGATGTCGAGGGCCTTGCCGCAGCTGTTGCGCTTCATCATCGAGACAATTTCCGGCGTTGCGCTGCCGTCGTCCATCATGCGCCCGAGACGCAGCACCCCCTGGATGCCGAGGGTGATCTCGGTCTGCATGTCGGCCAGCTTTTTCTGGATGAGCTGGTTGGCGGCCAGCGGCTTGTCGAACTGCCTGCGCTCCAGCGTGTATTGGCGGGCCGTGTGCCAGCAGGCCTCGGCGGCGCCGAGGGCGCCCCAGGCGATGCCGTAGCGCGCGGCGTTGAGGCAGGTGAACGGACCCTTCAGACCATTCACGCCCGGCAGCCGGTTCTCTTCCGGGACGAAGACCTCATCCATGACGATCTCGCCGGTGACCGCGACGCGCAGCCCGACCTTGCCGTGAATGACCGGTGCCGACAGCCCGGTCATGCCCTTGTCGAGGATGAAGCCGCGGATCACGTTGTTGTCGTCCTTGGCCCAGACGATGAAGACATCGGCGATCGGTGCGTTGGAAATCCAGTTCTTGCTGCCCGATAGCTGCCAGCCGCCCGGCACGGCACGCGCCCGGGTCGACAGGCTGCCGGGGTCGGAGCCGGAGTTGGGTTCGGTCAGGCCGAAGCAGCCGATCCATTCGCCCTTGCTGAGCCTGGGCAGGTATTTTTCCTTCTGTTCTTCGGAGCCGAACGCGAAGATCGGCAGCATGACCAGTGAGGATTGCACGCTGAGCATGGTGCGGTAGCCGGAATCGACGCGTTCGATTTCGCGGGCGATCAGGCCATAGGAGACATAGTTCAGACCGGCGCCGCCGAACCGCGGCGGCAGGGTCGGGCCGAGCAGCCCCATGTCGCCCATGTCGCGGAAAATCGCCGGGTCGACCGTTTCGTGGCGGAAAGCATCGCGCACGCGCGGCTTGAGCGCCTTCTCGGCAAAGCTGCGCGCGGCATTACGCACCTGCCGCTCGTCGGCGGCCAGCTGGCTGTCGAGCAGCAGCGGGTCTTCCCAGTTAAAGCTTGGTTTGCTCATGCGCTCTCCTCAGTTTGCCTTTTTTTGTGCCGCCGGGCGGCTTTTTTGTGGGCCCGGGCTGTCCACGGGACAACCCGGGCAGGCGTTCAGGCGCGAACGTGCCCATCGCCGAGTACCACCCATTTCTGGCTGGTCAAGCCTTCCAGACCGACCGGACCGCGGGCGTGGATCTTGTCGGTCGAAATACCGATTTCGGCACCCAGTCCGTATTCGAAACCGTCGGCAAAGCGGGTCGAGGCGTTGATCATGACCGACGCGGAATCCACCTCGCGCAGGAAGCGCATGGCCTTCGGATGGTTGTCGGTGACGATGGCTTCGGTGTGCTTGGACGAGTACTGGTTGATGTGGGCGATCGCCTCGTCGATGCCGGCGACGACCTTGACCGAGATGATCGGCGCGAGGAACTCGGTGTAGTAGTCCTCCTCGGTGGCCGGTACGGCTTCCTTGACCAGCGCGCAGGTTTCCGGACAGCCGCGGATTTCCACGCCCTTGCCGGTCAGCATGGCGGCGATGGCCGGCAGTTGGGCGGCGGCGACGGAACGGGCGACGAGCAGCGATTCGGCCGTGTTGCAGGTGCCGTAGCGCTGGGTCTTGGCGTTCTCGACGATCTTCAGCGCCTTGGCCGGATCGGCGTCGTCATCGATATAGACGTGGCAGTTGCCGTCCAGGTGCTGGATCATCGGCACGCGGGACTCGGCGAGCAGGCGGGCGATCAGGCCCTTGCCGCCGCGCGGTACGATGACGTCGACGAATTCACGCATGGTGATCAGTTCGCCGACGGCTGCGCGGTCGGTGGTGTCGACGACCTGCACCGCATTGGCCGGCAGGCCGGCGACCTGCAGTGCTTCCTGGATCAGGCGGGCGATGGCGCGGTTGCAATGGATGGCTTCCGAACCGCCGCGCAGGATGGCGGCATTGCCGGATTTCAGGCAGAGCGCGGCGGCATCGGCGGTGACGTTCGGGCGGGCTTCATAGATGATGCCGATGACGCCGAGCGGAACGCGCATCTTGCCGATCTGGATGCCGCTCGGGCGGAACTTGAAATCGCTCATTTCGCCGATCGGGTCGGGCAGCTTGGCGACTTGCTCGACGCCTTCAGCCATGTTGTCGACGCCCTTGTCGGTCAGCGTCAGGCGGTCGACCATCGCCGGCTCCAGTCCGGCGGCGCGGGCGGCTTCGAGATCCAGCGCATTGGCGGCGAGAAGCGCCGCCTTGTCGCGACGAATGGCCGCCGCCAGCGCCATCAGCGCGGTATTCTTCTCGGCCGTCGAAGCCGATGCCAGACGGTGCGAGGCGGCACGGGCCTGGCGGCCGACGGTCCGCATGTATTCCTTGATATCCATCGTTGTGATCGTGCGAGGTAAAGGGGCATTATAGCCAGACAAATTAGAGGGAACTTCTGGAACCGGGTAAACTCTTATCCGCAACGAATTTAGGGTTATCCATCGAGGAACAGATGGCAGAAAAATTGATACTGCCGGCCGAGGTCAAGGTCTGTGCAACTTGCAGCTACTGGGATGGCGAACGCCACGTGGATGCGGAAATGAAACTGGTGGTGGTTTCCGAAGAGTGCGAGGGGGAGTGCCTGGTGCAGGAGAAGACCAAACCGGGTCTTCATGACGTGCGTCAGGAATGTTCCTGCATCTGGGAAGATATCGGTCCCGACGCACCGGCCGAAGCATCAGATCCGTCCGGACAATAGGCGGCTCAATCGGCTTTGCCGGGGGGCGAGCTTGGGGAGGGGCTAAATCCGGGCCGCCGTGAGGCGCAGTCCGAGGCGCAGGAATTCTTCCCAGACATTGCCGTGACCGATGCCCTTGACCAGACGGTCAATCTTGCCGGCGTGCCGAAGCGCTGCTTCGAGCGCGGGGCTGTTCAGGCGCTGCAGGGCCTTCTTGACCGGCACGGCGCGCGGTCCCCATACCTTGGCATCCTTGAGTAGCTGATCGACCGGCCTTCCGGCATCCATCCCGGCGCGAATGACGGTCAGCGCGCGGATTTCCTCGCTCATTGCCCAGAGCACCAGCGGCGGTGCCTCGCCTTCCTGCATCAGGCCGTCCAGCGTGCGGGTCAGGCGACCGATGTCGCCGGCCAGCAGGGCTTCGCGCAAGCCTTCGATATCGTAGCGGGCGACGTTGAGCACGGCATCGCGAATCTGGGCCATGCTCAGTTGACCGGCCGGGTAGAGCAGCCCCAGCTTCTGTATTTCCTGGTGGGCGGCGAGCAGGTTGCCTTCGACCCGTTCGGCGACGAATTTCAGGCTGTCCAGGTCGGCGCTCTGCTGCTGGCGGCGCAGTCGGCCGGCGATCCAGCCGGGCAGTTCGGCCAGCGGCGGCGCATTGAGCTTGAGCGCGACGCCGGCATTGACCAGCGCGGTGAACCAGGCGGCCTTTTCCTCGCGCCAGTCGAGTTCGGGCAGGGTGATGAGCAGCATGTTGTCCGGCGACAGGTTCTGGCACCACTGCTGCAGCGCGGCGCTACCTTCCTTGCCCGGCTTGCCGGTCGGGATGCGCAGGTCGATCAGTTTCTTGTCGCCGAACAGGGACATGTTGCCGCCGGCGGCCAGCAGCTGGCCCCAGTCGAACTGCGGCAGCACGGTCAGCACTTCGCGTTCGCTGTAGCCCTGCTGGCGGGCCCGGGCGCGGATGGCGTCGGCCGCTTCGAGGACGAGCAACGGCTCGTCGCCGTACAGCACGTAGAGTGGCCGCAATTCCCTTTCGAGATGCGCGGCAAGCTGTTCGCCCTTGAGCAGCATTACTGGTCGTCGTCCTCGGCGTCCGGATTCTTCGGCTTGATGATGCTCAGCCGGCGCATGATCTGGTTGACCAGGTCGTTGTTCATGTCGCGCCAGAGCAGGCCTTCTTCCAGATCCTTGGCCAGCACGTTCGAGTCGTCGAAGGTGATGTCGCGGCTCAGGTTGATTTCGTTGGCAGGAACCAGGACCTGCCCCTTCTGGTTGACGACGCGGAAGCGGTAGTCGAGCTGCAGGCGGTATTCGCGCACCCGGCCCTGGGCATTGACGCTGAGAATGGTCTTCTGCCGCGTATCGCTCAGTTGCTGGAAGATGGCGTCGGCTTCCTTGGCTTCGTCGACAATGGTCGTGCTGCCGCTGGCCTTGATGTAGCGCTGCAGCCAGATGTTGACCTCGGCCGTATCGGGCAGCGCGATATGCATCGTCTTGTACGGCAGGTTGCCGCTGCCTACCCCGCGTAGATGGAAGCCGCAGCCGGCCAGGGTTGCGGCGATGATCAGGGCGAGTAGCCCACGCGATAGCGGGCGCAGCAGCGGCATGGCGTTTCCTTACACGACGATGTTGACCAGGCGGCCGGGAACGACGACGACCTTCTTCGGCGTCTTGCCTTCCATGAACTTCTGCGCATCCTCGTTGGCCAGCGCGGCGGCTTCGATGGCTGCCTTGTCGGCCTCGGCCGGCACGCGGATGCTGCCGCGCAGCTTGCCGTTAACCTGGATGACCAGTTCGATCTCGTCCTGCTTCAGTGCCGCCGGGTCGGCCTTGGGGAAGGCGGCGAGGCCGGCATCGGCACCCGGCTTCAGCTCGGCGTAGAGCGCCTGGCCGATGTGCGGGACGATGGGGAAGAGCAGCAGCGTGGCCGACTCGAGGACTTCCTGGGCCAGGGCGCGGCCGGCGGTATCCTTGAGATCGCACTTGTCGTAGGCGTTGAGCAGTTCCATGACCGCGGCGATGGCGGTGTTGAACTGCTTGCGGCGGCCGTAGTCGTCGGCGACCTTGCCCATGGTCTGGTGCAGCTTGCGGCGCAGGTCGGCCTGGGCGGCAGACAGTCCGTCGTTGCTGGTGCTGGCGGCAACCAGTCCGGTCTGGACGTGGTCATGCACCAGCTTCCACAGCCGACGCAGGAAGCGGAAGGCGCCTTCGACGCCGGCATCCGACCATTCCAGCGATTGATCCGGGGGCGAGGCGAACATGATGAACAGGCGGGCGGTGTCGGCGCCGTACTGGTCGATCAGGGCTTGCGGATCGACGCCGTTGTTCTTCGATTTCGACATCTTCTCGGTGCCGCCGATCACCACCGGCAGGCCGTCGGCCTTCAGCGTGGCGCCGGTCGGGCGGCCGCGCTCATCGGTGACGACGTCAACGTCGGCCGGGTTGATCCACTGCTTCTTGCCGCCGTCCAGCTCGCGGTAGAAGGTCGGGGCGACGACCATGCCCTGCGTCAGCAGGTTGGCGAACGGCTCGCCGAGGTCGCCGATCAGGCCGACATCGCGCATCAGCTTGGTGAAGAAGCGTGAATAGAGCAGGTGCAGGATGGCGTGCTCGATGCCGCCGATGTACTGGTCGATGCCGCCCTTGCACCAGTAGGCGACGCGTTCGTCGACCATGGCCGTGGTGTTGTCCGGGCAGGCATAGCGCAGGAAATACCAGGACGACTCGAAGAAAGTGTCCATGGTGTCGGTTTCGCGCCGGGCATCGCCGCCGCACTTCGGACACTTGCACGCGTAGAACTCGGGCATCCGGGCCAGCGGCGAACCGGCGCCGGTGATCTCGACGTTCTCTGGCAGCACGACCGGCAATTGCTCGTCAGGTACCGGTACGTCGCCGCAGGTCGGGCAGTGGATGATCGGGATCGGGCAGCCCCAATAGCGCTGACGGGAAATCCCCCAGTCGCGCAGGCGGAATTGCACCTTCTTGTCACCCAGGCCCTTGGCGGCGAGGTCGGCGGCAATGGCGTCGACGGCGGCTTCGTAACCGAGACCGTCGTACTTGCCGGAATTGACCAGCTTGCCCTTGACCTTGTCGGCATAGGACTCGGCCCAGGCCTGGTCGGTGAAGGTCTCTCCATCGACGGCGACGACTTGCTTGATCGGGAGCTTGTACTTCAGCGCGAACGCGAAATCGCGCTCGTCGTGGGCCGGCACGGCCATCACGGCACCGTCGCCGTAGCTCATCAATACGTAGTTGCCGACCCAGACCTCTACCTTTTCGCCGGTCAGCGGATGGGTGACGTAGATGCCGGTGGGCAGGCCCTTCTTCTCCATCGTCGCGATGTCGGCCTCGGCCACACCGCCCTTCTTGCACTCCTCGATGAAGGCGGCGAGTTCCGGGTTGTTGGCGGCGGCGCGCGTGGCCAGCGGATGCTCGGCGGCGACGGCGACGAAGGTGACGCCCATGATGGTGTCGGCGCGGGTGGTGAATACCCACAGCTTTTCATCGGCGTTGTCCGCCAGCGGGAAGGCAAAGCGCACGCCGGTGCTCTTGCCGATCCAGTTCTTCTGCATCAGGCGAACCTGTTCCGGCCAGCCCGGCAGGTTGTCGAGTTCGGTCAGCAGTTCCTCGGCGTAGGCGGTGATCTTCATGTAGTACATGGGGATCTCGCGCTTCTCGATCAGCGCGCCGGAACGCCAGCCACGGCCGTCGATGACCTGTTCGTTGGCGAGCACGGTGTGATCGACCGGGTCCCAGTTCACGGTGCCCAGCTTTTTGTAAACCAGGCCCTTTTCGTAGAGGCGGGTGAACAGCCACTGTTCCCAACGGTAATACTCGGGCGTGCAAGTGGCGAATTCGCGCTCCCAGTCGATGGCGAAGCCCAGCGACTTGAGCTGCGAGCGCATGTAGTCGATGTTGGAGTAGGTCCACCCGGCTGGCGGTACGTTATTTTGCAGTGCAGCATTTTCGGCGGGCATGCCGAAGGCGTCCCAGCCCATCGGCTGCAGCACGTTGTAGCCCTGCATCTTGTGGAAGCGGCTCAGCACATCGCCGATGGTGTAGTTGCGCACATGGCCCATGTGCAGTTTCCCGGACGGGTACGGGAACATCGACAGGCAGTAGTACTTCGGCTTGGAAGCGTCTTCAATGGCGCGGGCGGCGCCGGTCTGGTCCCAGTGTTGCTGGGCGGCGCGCTCGATGTCGGCCGGGGAGTATTTGTCCTGCATGGGCATGGCGGAATTCATTCGCTGGAAATCGGGGAATAACCGCGGATTATACCGTCTGATGCCGCCTGCTCAGTCGGTGCCGGCAAAACTGCCGGAGGGCGCCTGCACTAAGCCGTTTTCAGGCGAAAGCACGGGCCTTTCGCATGCCGGCATCGTGCCGAGCGCGATTGGAACTGGCTGGATTGACCGGGGGAGCGGTATTTCCGGCGCCTGCACGCGCAGGAAATACCTGGGGTTTCAGCGTCGCCCGGTCACGCCACTTTTTTTTGCGGGTACATGTTGTCCCAGGTGTTCTGCCAGTAGCGATAGGCATTCTGCGCCGCCACGAGCGACAGCATGGACATGCGGGTCTGGTGACGCCACATCCAGGACATTTGCGGTGCCGGGGTCAGGTTGTAGGACGGCGTATTGCCGACTTCATCCTCGACGATGGACAGGAAGCGCTCGACGCTCAGGCCCCAGAATTCGGAGCCTTCCGACTTGCCGGTGAGGTATTCGGCCTCGCTGGCCGCACGGCGCCACAGCTTGAGGGCGAGCTCATCGGAAATCCCCGCCTTTCGGGCGACCCAGGGCAGGATCATGGGGGCGTTCATGCTGTTCATTCATGTTCTCCTTTTACGTTGCGGCGGTAACCGCTTGTTAGCTAAGACTGCCTTGTGGGCAAAAAGTTTTGTGCACTGCAATATTTTTTTAAAGTATAAATCGGTGCCTTGCTTTCCAGCGTGAAATTTTGCAAAGAAACAACGATTTTTTGTCGGGTTGTCGCTTTTTTTTGACGCATATCTGAACCGTGTTTTGGGGAAGGTAGGGGTTGATTTGATGATTTTTCGCCGGCTTCACATTTGTTGCTGTTTTGTTACTCACTCCTGACCGGTTGCTGACGGTTCCCTGACGATTTTTGTTGCTGCTTGAGTTAGAGTCCTTCGCAGCAGTTGAAAACAATCAGGGGGTTATATGCGAATGCCGGGAATGCGCTGGATGCTGTTCGGGGTTTTGAGCTTGTGCGCGGCGGGGCCTGTTCTGGCCCAGGGGGTTCAAGCGACCAAGCAGGGCGTTGTCCAGACAAAGGGAGATGCCGTGGGGCGTCGCCTTGAGTTGGCGGACGACCTGTTGGAGCAGACGCAGCGCGTGTTCAGGTTGTACGTGCAGATTTTGCTGGATGTCGAAACGGAAAGATCGCGCCTTCGCAAGGCTGAAGCCGTCGCGCTGGTGTCGGGAAATATCGATCGCTTGAGCAAGGAGCCTTTGGCGCCCGCCCAGCTTGCACTATTGACCGAGTTGGACGCCATCTGGTCCGACATGCTGCGGCAGGTCGGTTCGACGCCAAGCAAGGAGGGCCTGGCGGCGTTGCTGCCGAAGAATGACAAGCTGTTGGCGACCTCGGAAAAGCTGGCGGATTCGCTGGCGTCCGATCAAAAGGGCAAGGCCGACGTGATTCACCTGATCGGGCGCCAGGAGATGCTGATCCAGCGAATCGCCCGCAATTACTTTGTCTATCACGCGGGATACAAAACGCCGGCGGTCAAGGCGTCATTGCAATCGCTGCTCGACCGGTTCGTGATGGTCGAGGAGCAGATGTCCGAGTTCGGCTCGTCCAATCCCCGGTTCAAGCAGCAGATCGAACTGGCCAACGTGCAGATTATCTTCCTGAAGAATCATGTGGCGGGTCTGGACGGGGCGGGCAAGGTGGAGTGGGAAAGCATGTCCCGCCTGGCGACGCGTTTGCGGGAGGCGATGCACGAACTCCGCCAGGTGGTCGAGAAAGGCTGATTGCTCTCGGTGCGAGGCTGCACCGTCTCCTCCGGATAGATGGGGGTATTTCAACAGAAGGCGCGGCGCGAGTCGCGCCTTCTGTTTTGAGGGGAGGAGCGGCAACGGCTCATGCGTTGGGGGCGGGGGCTGGTATCCTTCGTCCTTCTGTCCGCACCCTGACGGCGGCCCCCCAATTTATCCAATATGTCCGATCTGCTGAATAACCTGAACCAACCGCAATTGCAGGCGGTTACCCTGCCGTCCGTCCATGCGCTGATCCTGGCCGGAGCCGGCAGTGGCAAGACGCGCGTGCTGACGACGCGCATCGCCTGGCTGATTTCCACCAGCCAGGTCGGGCCGCATGGCGTCCTGGCCGTGACCTTTACCAACAAGGCGGCCAAGGAGATGACGGCGCGCCTGTCGTCGCTGGTGCCGATCAATGTGCGCGGCATGTGGATCGGTACTTTCCACGGCCTGTGCAACCGCCTGCTGCGCGCCCATTATCGGGAGGCCGGGCTGCCGCAGACCTTCCAGATTCTCGATTCGGCCGACCAGCTGGCCATGGTCAAGCGCCTGCTCAAGAACCTGAATATCGACGACGAGAAGTATCCGCCGCGCGAGCTGTGCCACTTCATCAATGCGCACAAGGAGCAGGGCGTGCGCGCCGGGCAGGCCGAGGTGTACGACAACTACACGCAAAAGCGCGTCGAGATTTACGCCGAATACGAGGCGCAATGCAATCGCGAGGGGGTGGTCGACTTCGCCGAACTGCTCCTGCGCTGCTATGAATTGCTGCAGCGCAACGAACCTTTGCGCGCGCATTACCAGCAGCGCTTCCGGCATATCCTCGTCGACGAGTTCCAGGATACCAACGTACTGCAGTACGCCTGGCTGAAATTGCTGGCCGGGGGCGGGGCAAGCGTCTTCGCGGTCGGCGACGACGACCAGTCGATCTACCGTTTCCGCGGCGCCGAGGTCGGCAACATGCGGGATTTCGAACGGGAATATGCCGGTCCGAACATCATCCGCCTGGAGCAGAACTACCGCTCGCAGGGCAATATCCTGGCCGCCGCCAACGCCATCATCAAGAACAACCGCGAGCGTCTCGGCAAGAATTTGTGGACCGACGCCGGCGAGGGCGAGCCGATCCGTGCTTTCGAGGCCTATTCTGATCTCGACGAGGCGCGCTTCGTCGTCGAGGAGGTGCGCGAACTG
>CALJZP010000214.1 GCA_937983545.1 uncultured Azonexus sp.
CCTGGCCGATGCCCGTTTGTCCGAAACCGGGCGTTTCGATTATCCGGAGTAACGGGCGAGTTCCGATGCAGCAATCTTTCTCGGTACGTATCACACGATATTTTGGCGCACTGTTTGTCGTGCTGATGGGTTGTATCCTGATGTTGTGGTACTTCGGTTTTCCATCGCTCGGCATGAACGGTGCCAGTACGCAACGCCTGATGGAAGCCAACCGCCTGCTGGAGATTTCTGCGGATCATGTGCAGAGGAGTTTCAGCAGCAAGCTGACGGAGCGGCGCGGCGACATGATGGTGTTGTCGGAGAATTCAGGACTTGGCCAGCAGTTTGCCCAGGGTTCCCCGAACATTCAGGCAACGGTCGACCGGTTGTTCGACCGTTTGCAGCGTGCCTATCCGGACCGCTATGTCGAGTTGTACGCGATTGATCCTGCCAACCTGGAGATCGTTGGTTCCGGTTCCGGAAACGGGCTGGGGGAGGTTTTCTTCGATCCTGAGCTGGCTCGTTCGGTGACTCAGGTGGGGATCAGCGAGCTGATCGATCAGGTCATGTGGAACGGGCGCAGCCATCTGATCATCATGCGGCAGATTCGGGGCGTGCAGACCGATGGGCCGGTCAGTGGTCATCCCGTGGGGATTCTGGTTGCTGTTCTCGATGCGGCTTATTTCATTTCCGGGAGCGAAGAGGCGATTTCGACCCTGCAAGGCAGCGAAGCCATCGTGCTCGACGGTCAAGGGCAGCCTATTGTTCACGCTCGGAAACACGTGAACCTGGTTGAGGCGATCTCACGTGTGGCGCCCGGCTTCGAGGGCAATCTGACGCTGACCGATACGAAGGGAAATGACTATCTGGCGGCGTTCAGGTTTCTACCACTCAGCGGAACGCAGGGAAACACGCTGGTGATGGTCCAGAGCAAGGCGCAAGCCCTGGCAGGTTTGAAAGGTGGGGCGATCAATCTGGGCATGGCCGGGTTGCTGCTGAGTCTTGGCGCCCTGGTTCTGGTGCGGATAGTGGCGCAACGGATGGCGGCGCCCATCGCCCAGCTCGCGACGGACGCCCATCGCCTGGGCGGTGGCGAGTTGGCGGTACGCACGAACGTCAATTCCGGCGATACAGCCGAAATCCATCAGTTGTCGTCGGCATTCAACCAGATGGCCGAAGCGATCCAGCGTTCCCATGCGTCGCTTGAGGGGAAAATCCACGAACGCACGGAGGCGCTGCGCCACGAGCGCGATAACGCCCAACGGTATCTGGACGTTGTCGATGTGCTGATTCTCGCCCTCGACGTCAACGGCAGGATCGCGATGATCAACCGCAAGGGTGCCCAGATGCTCGGCCTGCCGGCGGAGGAGCTGGTCGGCATGGACTGGTTCGAACACTTCCTGGCGAACGATCATTCGGCAGCGCCCCGCTTGGCCTTTGATCAGCTGATCTCCGGCAAGGGGGCTCTGCTCGAGCAATATGAAAACAGGATCGTCGATAGCCAGGGGCGGGAAATCCTGGTGGCCTGGCGTAGCGTCCTGCTGCGCAGCGAATCGGGGGAAATCGTCGGTGCGTTGTCGTCAGGCGAAGACATCACAGCCCGCCGGGCAGCCGAGGAAGCCTTGCGGGAGAGCGAACAGCATTTCCGTAACCTGGCCAACAGCGGTTCGGCGCTGATCTGGACATCGACACTCGATAAGCTGTGCGATTACTTCAACGATCCGTGGTTGCGCTTTACCGGCCGAACATTCGAGCAGGAGCTTGGGTATGGCTGGGCGGAAGGGGTTCACCCGGAGGATTACCAGCGTTGCATGGATATCTATGTCACGCACTTTGACCAGCGATTGCCGTTTGCGATGGAGTATCGCTTGCGTCACGCCGATGGCGGTTATCGCTGGCTGGCCGATCTGGGGAGTCCGCGTTTCAACAGCCGGGGCGATTTCATCGGCTATATCGGGTTCTGCTACGACATTACCGATCAAAAGGCGGCCGGCGAGGAACTGGAACGCTACCGGCATCATCTCGAGCTCCTGGTCGAGGAGCGGACAGCCGAATTGGTCCGCGCCAAGGATGCAGCCGAATCGGCCAGCCGCGCCAAGAGCACCTTCCTCACCAACATGAGCCACGAATTGCGCACGCCCCTCAACGGCATCATGGGCATGATTACGCTCGCCAGGTCGCACATGATCGATCCGGTTGGCAGGGAGCAATTGGACAAGGCCAAGGTCGCAGCCGACCATCTGCTGTTGGTGATTGGCGATATCCTCGATATTTCAAAGATCGAAGCCGAGCGCATGACCCTGGAGCGGGTCGATTTCAAGCTGATACCGGTGTTCGAGAACCTGATCAGCCTGATGGGCCACAAGGCGCGGGCGAAGGGGTTGGAGATGCTGACCCATGTGCCCACGGAGCTATCCGATCAGGTGTTGCAGGGCGATCCCCTGAGGTTGGGGCAGGTACTGATCAATCTTTCCGGCAATGCGGTCAAATTCACCGAACAGGGATCGATCTCCATCAGTGTGACCATACTCGACAATACCCCCGACGACATGCTGTTGCGCTTTGCCGTGCGGGACACCGGGATCGGCATTTCGGAGGCGGACAAGGGGCGGTTGTTTTCGGCCTTCGAACAGGCCGACAGTTCGATGACGCGGCTGTATGGAGGTACCGGGCTGGGGCTTGCCATCAGCCAGCATCTGGTCAATCTGATGGGGGGGCAGATCGAGGTTGAGAGTACGCACGGGAAAGGCAGCGTATTCCAGTTCGCGGTCCGTTTTCCCAAAGGTAGCCGGATGCCGGAGAAGGGCGGGAGCGACGAAACGTCGGCCCTCGATCATCTGCGCCGCGATTATTCAGGCACCTCGTTGCTGCTCGTCGAGGATGAACCGATCAATCAGGAAGTCGCCAGAATTCTGCTGGAAGAGGCGGGAATGCGCGTGGACATTGCCGAAGACGGCCGGCAGGCTGTCGATATGGCAGGAAAGCATGCTTACGCTGCGATCCTGATGGACATGCAGATGCCGAAGATGAGCGGGGTGGAGGCAGCGATCGCGATTCGCGAGCAGGGTGGAAAAGTGCCCATTATTGCGATGACCGCCAATGCCTTTGCCGAAGACCGCGCGCAATGCCTGGAAGCGGGCATGAACGATTTCCTGACCAAGCCCGTCGATCCGGAACATTTCTACGAAATCTTGCTGAAATGGCTGGCCGCTGACCGGGAGGCGTAAGTCCGGGCGGTGGCAGTGCAGGTCGCAAGCCCGGGGGAGGGCTCGTCAGGCGGGTGCAGTGGCGACGCTGGCGGCTGGCAGCCAGCATTGCCAATGACCGCAGGCGGAACGTGCGCGGCGTTCCGAGCCATTCCAGGGGCCACCCTGGCAGAGTCCGGTGCTGGTTTCGGATTCGATGAGGACGATATCCGGTGTCTGTTCGGGGTAGCGCAGGCCGCTCCAGCGTTGGCAACTGGCGCAGCGCTTGCGTTCGACAGCGTGGGCTAGCAGGTCTTTGCCGTCTTGCATGAGGCAATCGTTGGCGCAGCCGGCGAAACCGGGCCGCCGGCCCCGATCCAGCCCTTGATCCCGTGCTTTACGTTGTAGACGGTGGTGTAGCCGGCCTGCTGCGACAGGAATTGGCTTACCGGCTTGGTACGGTTGCCGGTGCGGCAGATGACGATGACCGGCTCGTTCGGCTTGGCGATGGGTTTGACCTTTTCCAGCCAGGCTGAGGCGTCGTGGCGTCCCTTGTCGTCGAAGAAGGTGAGGAGCTTGCTGCCGGCCACAATGCCGGTTTCCTCCCATTCGCTCTGCAGGCGAATGTCGATGACCGGCACTCCGCTGCTGCTGAGTTGTTCGAGCTGGGCGTTGTCGATATCGATCACCTCGGCGCGGGCAATAGCGCAGAAGGCGAGCAGACAGGCAAAAATCGACAGGCGCATGGCAAAACCTTTTCATCAGGGAACGCTGATTGTACCGGTTTCCATCCTTTTTCCATTGAGTCGTTTTTTGCCTGCCGGGTTCCCCGCTCGTGGGATAATCCGCCCTTTTTCCGGGGCTGGCATGGCGCTCAAATCCACGATTTTCAAGGCAGAACTCCAACTGGCAGACCTTGATCGCTCGCATTTCGGCGACTATTCGCTGACCATCGCCCGTCACCCGTCGGAAACCGACGAGCGGATGATGGTTCGCCTGCTGGCCTTTGCCCTGAATGCCTCGGAGGCGCTGGTTTTCGGGCGCGGTCTATCGACGGAGGATGAGGCCGATCTCTGGGAAATGGATCCCACGGGGGCCATCGAGCGCTGGATCGATGTCGGGCTGCCCGATGAAAAGGATATTCGCCGCGCCTGCAACCGTTCGCGCCATGTGGTCGTGCTCAGCTATGGCGGCCGTTCCGCCGAAATCTGGTGGCAGCAGACTTCCGGCAAGGTTTCGGGCCAGAAAAACCTGCGCGTCCTGGCGCTCTCGGTCGAGGAAGGGCAGGCACTGGCCGCGCTGGCCGAGCGCACCATGCGCCTGCAGTGCACCATTCAGGATGGGATCGTCTGGCTGGGCGGCGACGAAGGCCATGTTGAACTGAAGCCGAAAGTCTTGCTGGCACCCGAAGCGGCCTAGCGCATTTGGGAAGTTTTCTGCTGATTCCTGCCATGGCTGTCATGGCCGCAGCGTCATCTGCAGTCAGTTTCCCTTCGGGAGTTTCTCGCTCACTTCCTTAAGGACCGAGGCTTCACCACGGACCCGGAAATAGGCGCCGTCGGCGTCGGCCCGTTCCTCCAGCACCTCGCACTGCGCGTAGATCTGCCCGCGCAACTGCTGAGCTGACCAGGGCAGGAAGAGTTCCGCCTCGACCAGGTCCTGCTGGAAAAAAGCGACGATGGCGGCCCGGAGCCTGGCTACTTCGTCCGGGCGCCGGGCGCTCATCACGATGCAATCAGGGTATTTTTCGCGCAAGGTGGCCGTGCATTCCGCCTGGGCAGCCTCGTCGCCGACATGGTCTATCTTGTTGAAGACGCGAAGGCGCGGTACGTCATCGGCGCCGATCTCG
>CALJZP010000215.1 GCA_937983545.1 uncultured Azonexus sp.
GGCACGTCGGAGAAGTCGCCGATATCCGGCACCTTCACTTCGACCACGCCGCCGCCAGCGGCGGGCGCGGCGGCCGGCGCGGCAGCGGCCGGAGCCGGTGCAGCAGCGGGGGCGGCTTCAGCAGCGCCAGCACCGGTTTCGACCTTGATCAGCAGCGCACCTTCGCTGACCTTGGAGCCGAGCTGGACCAGCACTTCCTTGACCACACCGGCAACCGTGCTCGGCACATCCATGGTGGCCTTGTCGGATTCGAGGGTGGCGATGGCGTCGTCGACCTTGATGCTGTCGCCGACCTTGACGAACAGGTCGATGACCGGCACGTCGGAGAAATCGCCGATATCCGGGACTTTGACTTCGATGATTTGGCTCATTGTCGTCTCCTCCCGATTAAACCGACATCGGATTCGGCTTGGCCGGATCCAGGTTGTACTTGACCAGGGCAGCGGCAACCTTCTCGCGCTCGATCTTGCCTTCGTCGGCCAGGGCCTTCAGGGCAGCCAGGGTGACCCAGTGACGATCGACTTCGAAATGGTGACGCAGCTTCTCGCGGGTGTCGGAACGACCGAAGCCGTCGGTGCCCAGCGTGATGTAGGTGTTCTTGACGAACGGGCGGATCTGCTCGGAGAACAGCTTGATGTAGTCGGTTGCGGCAACCACCGGGCCTTCGGCGCCGGCCAGCTTCTGCTCGACGTGCGACAGCTTCGGCGCTTCCAGCGGGTGCAGCAGGTTCCAGCGGGCGGTGTCCTGGCCGTCGCGGGCCAGTTCGTTGAAGGACGGGCAGCCCCAGATGTCGGCCTCGACGCCCCAATCGGCCTTGAGCAGGTCGGCGGCAGCGATGACTTCGCGGAAGATGGTGCCGGAGCCGAGCAGCTGGACGCGCAGCTTGCCTTCGCCACCCTTCTTGAACGAGTACATGCCCTTGATGATGTCGGCCTCGGCACCAGCCGGCATTTCCGGGTGCTCGTAGTTCTCGTTCATCACGGTGATGTAGTAGAAGACGTCTTCCTGTTCGGCGAACATGCGGCGCATGCCGTCCTGGACGACGACGGCGACTTCGTACTGGAAGGTCGGGTCGTAGGAGACGCAGTTCGGTACCAGTTGCGACAGGATCAGGCTGTGGCCGTCCTCGTGCTGCAGGCCCTCGCCGTTCAGTGTCGTGCGGCCGGCGGTACCGCCGACCAGGAAGCCGCGGGCGCGCTGGTCGCCAGCCGCCCAGACGAGGTCCAGGGTGCGTTGCAGGCCGAACATCGAGTAGCAGATGTAGAACGGAATGGTCTGCACGCCATGCACCGAGTACGAGGTGGCGGCGGCGATCCAGTCGCTCATCGCGCCGGCTTCGTTGATGCCTTCCTGCAGGACCTGACCGGTCTTCGATTCCTTGTAGAACATCAGCTGGTCATGGTCTTCCGGCACGTAGTTCTGGCCTTCCTGGTTCCAGATGCCGACGGCGCGGAACATGCCTTCCATGCCGAAGGTACGGGACTCGTCCGGCACGATGGGCACGACGTTCTTGCCGACCTGCTTGTCCTTGAGCAGCATGTTCATGATGCGGACGATGGCCATCGTCGTCGACAGTTCGCGCCCTTCGCCGGACGCCTTCAACAGCGCGGCGTAAGTGTCGAGGGCCGGGATGGCCAGCGGGTCGGCCTTGCGGCGGCGCGACGGCAGGAAGCCGCCGAGGTCCATGCGGCGTTGGCGCATGTACTGGTATTCCGGGGAGTCCTCGGCAAACTTCAGGTAGGGCAGCTCTTCCAGCTTGTCGTCGGGAACCGGCAGGTTGAAGCGGTCGCGGAAGCGGCCGATCTGCTCCTTGTCCATCTTCTTCTGCTGGTGGGAGATGTTCATGGCCTCACCGGCCTGGCCCATGCCGAAGCCCTTGATGGTCTTGGCGAGGATCAGGGTCGGAGCGCCCTTGTGGGTGACGGCGGCGTTGTAGGCGGCGAAGATCTTGAAGATGTCGTGGCCGCCACGGTTCAGTTGCCACACTTCGTCATCGGTCCAGTCGGCGACCAGCGCCTTCAGTTCCGGGGTGTTGAAGAAATGCTCGCGCACGTAGGCGCCGTTCTTGGCCTTGAAGGTCTGGTACTCGCCGTCGCACAACTCCATCATGCGCTTCTTCAGGATGCCGCTCTTGTCGCGGGCGAACAGCGCATCCCAATGGGTGCCCCAGATCAGCTTGATGACGTTCCAGCCGGCGCCGCGGAACTCGGATTCGAGTTCCTGGATGATCTGGCCGTTGCCGCGCACCGGGCCGTCCAGGCGCTGCAGGTTGCAGTTGATGACGAAGATCAGGTTGTCCAGCTTTTCACGGCCGGCCATGCCGATGGCGCCGAGCGATTCGACCTCGTCGGTCTCGCCGTCGCCGAGGAAGGCCCAGACCTTGCGCTTTTCAGCCTTGGCGGCGTCGATCAGGCCGCGCGAGGCGAGGTACTTCATGAAGCGGGCCTGGTAGATGGCCTGGATCGGGCCGAGGCCCATGGAAACAGTCGGGAACTGCCAGAAATCCGGCATCAGCCACGGGTGCGGATAGGAAGAGATGCCCTTGCCGCCGGTTTCCTGGCGGAAATTGTCCATCTGCTCCTCGGTCAGGCGACCGAGCATGAAGGCGCGCGAGTAGACGCCCGGCACCGAGTGGCCCTGGAAGAAGATCAGGTCGCCGCCGGTTTCATGGTCGATGCTCTTCCAGAAATGCGAGAAGCCGACGTCGTACAGCGCGGCGGCGGAGGCGAAGGAGGCGATGTGGCCGCCGACGTTGGTGTCCTTGTTGGCGCGGACGACCATGGCCATGGCGTTCCAGCGGATGTAGGAGTGAATCTTGATTTCCATGTCGGCGTTGCCGGGGTACTTCGGCTGCTGGTCGACAGGAATGGTGTTGATGTATTCGGTATTCGCCGAGTAGGGAATGTCGACTCCCTGCAGGCGGGCCTGGCCGATGACTTTCTCGATCAGGTAGTGGGCGCGGGTCGGGCCTTCGACGTTGATGACGCCTTCGAGGGCATCCATCCATTCTTTTGTTTCCTGCGGATCGACGTCGGCAGGATCAGGCAGTGCATTCGGCTGGTTGGCCATGTTTGTCTCCACGGTTGGTGTTCATTCTGTTTTGCCTGTGTTTAGCAAAACAACTTTACTCCTTGCGGACCGGTTCGCGCGTCCGTACTTTCCCTAATGCGTGTTTCGCATTGTAAAAACAAAATTCGCATCGTGCAATAAAGGCGAGCATGTTTTTCGGGTATTTTTGCTTAGGGATTTCACGTATGCCGGATGGGTTGACGGACTGAAATCGTCCGTGCCGGACGTTCGGTCGTCAGCGGGCGGAGCTGCTTAGATGGTGGCCCAGCGGGCCACGGTGTTGCCGAAGAAGGCCGTGATGAGCAGGGCGATCGGCGCGAAGGCGATGAAGACCGTGAGCACGCGCGCGATGAAGGGGTGGGCGATGTGCGATTCGATGAAGCAACGGGCGATCACGATGCCCTTGAGCCACATGATCGCAGCGACCAGGGCGGGCAGCCAGGCGGCTGCGCGGAACCATTCGCCGAGTCCGAGGCTGGCCAGCGTCAGCGCCACCAGGGCCAGCCAGGCGGCGGTGAGCAGGGGGAAATGGTCTTTCGCGGGCATGCTCAGGCGAGGACGTAGAAGAAGGGGAAAATGACCAGCCAGATGATGTCGGTGGCGTGCCAGTAACTGGCCAGGGCTTCGAGTCCGGCGTAATCGTCGGCCGTGTAACCGTGGAACAGCAGGCGGGCGAGTACCCACAGGATGCCGAGGATGCCCCAGGTGGCATGCACCAGGTGGTTGAAGGTCAGGTAATAGTAGACGGTGAAGAAAATCCCCGATTCCCCGTTGATGCCGTGTGCCAGATTCCAGTTGATCTCGAGGATCTTCACGATGGGGTAGCCGAGGGCGATGAGCAGCCCGGCGACCAGCCAGATCACGGCGCTGCGGTGCTTGTTCTGGCGGATGGCGTTGACCGAGCAGGCGATGCAATAGCTGCTGGTGATCATCAGCAGGGTGATGCTGGTGCCGGCGAGGATATTCAGGCGCTGGGCGCCTTCGTGGAAGGCGTCCGGAAAATGGGCGCGGGCGATGAAATACACCGCGAACAATACGGCGAACTCGACGAACTCGCAGGTGATGCCAACCCAGATCCCCTTGTTGCCGGGGATGTGGCGGACAGGGGCTGCTGGCGGGGCGAGCTCGAGCGTGGCGGCGTTCATGGTGGCGTTATGGAGGCAATGCGGACATTGTCCCTGTACATGTCGTCACCGGGCATTGATGTTCATCAATCGCGCGGATTTGTGACACAAGGTGAAAAGCTTGTTCGACTTGCGTTGTATCAAATCCATGAAATAAGACCTTCCTATAATCATGGGTTTTCAATTGATTTCTCGAGGAGTCGAATATGGCGGCAGTCATGCCCGCACCGGCAGCCAGCCGGATTCTGATGTCCGGTAACGAAGCGGTCGCCCGCGCGGTCTGGGAGGCTGGCGTCAAGGTTGCTGCCGCCTATCCGGGCACGCCGTCGACCGAAATGCTCGAGGTCATTTCGACCTATCCGGACATCTACGCCGAATGGTCGGTCAACGAGAAAGTCTCGCTGGAAGTCGCCATCGGCGCCGCCTATGCCGGCTCGCGCGCCTTCTGCTGCATGAAGCACGTCGGCATGAACGTCGCCTCCGATGCGCTGATGACGCTGACCCTGACCGGCGTGGATGGCGGCCTGGTCATCGCCATCGCCGACGACGTCGGCCTGTCGTCGTCCCAGAACGAACAGGATTCCCGCTACTGGGGGCGTTTCGCCCATGTGCCGGTGTTCGAGCCGGCGGATTCGCAGGAAGCCTACGACATGACGCTGGCGGCCTACGCACTCTCCGAGAAATTCCAGGTGCCGGTCATCCTGCGCATGACCACCCGCATCAACCACGTCAAGGCGCTGGTCACCGTCGGCGAGCGCCAGGCACACGTCGGTGCCGGGTTCAAGAAAGATCCGGCACGCTACGTCATGGTCCCGGGCAATGCCGGCAAGCGCATTCCGCTGATGTTCAAGCGCGACGGCGAATTGCGTGCCGAGGCCGAGCGCTCGCCGCTCAACGTGATCGAGCCGGGCAGCGACCGCCGTATCGGTTTCATCACCTCCGGCCCCGCCTACATGCATGTCAAGGAATCCTTTCCGAATGCGCCGGTCCTCAAGCTGGGCTTCTCCTGCCCGCTGCCGCTGGAAAAGTGCCGCGAACTGGCGGCCCTGGTCGATCAGGTCGTCGTCGTCGAAGAGGTCGAGCCGCTGGTCGAAACCGAACTCAAGGCGCAGGGCATTCAGGTCATCGGCAAGGAGATCCTGCCACTGCAGGGCGAGCTGGCGCCGCCCGTGCTCAAGCCGGCCATCGCCCGCCTGCTTGGCGAGCCGGTCGACGCGGCGGCTGTCGCCATCCGCCCCGCCCAGGTCTTTCCGCGGCCGCCGACCATGTGCGTGGCCTGTCCGCATCTCGGTGTCTATTACACCCTGTCGCAGGTGCGCAACCTCAACATCTCCGGCGACATCGGCTGCTACACGCTGGGGGCCGGCCACCCGTGGCAGGCCATGGATACTTGCGTGTCGATGGGCGCCTCGATGGGCATCGCCCTCGGCATGGACAAGGGGCGCGGTGAAGCCGACAAGGAGAAGCGCATCGTCGCCGTGATCGGCGACTCGACCTTCCTGCACATGGGCATGCAAGGTTTGCTCGACATGGTTTACAACAAGGCCAACGTCTCGGTGCTGCTGCTCGACAACCGCGCGGTCGGCATGACCGGCGGCCAGGATAACCCGGGCAACGGCCGCGATATCCATGGCGACGAGGCGCCGCGCATCGACTTCGTCAAGCTGGTCAAGGCGCTGGGTGTCAAGGAAGAGCGGGTGCACAAGGTCAATCCGTACGAGCTGCCAACCCTCTTCAAGACCATCCGCGACGAGGTCAAGGTGCCCGACGTGTCGGTCATCGTCACCGACCAGCCTTGCGTGCTGATCAAGGACTACCACAAGCTCAAGCCCTACGAGGTACTCGACGACAGGTGCACCGGGTGTGGCAACTGCCTCGATGTCGGCTGCCCGGCCATCCACGTCACCCGGCGAGGGAAGGCGGTCAAGGCTTCCGGGCGCGAGGTCGATCTGTCCTTCGTGCGCATCGAATCGTCGGTGTGCACCGGTTGCGGCCTGTGCGTCCAGCCCTGCGCGCCGGATGCCATCCAGCATTACGCGCCGGTGTCGCCCATTACCCTGGTCAAGAAAGGATGCTCGGCATGAGCGGCACGACCAATATTCTCGTTGTCGGCATCGGTGGCCAGGGCGTCATGACGGCAACCGAAATTCTCGCCGAGGCGGCCATCGCGCTCGGCCACGATGCGAAGAAGACCGAAGTCGCCGGCATGGCACAACGCGGTGGCGTGGTGTCGTCGCACCTGCGGTTCGGTCCGCGCGTCCTGTCGCCGCAGATTGCGCCGGGTGAGGCCGATGTCCTGCTCGCCTTCGAGGCGGCAGAAGGCTTGCGCTGGATGCACATGCTGCGGCCGGGGGCGGCGGCGCTGGTCAACGACTCGCGCTTCGTGCCGCCGGTCGTCGAACTGGGTCTCTACGACTACCCGTCCGACCCGGTCGGCCAGATGAAGGCAGGCGGCAGACGGGTGGTCTCCTTCGATGCGACGACCATCGCGCAGGGCTTGGGCGATATCCGCCTCGGCAACACCGTCATGCTCGGCGCCATTGCCGATCAGTTGCCGTTCTCGGCTGACGTGTTGCTCGACTGCGTGCTCAAGCGATTCCAGCGCAAGGGCGAGAAAGTCGTCGCCCTCAACCGCCAGGCGTTCGAGTCCGGAAGGGCGGCTGTTGGCGCTGCCGAAGCGGCAATCGCCTGACTACGGCCTGAATCTGGTAAAATCCATTCCAATTCAAAGGGAAAGGCAGTTGCCTTTCCCGTTTTCTTTTTGTTGGATGCGACGATGACGGCACAAATTATCGACGGCAAGGCGCTGGCAGACGAACTGCGCCAGAGCTTCAAGGCCCGCGTTGAGGCGCTGGCGGCCAAGGGCCACAAGCCCGGTCTGGTGGTTATTCTGGTCGGCGAAGACCCGGCCTCACAGGTTTACGTGAAGAACAAGGTCAATGGCTGCCTGGCCATCGGCATGCATTCCGAGAAAATCGTCTATGACCGCGATGTCGACCAGCAGGTGGTGCTCGACAAGATCGCCGAACTGAACGCCGACCCGGCCATCCACGGCATCTTGGTCCAGCTGCCGCTGCCGAAGCATTTCGACGAAGAGAAAGTGCTCGAAGCCATCTCCGCCGAGAAGGATGTCGACGGCTTCCATGCCGAGAACGTCGGTGCCCTGTCGCAAGGTGCACCGCGTTTCATCCCGTGCACCCCGTACGGCGTCATGAAGATGTTCGAGAAGGGCAATGTCGATCTGACCGGCAAGGAAGCCGTGGTCATCGGCCGTTCCAACATCGTCGGCAAGCCGATGGCGATGCTGCTGATCAACGCCGGCGCCACCGTGACCGTCTGCCATTCCAAGACCAAGGACCTGAACTTCCACACCCGGCGCGCCGACATCGTCGTCGCCGCCGTCGGCAAGCCGAAGTTCGTCAAGGGCGACATGATCAAGCCGGGCGCCGTCGTCATCGACGTCGGCATCAACCGCCTGCCCGACGGCAAGCTGTGCGGCGACGTCGATTATGCCGACTGTCTAGAAATCGCCGGCCAGATCACGCCGGTGCCGGGCGGGGTCGGTCCGATGACCATTACCATGTTGCTGGCCAACACCATCGAGGCCGCTGAACGCAAGGCAGGGGTTCGCTAAATGAACGCTGTACACCAACCGCTCGTCGGGGTCGTCATGGGCTCCGATTCCGACTGGCCGACCATGCAGGCCGCTGCCGTGATCCTCAAGGAATTCGGCGTGCCTTTCGAGGCCCGTGTCGTTTCCGCCCACCGCACGCCGGATCTGCTGTTCGACTACGCCGCCATGGCCGGCGAGCGCGGCCTCAAGGCGATCATCGCCGGGGCTGGTGGTGCCGCCCATCTGCCGGGCATGCTGGCCGCCAAGACCATCGTGCCGGTGCTCGGCGTGCCGGTCCAGTCCAAGGCCCTGTCCGGTGTCGATTCCCTGCATTCCATCGTGCAGATGCCGAAGGGTATTCCGGTCGCCACCTTCGCCATCGGCGAGGCCGGCGCCGCCAATGCCGCTCTGTTCGCCGTCGCCATGCTGGCCAACGAGAACCCGGCGCTGAAAGCGAAGCTGCAGGCGTTCCGCCAGGCCCAGACCGAGAAGGTGCTGGCCATGAAACTGCCGGAAGTGTAAGCCGCATGTCGTCGACCATGATCCTGCCGCCCGCCACGCTGGGCATGTTGGGGGGCGGCCAGCTCGGCCGCTTCTTCGTTTCCGCCGCCCACGAAATGGGCTACAAGGTCTGGGTGCTTGACCCGGACAAGAACAGCCCGGCCGGCCAGATCGCCGAACGCCATTTTTGCGTCGACTACAACGACTACGCAGTACTCGACGAGTTTGCCGCGGGCTGCGCGGCGATCACCACCGAGTTCGAGAACGTACCGGCCGATACGCTGGATTACCTCGCCAAGTTCGTGCCGGTGCGTCCGCATGCGGCGGCTGTCGCCGTCTGCCAGAACCGCATCGCCGAGAAGTCCTTTCTGCGCGACAACGGTTTTCCGCACGGTCCCTTCGCGGCAATCAACAGCGAAGACGACATCCGCAACGCCGACGCTTCCCTGTTTCCGGCCATCCTGAAGGTCGCCCGCTTCGGCTACGACGGCAAGGGGCAGGCGACGGTCAATAACCGCGAGGAAGCGCTGATCGCCTTCGGGCACTTCAAGGGCGAGCATTGCGTGCTGGAGCAACGCCTGACGCTCGACTACGAGGTGTCGGTCGTTTTGGCGCGCGACGAGCACGGCAAGGTCGCCTGTTTCCCGACCGGCGAAAACCAGCACACCAAGGGCATTCTCGATGTGTCCATCGTGCCGGCGCGCACCACCGGTTGCGTCAAGAGCGACGCCGAGGATGTCGCCGCACGCATCGCCGAAAAGCTGGACTACATAGGCACCATGGGCGTCGAGTTCTTCGTCAGCCGTGGTCAGCTGATCGTCAATGAAATGGCGCCGCGTCCGCACAACAGCGGCCACTACACCCTCGATGCCTGCGTCACCGACCAGTTCGAGCAGCAGGTTCGCGCCCTGTGCGGCCTGCCGCTGGGCGAAGCACGCGCTCACTCGGCATCGGTGATGGTCAATCTGCTCGGCGACCTCTGGTACGACGGGGATACCTATCGCGAACCGGATTGGGCCAGGCTGTACGCCATTCCGAACCTGAAGCTGCACCTCTACGGCAAGCACCACGCCCGCCCCGGCCGCAAGATGGGGCACTTCACCGTCATCGGCGAGCATGCCGAAGCCGTGCAGAAGGCTGCGTTGGCCGCTCGGGCCGCTATCGGCATCAAGGACTGATGACGCCTTCCGACGCGGATTACCAGCGTGCCGTCGACCTGCTGATCGCCGGCGAACTGGTTGCCCTCCCGACCGAGACGGTCTATGGTTTGGGGGCGGATGCCGCCCGGCCGTCAGCGGTAGCCAAGATTTTCGCTGCGAAGGGCCGTCCGGCCGATCACCCGCTGATTGTTCACGTTGCCGGACATGATGCGGTCGACCGTTGGGCCGAGCAGGTTCCCGACGTCGCCTGGGAGTTGATGGAAGCCTTCTGGCCCGGCCCGTTGACCTTGATCCTGAAAAAGCAGGCCTGGGTGCCGGATGCCGTGACCGGCGGCCAGGATACGGTCGGCCTGCGCGTTCCCGGCCATCCGGTCGCCCTCGAACTGTTACGCCGCTTTGCCCGTGCCCAGGGCGAACATGCCGGCATCGCCGCGCCGTCCGCCAACCGCTTCGGACGCATCAGTCCGACCACGGCCGGGCATGTCGCCGAGGAACTGGGCAGCCGGGTCTCGCTGATCCTCGATGGCGGCCCATGCAAGGTCGGTATCGAATCGACCATCGTCGACTGTTCCCGCGGCGAGCCGGTCATCCTGCGTCCCGGCCATATCTCGCCGATGCATCTCGAAGCGGTGCTCGGCCGCCAGCCGGTCGTTGAAACCGCCGTTGGCGCCCCGCGCGTCTCGGGGTCGCTCGAAGCGCACTACGCGCCGGTGACGCCGTTGCGCATGGTGTCGGGCGAGCGCCTCCTCGATTTCATCAACGCCCAGCGCCATCGCGGCGGGAAGTGCGCCGTGATCAGCGCCAACCAGCCGCCGCAGGCCGGCATGCCGCACGCCTGGCGCCTGATGCCGGCCGACCCGGTCGGTTACGCGCACGATCTCTATGCCGCCTTGCGCGACATGGACCATGCCGGCGTCGACCTGATCGTCGTCGAAGCCTTGCCCGCCGACGCGGCGTGGACAGCAGTCGCCGACCGTCTGCGTCGTGCCGTGGCGGGGGCCGGGCAAATCTAGAGGTTCAGCAGTTTTTCCAGCTTGGCGGCGCAGATAAAGTCGTTTTCCGACAGGCCGTCGATGGCGTGCGTCCAGTAGCGAACCCGGACATCCTTGTAGCCGACTGTCAGTTCCGGGTGGTGGTTTTCGCGGTGCGATACCCAGGCAACGGCATTGACGAAGGCCATCGCTTCATAATGATTGCGGAAGACGAAGGTCTTCTCCAGCCATTCTTCCCCGAGAGCCCACTCCGGCAGGGCGTGCAGCATTTGCGTCGCGGCTGCGACATCCAGTGGCACGACGCCGCCTTCACAGGCTTGGCAGTGGCGGACAGTCAAATTGCAGCTCTTCGCCATGGTAATCGCTCCGGTAGTCGTTTTAAACGTCAGATGATCGGACTGTCGGCGTGCTTCCTCTTTGCAGCTGACGGCTTTGATAAGCGAAATGGAGTGCGCTAGAATCTAATACGTTGGGGGGGTAGCTCAGCTGGGAGAGCGCCGCGTTCGCAATGCGGAGGTCGGGAGTTCGATCCTCCTCCTCTCCACCAACCGGTGCCCTAAAGGGATTGGCAGTTTGCGGCCTCTGGCTCTTTTTATTATTTGATTTGATGTGCCCATCTGCTATGGTCAAGGTTTGATCGCGCACAAGCAGCCAAGCTTGAATCAGGCTATCACGCTACGTTCTGACTAACGATTGCTTGCTACTTGTTACGCATGGGCGGAAGGGTATTTATGGCAGGGTTTGTGTTGGACTCGGCAGGGATCCGCTAATCTCCCTCGGTTCCCGTTGCGCTCTAGTCCAGTAAAATTTCGCAGAAACCAAACCCTAGTTGAAAGCTGCTAGGGAATAGCTCTCTATCTGGGCAGTCGACCTCTTGGGTGAAGTGTTTTTGTCATTTGTGCTTTTGTCGGTGCGTGTATGCATTGTTAATGGTACTCTGGCAGGTTATACTATTTGAATAAATTTCAGGCTAAATCAAGAGGTTGGTGGTCTTTGGGGGTGCTCCCCTCCTGTTCTGCCCAAAAGCCCTGAGCTAGATGTCTTTCTGGGTATTTGTATTTGGGGCGTCATTTTCAAAGAATGTGCCCTAGCGTCCGCAGAGGCAAAGTTGCTTGCCTTATTATGAGCTCGAGCGCTGGGAGTAAATTGGCGCTGGGCGACCCCAGTGTTTTATTTGATCGTTGTACGGTGGCTGATGCAGGCTTCGCTGTGTTCAGCTTTTAAAAATGCGAGAAATTAGCATGCTTCATTATCCTTCCATTAATGGTCGCAAGATCAAAATTGCCATTGTTGGCTGCGGTCGCATCTCAAAAAATCACTTTGGCTCTATTGAAAAACATAGAGACGATTTCGAACTCGTCGCTATTTGCGATACCGACCCGATGGTTCTGGCGGAGTACGCCGAGATATATAAGGTTCCAGCCTATCGCGACCTGGAAGAAATGCTGGTAAGCGAGAAACCGGACCTCGTTGCTCTGTGCACGCCAAGTGGCATTCATCCGGACCAGGCTGTGCTGGTTGCCAAATACAAGGTACATGTGATGACCGAGAAGAGAGGTGGCCCCGCGCAGTTGGACAGAAATTTGGTTTTCTTAAGTGAGTTCTCTGCGGGTTAAGCCGCTGCGGCGAGCAGCGGCTGGTTGAAGTAAGCCGTATCCGGGGTTTGCCCGTCAAGCGTTGAGTGCGGGCGAC
>CALJZP010000216.1 GCA_937983545.1 uncultured Azonexus sp.
ACGCGGCAGTAGCTCAGTTGGTAGAGCGCAACCTTGCCAAGGTTGAGGTCGAGAGTTCGAGACTCTTCTGCCGCTCCAAATTCGAAAAGGGAAAGCGCCGGTCGCTTTCCCTTTTTCGTATCGGGGCGCAAAACAAATTGCTGCACCGGCCCGGGTGGTGAAATTGGTAGACACAAGAGACTTAAAATCTCTCGGCCTCTGGCTGTACGGGTTCGATTCCCGTCCCGGGCACCATCCATCCTGTTTTTTTGCAACAGCGATTTCCCGCAGATCAATCCTCAATGCCGGCTCAGGCAATCAGAGTATCTAGCGGTTTATTTTGATGTTGTTCCCTGGGTACTTGCAGGTACAAAGATGATTATTTACGACCTTAGCTGCGATAACGATCACAAATTCGAAGGTTGGTTTCGTAGCTCAGACGATTTTGAACAGCAGCTTCAAGCACACCAGATCATTTGTCCGCAATGCGATAGCGAAGTAGTCCGTCGCATACCGTCTGCCGTAGCAATTTCATCCAACGCAGGCAATCAGAGGGAAGTCACGGCCAGCCCTGCAAGCACTTCCGCGAGTACTGCTCTCATGCCTGTGGGCACTCAGGCGATGGCGCTCTATCGTCAATTGGTTGAGGCCATTGTTGCCAACAGCGAAGATGTCGGGCAATCCTTCGCTGAAGAGGCCAGGAAAATTTATTACAACGAAGCCCCGGAAAGACCCATTCGTGGTCAAGCCAGTGCAGACGAATGCGAAGAGCTTAGAAACGAGGGGATACAGATTCTGAACTTGCCGGCAGTCAAGGAAGAGGACCTCAACTGATGGTTGCGGACATTCATTCCATTCTGGAAGATTAAAAGTCTGATCCGATCAGGTAAGAGCCGCACGTTCTTCACCTTGCCGGAAGTGCTTTCGGTAATCTGCATATCCGCTGATCCTGGGTGGATATTCGTGTTTAGGGCGAATATCGGGTCATCGACGGCAACGAATGGCTGATCCAGCCTGGTCGCGACAGGGTGCTTCGGGAAAGTCCTGTCGGAACATTCAAGGTTCGGACAAAATAGATAAGCGGCAAGAGCTTCCTTGCGCGGGGCTCAGGCAAGGGAAGAAGCGGCCCCTGTGTGACCAAGGGCCGGGCAAGAGGTCAAGCCGCCTTCTTTCGGGCGGGACTGCTAACTTCGATGGCGCGCGAGGTGGCGCTGGTGGCAGCCTTGACGCTGGCATCGGCGATGCTGGCAACTTGGCGTGCCGTCTTGTGCGCGTTCTCGAATGCCGAGTTGGCCGCTGAAACAGCGCTCCTCACGACGGCATCGGCATGTCCGCTGGACTTTGCGTACCAGTCGAGCGTCGAAGAGATAGCCTTGTGCCATTCGCCATGATTGCTTTCAAGCAGGCTGATGGCCTGTTCCCGGGATTCGTTCGCGATCTCGTGCAACCCGCGCAGATAGTCGATGCCATTGTCGATATGCTGCTGAACGAGCGCGTGACCCAGTGACACGGTGCCCGGAACATCCTTGCTGTCGAGAATATCCTTGCTTTGCTTGAATTGTTGCTCGAGCACGCGACGGCTGCTCGAGAGATGATGCGAGGCTGCTTTTTCGATACTGTCGAGGGAAATGTAGGCGAAAGCCTGCAGCGTATCGAGAGCGGACTTTTGACCGGAAATGAGGGTGTCGAAGCTCGTATTCGCCATGATGGATAATCTCCTGGAAGGTTGAGGATTGACGCCGCATGTTGCACTGCAGCGTACGACCTCATGCTGCACGCCAGGCTTCGTGGATGGGAAACATTTTGTTTTTATATGGGCAGCAGGCGATGGGTTGGATGCTTATGCACCTTGCCGGCAAACGAAGGGTGCTTGCGCCGCCTTGAAGCTTATAAGTCGTGCGGTGTATATCAACATAAGATTTACGTCGTTTTCATGCCGATACCCCTTTCGTAGATTGGCTGTTCCTCAACTCGATAGGATTTCAGCCAAATGCGCTTCAATCATGCCCGCCGTAGTCTGATCGCCCTGGCTCTGGGGCTCGCCCTCGGTGGCCAGGCATTCGCCGATGTCAATTTGCTTAACGTGTCCTACGATCCGACGCGTGAGCTTTATCAGGATTTCAATAGCGCCTTTGCCAAGTATTGGAAGGGCAAGACGGGGGAAACCGTCAACGTCAAGGCATCGCATGGGGGGTCTGGCAAGCAGGCGCGTGCTGTCATTGATGGCCTCGATGCCGATGTGGTGACCCTGGCGCTTGCATACGACATCGACGAAGTCGCGCAAGCCGGGCTCCTTGCCAAGGATTGGCAGAAGAAGCTGCCGTTGAACGCATCGCCGTATACCTCAACGATTGTCTTGCTGGTTCGCAAGGGCAATCCCAAAGGTATCAAGGATTGGGGCGATTTGGTCAAACCCGGGGTAGAGGTGATCACGCCGAATCCGAAAACCTCCGGTGGTGCTCGCTGGAACTATCTGGCAGCCTGGGCTTATGCCAAGCAATTGCCGGGCGGCAGCGATGCCTCGGCCAAGGAGTTCGTCAAGAAGCTCTATGGCAACGTCAAGGTTCTCGATTCCGGTGCGCGTGGCGCAACCACGACCTTCGTCGAGCGCGGTATTGGTGATGTTCTGATTGCGTGGGAGAACGAAGCCTATCTTTCCCAGAAGGAACTGGGGCCGGACAAGTTTGAAATTGTCACTCCGTCGCTGTCGATTCTGGCTGAGCCTCCGGTGGCCGTTGTCGACAAGGTTGTCGACAAGAAAGGGACACGCAAGGTCGCCACCGAGTATCTGAACTACCTTTACTCGCCGGAAGGACAGGAGATCGCCGCCAGGAACTTCTATCGTCCTACCGACAAGAAAGTCGCGGCGAAGTATGCGAAACAATTTGCCAACCTGAAACTGATCACGATCGATAAGGAGTTTGGCGGTTGGGAGAAGGCGCAGAGAACCCACTTTGCCGATGGCGGTGTCTTCGACCAGATCTATGTGAAGTAATCCGTGTTGTATCAATCGCGGGGGCCATGCCCCAGCCGTGCCCCGGCAGTGGCGAAGTCGCCCGGTCGGGGCATTTTTATGCACTCATCTCGGAGCGGGCATTGCAGCGATAGGCATAAGCAAAGACAAATAAATTGGTTAGGCCCGGAGCTGGCGCTCTCTAAGCTTGCAGCCATCCCATATTTTCTGGAGTTCTTGCTTTCATGCCCTACCAATCCATCGTTTCATCGGGATCCGCTACGGTCGCCACTCCGGAGGTTGCGCGATGAGTTCCCGTAACGCTTTGCCCGGCTTCAACCTCTCGCTCGGCTACACGCTGACCTGGTTGTCGCTGATTGTCCTTATTCCGCTCGCAGCGGTGTTCATCAAGACAGCCGAACTGACGCTGGAGCAATTCTGGGGGGCGGTTTCGTCGCCACGCGTCGTCGCTTCCTACAAATTGAGTTTTGGGGCCTCGCTGGCCGCTGCGGCCATCAACACGGTATTCGGCATGTTGCTGGCCTGGAGCCTCGTTCGCTACAACTTCCCGGGCAAGAAAATCGTTGATTCGCTGGTCGACCTGCCGTTCGCGTTGCCCACGGCAGTGGCCGGCATTGCCCTGACCGCGCTGTGGGCCGGCAACGGCTGGATCGGCAGCATCGTCGAGTCGTTTGGCTTCAAGGTTGCCTTCACACCGGTCGGCGTGCTGCTCGCCCTGGTTTTCATTGGCCTGCCTTTCGTCGTACGGACCGTGCAGCCGGTGCTGGAAGACCTGGAGTTCGAGATCGAGGAGGCATCGACCAGTCTCGGTGCCAGCCGTTGGCAGACCATTCGCCAGGTCATTTTCCCGACGCTTTATCCGGCGCTGCTCACCGGTTTTGCGCTGGCCTTCGCGCGGGCAGTCGGCGAGTACGGATCGGTGATCTTCATTGCCGGCAACATGCCGATGGTTTCCGAGATCACCCCGCTGATGATCATCACCAAGCTGGAGCAGTATGACTACCGCGGAGCGACGGCCATCGCCACTGTCATGCTGATCCTCTCCTTCATCCTGCTCATAACCATCAACAGCCTCCAGGCGTGGACGGCGAAACGTACCGGAAAGAAACAGTAATGGCTGCCGCAACAACCCTGCACATCGGATCGGCCCTGGCCGACCGCTACGAGAGCAATCCCGCCACCCGCGAATCGCCGTGGGTGAAATGGACGATCATCGGGATTTCCCTGGCCTTCTTTACCCTGTTCCTCCTGTTGCCCTTGCTCACTGTCTTCTACGAGGCCTTGCGCAAAGGCTGGGATGTCTACCTGAACGCTCTGGTCGAACCGGATGCGCTGAGCGCCATCAAGTTGACACTGATTGCCGCCGTCATCGCCGTTCCGCTCAACCTGATTTTTGGAATTGCCGCTGCCTGGGCTATTGCCAAGTTCGAGTTTCCCGGGAAGTCCTTCCTGATCACGCTGATCGATTTGCCGTTTTCGGTGTCGCCAGTCGTTGCGGGGCTGATCTATGTTCTGGTGTTTGGTCGTAACGGCTGGATCGGTCCCTGGTTCATCGAGCACGACATGAAGATCGTTTTCGCCGTGCCGGGCATCGTTCTGGCGACCATCTTCGTCACCTTTCCGTTCGTGGCGCGCGAATTGATTCCGCTGATGGAAGCGCAGGGCCGCGACGAGGAAGAGGCGGCGACGGTCCTTGGCGCATCCGGCTGGCGTACGTTCTGGCATGTCACGCTACCCAACATCAAATGGGGCCTGATCTACGGGATCATCCTGTGCAATGCCCGGGCGATGGGTGAGTTCGGCGCGGTGTCGGTTGTGTCCGGCCATATTCGTGGCGAAACGAATACGATGCCCCTGCATATCGAGATTGTCTACAGCGAATACAAATTCGCTGCGGCCTTTGCGGTTGCTTCGCTTCTGGCCATCCTCGCGTTGCTCACGCTGGTTATCAAGACCTTCGTCGAATGGCGTGCCGCACAGGCTTCGCGGCAAGATGTCGAGTCGTGAGTCAAGATGAGAGGCTGGCGTTATAAGCTCAATTTTCCGGCCTGAATTGCATATAGCGAGAACTTCGTTCGGTCGGCTGCAGTGATCCGGTAAATTTCTTTCTGTGCTCGCTTTGCGGCGGTCACCGTTCTTTGTCTCTCTCCATTGGTGTGCCCGCCATCTTCGGATGGCGGGCTTTTTTTTGGTTCGCCCGGGTGGTGGCGTATCGCTGTTGGCCTATTAAATCCCCATTGAAATCATTGTGTTGGAAATCAAAGGGTAGATTGTTTTGACGCCGCTCTGTATTTCGTTCCGCTTGGCACGTGTGCTGCAAAACGACTGGCCAGAACCTGTCATGACAGGTTGTATCAATATAAAAAAAAGGTCGTTCTGTGTTTCAGGTGCCCTGAATAACCTTGCCTCCATCGTCATTTAACGGAGGCATCATGCGACTCAAGAAAACCCTCGCGCTTCTCGCGCTCGTGCTGGGCAGCAATGCGCTGCAGGCGGAAACCATCCGCATCGCCATCGGCACCCAGGACACCACCATCAACTGCGCCACGGGTGGCCTGTTGATCCGTGAACTCAAGCTGCTGGAAAAGTACCTGCCGAAGGACGGCAAGTACAAGGACGCCAAGTACGAGATCGTCTGGAAGAACTTCACCTCCGGTCCGCCGCTGACCAACGAGATGGTCGCCGACAAGCTCGACATCGGGTCGATGGCCGATTTTCCGGGCGCCCTGAATGCGGCAGCCTTCAAGAAGGCCGGCAAGAAGAGCGTCTTCATCACCGCGCTGTCGGGCAGTCCGCAGGGTAGCGGCAACGGCCTGGTGGTGCCCATTGACTCGCCGGTCACCTCGCTGGCTGCACTGAAGGGCAAGAGCATTTCGGTGCCTTTCGGTTCCACGGCGCACAGCATGCTGTTGCGTGCCCTGAAGGCGCAGGGGCTCGACCCGGAGAAGGATGTGAATCTGGTGTCACAGTCGCCTGAAGTCGGCGGTAGCGCCCTGCAGAGCCACAAGATCGACGCACACGCCAACTTCGTGCCCTTTGCCGAACTGTTCCCGTATCGCGGTTTCGCCCGCAAGATCTACGACGGGGCCCAGGCCAATGCGCCGACCTTCCACGGCACCCTGGTCAACAACGATTACGCCAAGAAGTACCCGGAAATCGTCGTTGCCTTCCTGCGCGCCGCCATCGAGGCCGATCGCCTGATCACCGCCGAGCCGGAGAAATACAGCGAGCAGATTGCCAAGACGACCGGTATCGAAGCCGAAGTGAATTACCTGTTCCACGGTCCGCTTGGGCTGCAGACACGCGATTTCACCTTCAAGCCGGAATACCGTACGGCGCTGAAGACGGCCATCGAGACGCTGGCTCTGCTCAAGCGCAACGACGTGCCGCTGACCGCCGATGAACTGATCGACGACAGTTACCTGCGTACGGCCTTCAAGCTGTCCGGGCTCGATTACGACAAGCAGCTGAAGTCGTATGGTCGTCTGCCGCTGGTCGCCAAGGATGCCCAGAGCGGCGCGGCGATCAAGGATTTCAACCGCGTGACCCAGGTGTGGATCGAGGGCGAGCCGAGGGTGCGCAACTACGCTTCGCCGGAGTCGGCACTGTTTGCGGTGCGTGATGCCGAGAAAACCGGCAAGAAGGTTCGCGTCGTGCTCGTCCATGACCGCCAGACGGGCCTGAAGCTGCTCGCCAACCTGGCATGGTTCGTCCGTAGTCCGAATGGCCAGATCGATGCCTATCTGGAGCGGGACGTCGCCGACAAGGCAGCCCAGAAGGTCGGTGGCAGCGTGGTGAATTTCGCCTCCACGTTTGCCTCCACGGCGCCCGTCGCCAGCCGCTGATCGACGATGAGCGCCGCGCAATTGACCCTCGATCAAGCCCCGCTGGAAGGCGTTGCCGATGTGCCGGTGGGTGACGTGTCATCCGCCGGTAAGCGGCGGACGCGCTGGCCGCTTGGCCGGATTCTGGTACGCGGCCTGTCACTCATCGCCTTCGTGGCGTTCTGGCAGGTAGCGGCCCAGTACCGGTTGCATCTGGGGATCGTGACCTTCCAGAACGTGCCGGCCCCGAGCGAAGTGGTTCCCGCGCTGTGGAACCTGCTGCAGTCACCGAAAGTGCTCGATCACGTGCTGAATAGCCTGTATCGGGTGTTTGGCGGTTTCCTTGGCGCGACGCTGGCCGGGACCATCCTCGGGCTATGGATTGGCCGTTCGCGCTGGGCGGCCGACCTGTTCCTGCCGCCGCTGGAGGTGCTGAGGCCGATTCCCGGCGTCGCCTGGATTCCGCTGGCCATCCTGATGTTCCCGTCGTCGGAAATGAGCATGATCTTCATCACCTTCATGGGGGCCTTGTTCCCGATCCTGCTCAATACCATCCACGGCGTCGGCGGCATCGATCCGCGCCTGGTGTCGACCGCGCGCAGCCTGGGCGCAAGCCGTACCCGACTCTATCTCGAGGTGATTCTGCCGGGCGCCTTGCCCAGTCTGGTGACCGGCTTGTCGATCGGCATGGGTACCTCGTGGTTCTGCCTGGTGACGGCCGAAATGATCGCCGGCCAGTACGGCATCGGCTACTACACGTGGGAGTCGTACAACCTGCAGCGCTATGCGGACATCGTGGTCGGCATGTTGCTGATCGGCGTCTTCGGCATGGGCAGCAGCGTGCTGGTGCGCAAGCTGGGCGACCTGCTGACGCCCTGGTATCAACTCAAGGGAGGGCGCGATCATGAGTGATACGCACACGCCGAACGGCCACATCGTTGTCCGCGATGCCGTCATCGAACTGGGAGACAAGAAGGATCGTTTCCGGGCGGTCGACCGGATCAGCTTCGACATCAAGGCAGGGCAGTTCGTCTGTCTGCTCGGGCCTTCGGGGTGCGGCAAGTCGACCTTGCTCGGTGCGCTGGCTGGCCACATCCCGGTGACGGGCGGCTCGCTCAGTCTGGGCGGCCGGGCCATCGAGGGGCCGTCGTCGGAACGCGGGCTGGTTTTCCAGCAGCACACCTTGTTCCCGTGGAAGCGGGTCATCGACAACGTCGCTTTTGGGCTGAAGATGAAAGGCGTGGCCAAGGCCGAGCGACAGGCGAGGGCGCTGGAACTGCTGCGCCTGGTCGGCCTCGCCGGCTTCGAGCACAAGTATCCGATCCAGCTCTCCGGCGGCATGCAGCAAAGGGTGGAGATCGCCCGCGTGCTGATCAACCAGCCGCAGGTCCTGCTGATGGACGAGCCCTTTGCGGCCCTCGATGCGCAGACGCGCTGGGTGATGCAGCGCCTGCTGCTCGACGTATGGGCCAAGATCGGCACCACGGTGGTCTTCGTGACCCACGATATTGATGAGGCGCTGTTCCTGGCTGATCGCGTGCTGGTCATGTCACAGCGGCCGGGGCGCATTCGCGAGGACATCGCCATTCCAGCGGCCCGTCCGCGTGGCGATGCCTGGGTGACTTCCGATGACTTCATCCATCTCAAGCGGCATTGCCTCGAACTGATGCGCGACGAGCATCGGCGCAACTTCGCGGCTTCTCTCGGCAACGCGGGCGATTTCGCCGGCGCCTTCATCTGAGCGAGAGGGCTTTCACTTGAACACTTGTCATAACCGGCCATGACTGCACAACTTCATCGTCACTTCGCCACCGCCCGGCCCCTGCCGCTCTACGTGCAGATCAAGGATGCACTGCGCGGCCAGATTTTCGATGGCACCTACGGCGCCCATGACCGTCTGCCGTCCGAGAACGAGCTGATGTCCACCTTTGGCGTCAGTCGTATCACCGTGCGCCAGGCGCTCGGCGATCTGGAAAAGGAGCAGTTGATCTTCAAGGTGCCGGGCAAGGGTGCCTTCGTCTCGCAGCCCAAGCCTTTCCAGCAACTGGCGCGGCTGCGCGGCTTTGCCGAGGCGATGGCCGATCAGGGCAGGGAAGCCTTCAACCGGGTCGTCGGCCACGCCACGGTGACGGCCGATGTGACGCTGGCAGCGCGTTTGCAGGTGCCGGAAGGCAGCCCGCTGGTCGAGATTCGCCGGGTGCGCCATGCCGACCGCCAACCGGTATCGCTCGATGTCACCTATGTCCGGCGCGAACTCGGCGAGCGGCTCGCGCGCGAAGACCTAGCGACGCGGGACATTTTCGTGATCATCGAAAACGATTATGCGACCCCGCTCGGCCATGCCGACCTGAGCATCGATGCCATCGCGGCCGATCCCGTCCTGGCACGCCATCTCGAGGTGGCGCCCGGCGCGCCGATCCTGCGCATGGAACGCCTGACCTGGAGCAAGGCCGGGCTGCCCATCGACTTTGAATACCTCTACTACCGGGGCGACAGCTTCAGCTACCAGATCCGCGCCGAGCGCGGCTGAACCCAACCAAGGAAAAACATGGAAACCCAACACATCGAAGTCGACATCCTCGTCGTTGGCGGCGGTACTGCCGGCCCGCTGGCCGCGATCAAGGCCAAGCAGAAGGCGCCGCACCTGCGCGTGCTGCTGCTCGACAAGGCCAATGTGAAGCGTGCCGGCGCCATCGCCGAAGGCATGGACAGCGTCAATAACGCCGTGATTCCCGGTTACGCGACGCCGGAACAGTACGTCAAAGAAATCACCATCGCCAACGACGGCATCGTCAATCAGGCGTCGATCAATGCGTATGCGACCCGCAGTTTCGACATGATCAAGGAACTGGATGGCTGGGGGGTCAAGTTCGAGAAGGATGAAACCGGCGACTACGCGGTCAAGAAGGTGCATCACCTCGGTTCGTACGTGCTGCCGATGCCCGAGGGCTACAACGTCAAGAAGGTGCTGTTCAAGCAGATCCGCAAGGTCGGTGTCGAGGTCAGCAATCGGCTGACGACGACCCGCCTGCTGGTCGGTGAGGACGGCCGGATTGCCGGTGCCATGGCGCTGGAATCGCGAACCGGCGATTTCGTCGTCATCCGCGCCAAGGCCGTGGTTCTATGTACCGGCGCGGCCGGGCGTCTCGGCCTGCCGTCTTCGGGCTACCTGTTCGGCACCTACGAGAATCCGACCAATGCCGGCGACGGCTACAGCATGGCCTATCACGCCGGTGCCGAGCTTTCCGGCCTGGAGTGCTTCCAGATCAACCCGTTGATCAAGGACTACAACGGCCCGGCCTGCGCCTACGTGACTGGCCCGTTCGGTGGCTATACGGTCAATGCCAAGGGTGAGCGCTTCATTCGCAGCGACTACTGGAGCGGCCAGATGATGCTCGAGTTCTGGCGCGAACTGGAAGGCGGCAATGGCCCGGTGTTTTTGAAGCTCGACCATTTGGCAGACGAAACCGTGACCAAGATCGAAGATGTGCTGCATGTCACGGAACGGCCGACTCGCGGCATCTTCCATGAGGGACGTGGCGTCGACTATCGCCACGACCTGGTCGAGATGCACATTTCCGAAATCGGCCTGTGTGGTGGTCACAGCGCCTCCGGGGTGTGGGTGGACGAGAACGCCCGTACTACGGTGCCGGGGCTCTACGCCGCCGGTGACCTGTGCAACGTCGCCCACAACTACATGCTGGGTGCCATGGTCTTCGGCAAAATCGCCGGCGAGGATGCCGTCGATTTTATCGAAGGCAAGGAACACGCCCTGGTCGACCAGGAGCAGATCGAGAACGAACGCGAGCGCATCTTCGCCCCGCTGGCTCGTGAGGACGGTATTTCGCCGACGCAGATCGAGTACAAGCTGCGCCGCATGGTCAATGACTACCTGCAGCCGCCGAAAGTGACGGCCAAGATGGAAATCGGCCTCAAGCGCTTTGCCGAAATCCGTGCTGATCTTGACCATATGAAGGCACGCAATCCGCACGAACTGATGCGCGCCATGGAGGTGCATGCCATCCTCGACTGCGCTGAACTGGCGGCCAAGGCGTCGCTGTACCGGACGGAAAGCCGCTGGGGCCTTTACCACTACCGTACCGATTTTGAGGGGCGCAACGATGCCGAGTGGTTCAACTTCGTCGAAATCCGCAAGGGTGCGGATGGTCAGCCGGAGTTGTTCAAGCGTCCGGTGCCGCCATATATCTACCCGATCGACAAGAGCGAACTGTATGGCTACGACGCCATGCGCATCGAATCCGAAGAATTGGCTGCCTGAGGTAAAAACATGAGCACAACGATTGAACAGGATTTCAAGGTTTCCATCATCGTCGATCACGACAAGTGCATCGCCGACAAGGGTTGCCGCATCTGCATCGACGTTTGCCCGACCGACATCCTGATTCACGATGCCGGCGACGGAAAGATCAAGATGGCCTACGACGAGTGCTGGTACTGCCTGCCGTGCGCGCACGACTGCCCGACCAAGGCGATCAAGGTCGAAATTCCCTACCTGTTGCGGTGAGGCGGCGATGATCGATTTTTCCGACTATCCCGAGCTGGCGGCATTCGAATCCCTGCTGACCAGTACCGACCCCGCCGTGCGCAGGGTCGGGCTGCTGCAGATCGTCGACATGGCGGATGAGGTGCCGGCACCATTCGTGGCCGCGACCGGCGACAGCGATGCCGGCGTTCGCCTCGAAGCCGCCAAGGCGCTGGAAGGCAATCCGGCGCCCGAGGCGATCCGGGCACTGGCCGGCCTGCTGGCCGATCCGGATGGCGAGGTCGCCGACAACGCTGCCATTTCGCTGGGCGAAATCCTCGATCCCGGTGCCGGGCCTGTCCTGCTCGCGCTGCTGCGCGAAGCGTCGGGCGATGCTCGGGCTGCCTTGCTCGGCGCCTTGCGGAAACTGCGTCATGCCCCGGCCCTGCACGACGCGGTGGCGCTCAGTGAAGACACATCGGCCGAAGTGCGGCGCGAGGCCATCGGCGTACTCGCCTATCTCAAGGATGCTGCGGCCGTTCCGGCACTGCTGAAGCGGATCGCAGATAGCGATGCCGAAGTCAGGCGAATCGCTGTCGGCGCCCTGGTCTTCGCCGCCCGGCCGGACGTCGCCTTGGTCGTTGGAAAGGCTCTGGGCGACCCGGATTGGCAGGTCAGGCAGGAGGCTGCCGGCACCCTTGGCAAGCTGAAACGAGATGAATCCATTCCGGCGCTGCTCGGGGCGCTCGACGACCCGGCCTGGGAGGTCCGTCTCAAGGCGGCCAACGCCCTTGGCGGGATGCGTGCCCCGGCTGCACTCCCAGGCTTGATCGCCAATCTGGCGCATCCCATCAGCAACCTGCGCAAGGAAGTTGCCAATGCGCTGGGTGCCATTGGGGATCAGGATGCGGCCGATGCCTTGCGTTCGGTTCTCGATGACGACCGCGATATTGAGGTTCGCAAAGCGGCTCAGCGTGCCCTGGATGCACTGGGCGCCCAAGCATAAGCCGTGACCTCGCTCGTACGCTCCCTGATTCGGCCCGTGCGATGGGGTGACAGGCTGTCTCGGGCCTTGCAGGTGCTGGGAAACTGGCTGCAGCTGCGGCAGGACGCGATTCGTTGCCTGCAGTGGGCTGTCGTTGCCATCTATTACGTACTGTTGATAGTGCCGGCCATCTTTCCTCCGGGCAGCGGTGCAGGCTCGCTCGAGCAACTGGCTGTTTGGGCAGAGGTGCTCTTCTGGGCTGTGTGGTGGCCCGGCGTCCTGGTTTTTACATTGCTGTTCGGGCAGTTCTGGTGCGGCGTATTCTGTCCGGATGGAACCGTTACCGAGTTCGCCAGCCGGCGCGGCCTGGGCAGCAAGATTCCCGGCTGGGTGCGCAAGCCGGCTTGGGCGTTGATGGCGATTGCCGTAACGACCCTCTACGAGCATCTCAGCCACGCGTATTCCTCGCCCCGGGCCATCTTGCTTTCGCTTGGGCTTACCTCGCTGCTGGCATTGGTGTGCGGCCTGCTCATGGGGCGTTCAAAGCGTGTCTGGTGTCGTTATCTTTGCCCGGTTGGCAGTATTTTTTCCCTGATGGCCCGGTGTGCCGTGCTGCAGTTCAAGGTGGATCGAGGGCGCTGGGATGGTGCGCCCAAGCCCTTGCCGCGCGCGGTGGATTGTCCTTTGTTGCTCGATGTCAGGCGCCTGCGCGGCAACGAAAAATGCAGCATGTGCGGGCGTTGCAGCGGGCATCGGGATGCAGTCCGTCTCGGCTACCGCTGGCCGGGGAGCGAGATCGTCAATCTCGGTGTGGCCGATTTGCGAAACAGCGATGTGTTTGGCGTATTGGGCGTGATGATCGGACTGTTTTTCTCGGTCAGCCATGCATCTCCAATTGTCAGGCTTATGACGGACATGGTGCGGCTCCCATTTTTGCCGAGCCAGACCTGGTTAGCCGTGTCGCTTGCGACTGCCGCCATTGCAATACTGCTATGGGTCGCGCTTTATCTGATTTCCGGCACAAGCGTTCAGCTGGCGAAGCACCTGAGTTACGGCCTGATCCCGGTAGGTGCCGGGGGCATGATTCTGGTGGCCTTCCACTACAGCCTTGAGCTTTTCCAGCGCGTTGGGCTGGCCTTCGGGGCAGCGGCGCAGGCGCTTGGAAACCTGCTCATCTTGGGAACCGCGGGCTGGAGCATCGTCCTCGGAGCCATGATTTTGCGTCGATCCGGACGCTCGGGGAGCTGCGTTCGGGTGGCTTGCTATGTCGCCATGGTTGGGGGCGTTGCCGCCCTGTTTGTAGCGGTGTGACTTTCATCTAAGCAATTTAGGCGAGGCTGATTTGCTTATTCCGACTAAATCGTTCGCCGCTCGGGCATGACGGGATACATTGGAACCCGAGTTCTTCATGTTCTCTCTCTCTTGTATCACGCACTTGCGTTTAGGGCCTGGCACCGGTGGTGTCAGGTCTTTTTTTCGAGGAGCGCTGCTTGGCGCGGCGACTATCCGGATGATCCGCCAGGTAAATCGCCAGGGGGTACGATGACTATCGATTTCAATCACTTCACACCTTGGGATGCTTTGTTGGGCGGCCTGCTGATCGGACTGGCTACCGCCTTCCTGTTTCTCGGTACCGGGCGGGTCGCCGGCGTGAGCGGGATATTCGGGAAACTTGTTTGCGACCGGGCGCCCGATTCCGGTTGGCGCTTTGCCTTTCTGGCAGGGCTGGTTGGTTCCGGTCTCCTGTGGAGCTTGCTGGGCAACCCGCAAGGCGTTTTCCAGCAAGGTTTCGAAACGCCGGGGGCGTGGGCGCTCTTCTCGGTGGCCGGTTTGTTGGCCGGCTTCGGCGCCAGGATGGCCAACGGCTGTACCAGCGGGCATGGGGTCTGCGGGCTTGCCCGCCTGTCAGGACGCTCCCTGGTTGCCGTTCCATGCTTCATGCTGGGTGGTGGCCTGGCTGTTTACCTGATTCGCCACGTACTGGGGGGGTGACATGAAACTCTGGTGCTCGTTGCTATCCGGTTTGCTGTTCGGTGCCGGGTTGATCATTTCCGGGATGACCGATCCGGGCAAGGTTCAGGCTTTTCTCGACGTTGCCGGCGCCTGGGATCCCTCGCTGGGGTTCGTCATGCTGGGCGCCATTGCCGTTGCCGGCATTGCTTTCCGTCTCGGGGCGCGTTGGGGAATAACGGCGCATCAGACGGGCGGGCTAGGCATCGATGCTTCCCTGGTCATTGGCAGCCTGCTTTTCGGTGTCGGCTGGGGTGTGGCGGGGATTTGCCCGGGGCCAGCACTGGTCGGCCTGGGGGCGGGCTTGCTGCCAGCCTCGGTGTTCGTCATTTGCATGCTTTTCGGCATGGAGGCGCAAGCCTGGCTGGCCGAATCAGGCGCCAGGAATGAGTCGGACACACCTGGACAAACGCCAGCCTCCGACCGGCCGGAAGCGTTTTGATATCCGGCGCCTCGCCGGCCAAGCCTGAAGGGCGATTTCGCGGGAAAAAAATCGCGTCCAGGCCCATGCAGACTGCCTTGCCCGAATTCCCGAGATGCTTATACCGCCAAGCACCCATAAGGACATTCATTTTTCTTCGTTATCAATCCGCTTCCCCTGACCTAATGTCCGATCAACGGGCACGCCATGCCCGCTATTCAGTGAAGGGAGTTCAGGCATGGGTATCGTCAAGAAGCTGATCGCATCCATCAAATCCACCGTTCGCCAGCAGGCCAGTGCGCCGCAGGCGACTACCAAAACAGGGAGTCCATCCGTGAGCGAAGACATCAAGCGCAACTACCGTTTCGAAACGCTGCAGGTTCATGCCGGGCAGCAGCCGGCACCGGGCACCAACGCCCGCGCCGTGCCGATTTACCAGACGACGTCTTACACCTTCAATAGCGCCGACCACGGCGCCAACCTGTTCGCGCTGAAGGAATTCGGCAACATCTACACGCGGATCATGAACCCGACGACCGATGTCTTCGAGCAGCGCGTGGCAGCGCTGGAGGGCGGTGTCGCGGCAGTGGCGACCAGTTCCGGCCAGGCCGCCCAGTTCCTGGCGATCACCACCATCGCCCAGGCCGGCGATAACATCGTGACGAGCAGCCATCTCTACGGCGGCACCTACAACCAGTTCAAGGTCGCCTTGCCGCGCCTGGGAATCAACGTCAAGTTCGTCGATGGCGACAATCCGGAATCCTTCCGCGCAGCCATCGACGACAAAACCAAGGCGATCTACGTCGAGACCCTTGGCAATCCGAGCTTCTCGGTGCCCGATTTTGAAAAGATCGCCGCCATTGCCCACGAAAACGGCATTCCGCTCATCGTCGACAACACCTTCGGTGCCGGTGGCTACATTGCGCGCCCGATTGACCATGGCGCCGACATCGTCGTCGAATCGGCCACCAAATGGATCGGCGGCCACGGCACCTCGGTGGGCGGCGTAGTCGTCGACTCTGGTAAATTCAACTGGGGCAACGGCAAGTTCCCGTTGTTCACCGATCCGGCGCCTGGCTACCATGGCCTCAATTTCTGGGAAGTATTCGGTTCCGGCGGCCCCTTCGGCAACATCGCCTTCGCCATTCGCGCCCGTGTCGAAGGTTTGCGCGACATTGGCCCCAGCCTGTCGCCGTTCAATGCCTTCCAGTTGATTCAGGGCCTGGAAACCCTGTCGTTGCGCGTCCAGCGCCATGTCGACAATGCACTCGAGCTGGCGACCTGGCTCAAGTCGCATCCGCAAGTGGCGTGGGTCGAATACAACGGCCTGGAAGACAGCCCGTACCATGCCAAGGCGAAGAAATATCTGCGTAACGGCTTCGGCGCCGTACTCAACTTTGGCATCAAGGGTGGTTCGAACGCAGCGCAGAAGTTCATCGACAACGTCGTGCTGGCCAGCCACCTGGCCAACGTCGGCGATGCCAAAACCCTGGTTATCCATCCGGCTTCGACGACGCACCAGCAACTCTCCGAGGCCGAGCAGAAGAGTGCAGGTGTCCGTTCCGACCTGATTCGTGTTTCGGTGGGTATCGAGCATATCGACGACATCAAGGCCGATTTCGATCATGCCTTGCGTCGTTCCGCACTCGAAGCGGCGGCATGACCGGATTCCGCATTTCGGAAAAAACGCAAAGGCTGGCCTTGGGCCGGCCTTTTGCGTTGGACTCCGGGGAAAACCTGCCGGATGTCGAGATCGCTTACCGAACCTGGGGACGCTTGAACGAGGCCGGCGACAATGCCGTGATCGTCTGCCATGCGCTGACCGGGTCGGCCGATGCAGACGATTGGTGGGGGCCGCTGTTCGGTCCGGGCAAGGCGCTCGATCCGGAGCGCTTCTTCATTGTCTGCAGCAACGTACTCGGCGGCTGTTACGGGACGACGGGTCCGGCCAGCCTGGCGCCGGACGGGCGCCCTTGGGCGGCGCGCTTTCCGGCGATTACCGTGCGTGATCAGGTGCGCCTGCAAATGGCCTTGGCCGACAAACTGGCCATCCGCGGTATTCGGTTCGTGATCGGTGGCTCCATGGGGGGCTTGCAGGCCCTGGAGTGGGCTTTGCTCGATCCGGTGCGCGTCAAGGCCATTGTCAGCATAGCTGCCACCGCACGGCATACGGCCTGGTGCGCCGCCTGGAGCGAGGCACAGCGGCTCGCCCTGAGCGCGGACCCCCGGTTCAACGGCGGGAACTACGATCCGGCGAATCCACCTCGGGCTGGCCTGGAGGCCGCCCGAGCCATCGCCATGGTGTCCTACCGTAGTCCATCGTCGTTGGGCGTACGCTTTGGTCGCGCTTCCGGCAGGGAGGTATTCGCCGACCGAGCCGACGTCCCGGACGATCTTGCCGTGCGAAACTGGTTGCGTTTTCACGGGCGGGCACTTGCCGAGCGCTTCGATGCCAATAGCTACCTGACCCTGATCGATGCGATGGATACCCATGACATCGCTCGCGACCGTGGCAAATTCCAGGCGGTACTACGTCAGATCAGGCAACCGGCCTTGATCGGGTCGGTACTCAGCGATCTTCTGTATCCGCCGATCGAGCAACATGTCCTGGTTCGTCAGCTCCCGTCGGCTGAACTGTTCGACATCGACTCCGGTCATGGTCACGATGCCTTCCTTATCGATGCCGCCGATTTTGCGGAGCGAATCCGGGTTTTCCTCGATCGCCATGCGCTGGTCGAAGACCCGGTTACGACCCAAATACCTGTCTGGCGCGGATCTGCCGCCTATTTGACGCGGGATTTCGGCGTTGCGCACAGCCTTGCCGGTGAATAAGCGTCATCAAGACGTTTTCACTCGCCTATGGCAATGAATTCATCCCTCCTGTTTTCTCGCGATGGGGTGTCGAGGGCTGGAGGGGTGCTAGAAGCATATATCCCGGAGCCTGATTAGCAGCGAATAATTCCGTCGTTCGGCGATGACCCGTGTTTGGCTAGATTGGAAGCGTCATCGAACAGGAGGTGCATCATGGCTGCTTTGATCGTGGGTGGAGACCGTGTCGAGTCGTTCCGCGACTTTCTTGCCGGGCAAGGCTATACGCCGGTGCGTCACTGGAGCGGGCGCAAGCCCGGCGAGTGCCACCGGGTCATTCCGGTGGATACGCGGGTTGTGGTGGTTGTCGTCGACCAGATCAATCATGGGTTGGCCCGCAAGATCCGTCGGGCGGCCGACGAGATGGCGGTACCGGTGATTTTCAGCAAGCGGAGTCTGGGGCAACTGAGTGAAGGCCTGGCCTGCCTTGCCGCCTGAGGAAGGGCACTCCGGGGAAAACGGAGTGCCCAGTCTTTTCAGTCAATAGGGCTGGTCGGCCGAAGCCAGTGGCGCGCCCCGGCGCAATGCCAGACGCAGCAGGGCACGGGCATCGTTCGCATGAAGCTCGTCCAGCCAGCTTGGCAGTGCGCCAAAGCGCTGCTGGTAGGTGGTGAACAGGTTGGTGGTGGCCGCACGGATCGGCAATTCAAGCGTGAGTACCATGGTTTGCTCCTCTCTCCCCTGATGGTCCGGCGTAGCCGGCTCCCGGGGAGGTTGGAGCGAGCGACGCTTTAGCCAGTATTTGTCGCCCGCCCTGGCAAGTTATCGGTTAAATCCGGCGGGTGAATCCATTGTCCGTAAAACGCCCGGTTTCGAGAAAGTATTTCTGGCTATTTCGATATACCCGTTACGACAGATAAGGATCGAAAAAATGATTCGTTCCTGCCGGCCGGATCGCCACCTAGCCTGTGTCTCCATTACATCAATCACTGGAGAACCTCCGTGCGTATCGTTCCACTGCTCAAGTCGGCTGTGCTACCCGTCATTCTCGCGCCCGGTCTGGCGCTGGCCACCAACGGTTATTTCGCTCACGGTTATGGTGTCAAGTCGCAAGGTCTGGCGGGCGTCGGCATCGCGTTGCCGCAGGACGGCCTGGCCGCCGCCACCAATCCGGCGGGAACGGCCTTCGTGGGCGATCGGCTGGATATCGGTGCCACCTGGTTCAGGCCTGACCGTGGAGCCGATATCCACGGCAACGGCGCCGGGTTGAATGGCAGCTACGAGGGCAACGATCGCCAGAATTTCCTGATTCCCGAGATTGGCTACGTCAAGCAATTGTCGCCAAGTTGGGCTGCCGGTGTCGCGGTATACGGCAACGGTGGAATGAATACCGATTATGGCCGGAATCCTTGGCGCAGTTTCGGCGCAAGCGGCTCGGCGGGGGTTAACCTTGAGCAGCTCTTCATTTCACCGTCTCTGGCTTTCAAGATCAATGAGCGCCATGCGCTGGGGCTGGCCGTCAATTTCGCCTACCAGCGCTTCAAGGCCGATGGCATCGGCCCATTTGCCGCCGCCTCGTCGGCACCCAACGATTTCAGCAATCGCGGAACCGATACGGCCACGGGGTGGGGGGTGCGCGTTGGCTATACCGGCCGGGTCGCCCCGGCGCTAACGGTCGGTGCGACTTACGCCACCAAGACCCGCACCGATAGCTTCGACAAATACAAGGGCCTGTTTGCCGAAGCGGGCGGCTTCGACGTGCCGGCCAACTATGGACTGGGGATCGCTTGGCAGGCGACGAGCGCCCTGACTTTGTCGGCCGATGTCCAGCGCATCGAATACAGCGATGTGAAGTCGGTCGGCAATTCGATTGGCCTGTTGTTTGCCGGCAACGCCTTCGGTACGGCCAATGGGCCGGGCTTCGGCTGGAAGGACGTGACGGTGGCCAAGGTTGGCGTCAGTTACGACATCGGCGACTGGACCGTGCGCGGCGGCTACAGCCATGCCAGCCAGCCGATTCCGCAGGATCAGACCTTCCTGAACATCCTGGCGCCTGGCGTCATCCAGGATCACCTGAGCCTCGGGGCGACCTGGCGACAAGGCAAGTCGGGCGAGTTGAGCGTGGCCTACACCCATGGCTTCAGAAAGACGGTGAAGGGCAGCGGATCGATCCCCAATTCCTATGGCGGCGGCGAGGCCGATATCCATCTGTCCGAGGACATTCTGGGTATCGCCTACGGCTGGAAATTTTGAGCCTCTGATGGCTAAAGCCGACATCGTTATTACGGTAATTCTTATATCGATCTGAATTTTTATTCGTTCTGGGCATGAAGCGCGCGGCCTAAATTGGTGGCTACAGACACCGGACGAGTGACCGGTGCCCCGATAGAACCGCGCCGACACCCGACCGGGTGTTCGCCTGTGACATGCGAAAGGAATTTGAAATGTCCGATGTCGTTTTCGAAACTCAGTCGTCCTCCGACGCTGTCGCGCTCGTCCCGGGCAGCGCGCCATCCCTCGTGCTTGAGCGCGCCCGTCAGCAGGCGGCCATCGACAATCTGCCGTATGCCGGCAGCGTCGCACCGCACGATGCGTGGGATTTGTTCCGTTCCGGCGAGGCAGTGTTGGTCGATGTGCGCTCTGCCGAGGAGCGCAAGTTCGTCGGGCACGTGCCGGAAACCAGGCACGTCGCGTGGATGACCGGCCTGTCGCTGTCGCGCAATCCGCGTTTCATCAAGGAACTGGAGCACAAGGCCGACAAGGACGACGTGATCCTGCTGCTCTGTCGCAGCGGCAAACGCTCGGCGGCCGCCGCCGAAGCCGCTGCCAAGGCCGGATTCAAGAACGTTTTCAACATTACCGAAGGCTTCGAAGGCGACCTTGACGAGCAGCAGCGTCGGGGCGGCTTCAACGGCTGGCGTCATGCCGGCCTGCCGTGGATTCAGGATTAATTCATTTCTCAGGGAGTCAATGCAATGGCGAAGTATTTCAACGATAACGCCGAGTCCATCGGCCATACCCCGCTGGTTCGTCTCAATCGCGTCATCGACGGGGCCAAGGCCATCGTGCTGGCCAAGATCGAGGGGCGGAACCCGGCCTATTCGGTCAAATGCCGGATCGGTTCGGCCTTGATCTGGGATGCCGAGAAGTAGGGCCTGCTCGGCCCGGGCAAGGAACTGGTCGAGCCGACCTCGGGCAATACCGGTATCGCGCTGGCTTTCGTCGCGGCCGCCAAGGGGATTCCGCTGACGCTCACCATGCCGGAAACGATGAGCCTGGAACGCCGCAAGCTGCTCACCGCCTACGGGGCCAAGCTGGTGCTGACCGAGGGTGCCAAGGGCATGAGCGGGGCGGTTGCCAAGGCCGAGGAGATTGCCGCCTCGGACCCGGACAAGTATGTGCTGTTGCAGCAGTTCAAGAATCCGGCCAATCCGGCGATCCACGAAGCAACCACCGGTCCGGAAATCTGGGAGGACACCGACGGCCAGATCGATATCCTGGTCTCCGGCGTCGGTACCGGCGGTACGATTACCGGGGTTTCGCGCTTCATCAAGCAGACCAAAGGCAAGGCGATCCAGTCGGTGGCCGTCGAGCCGAGCGCCAGCCCCGTGCTGACACAAACGCGCGCCGGCGAGCCGCTCAAACCGGGACCGCACAAGATTCAGGGTATTGGTGCCGGTTTCGTTCCGGGAGTGCTCGACCTGTCGCTGATTGATGCCGTCGAGCAGGTCAGCAACGAGGATGCGATTGCCTACGCGCGTCGTCTGGCCAAGGAAGAAGGGATCATTTCCGGCATTTCCAGCGGTGCGGCCGTGGCGGTCGCCGCCCGACTCGCCCAGCGGCCGGAAAATGCCGGCAAGACCATCGTCGTCGTACTCCCCGATTCCGGCGAGCGCTATCTCAGTTCCATCCTGTTCGAGGGCCTGTTCAACGAAGCGGGGTTGCCGGCATGAGCCACCCCGTCGCACAGTCCTCGCTGGCCTACGAAAGAATTGGCGGCTGGGGGGTCAAGGAGATCGTGACCGAGTTGCGCGCCGCCCGCGAACGCTGGCGCTCCGCACAGCAGCGCAGCCTCGAGTTTGCCGTCCGCGAGTTTCCGTCGCGCGAGGCCTTGAAGGAGATTGCCGAATCCTTGTGCGGCACCTTGTTCCCGATGCGGCTCGGCCCCCCCGACCTGCATCAGGAGGGGGAGGATTTCTACGTCGGCCATACGCTGGACACGGCGCTCAACGCGCTGTTCCAACAGGTTCAGCTTGAGCTGGGCTACAACCGCCGCTTGCAGTGTCATGAACGCGACGATGTCGAGGCGCATGCCGCCGAAATCGTCCAGTCCTTTGCCCGTCAGTTGCCGAAGACCAGGGCCTTGCTCGACAGCGATGTCGAGGCCGCCTACCAGGGCGATCCGGCGGCACGCAGCGTCGACGAGGTGCTGCTGTGCTACCCCGGCATTCTGGCGGTGATCCATTACCGACTGGCGCATACCCTTTACGTGCTGGGTGTGCCGCTGATCGCCCGCATCCTGTCGGAGATCGCGCATTCGGCCACTGGCATCGACATCCATCCGGGAGCGCAGATCGGTGAGGGCTTCTTCATCGACCACGGCACCGGCGTGGTGATCGGCGAAACGACCGTGATCGGCCAGCGGGTAAGGCTTTACCAGGCGGTCACGCTGGGCGCCAAGCGTTTTACGCAGGATGAAAGCGGTGCGCTGGAGAAGGGAGCGCCCCGCCATCCCATCCTCGAAGACGAAGTGGTCGTCTATGCCGGCGCAACCATCCTGGGGCGCATCACGATCGGCAAAGGGTCGAGCATCGGCGGCAACGTCTGGCTGACCCGCAGCGTGCCGCCGGGAAGCCATGTGTCGCAGGCCAGCCTGCAGCACGAGCCTGGCGGCGCGGGAAGGGTCAGCCAATGACCGAATTGATCCACGATTTCGGCCTCGCGGTGCGTCATTTCCGCGATCAGCGCGGCTGGTCGCAGGAATTGCTCGCCGAGAAAGCCGACCTCAACCGTTCCTATCTCGGCGAGGTGGAACGGGGCAGGGCAATTCCATCGCTGGTCACCGTCGGAAAACTGGCTGCGGCGCTGGAACTTCCGCTGTCCTCGCTGCTGGCGCATTGCGAGCGGCAGGCTGCCTGAGTCCTGTTTTGATGGCTATAGCATGTTGAAGGGCGGGGTGCCGCTTTCGACAATGCTTATCTGAATTTCTTATATCTATTTTCATTCCTGATCTGAGGAGAGTTTTACATGGCGCAACATCCCGAAGCGACCGCCCTGGGCGATGCCGCAGCACGGCAGCTAGCTAATGCAACCAAGACGACGGCCCAACTGTCCACCATCAGCCCGCGCTGGCTGGTGCACCTGCTGCAGTGGCTGCCTGTCGAAGCCGGTATCTACCGCCTGAACACGGTCAAGAATCCGCGTGACGTCCGCGTTGCCTGTTCGCAGCGCGACGAGTCGGAACTGCCGCAGACCTACGTCGATTACGACGAGGCACCGCGCGAGTATTTCCTGAACGCGGTGACCACCATCCTCGATGTCCATACCCGTGTTTCCGACCTGTACAGCAGCCCGCACGACCAGATCAAGGAACAGCTCCGCCTGACCATCGAGACCATCAAGGAGCGCCAGGAGTCCGAACTGATCAATAACCCGGACTACGGCCTGCTGGCCAACGTGGCCGACGAACAGATCATTTCGACGCTGACCGGCGCCCCGACGCCGGACGACCTCGACGAACTGCTGACCAAGGTGTGGAAGGAACCTGCCTTCTTCCTGGCTCACCCGCTGGCCATCGCCGCCTTCGGTCGCGAATGCACCCGTCGCGGCGTGCCGCCGCCGACCGTGTCGCTGTTCGGCGCCCAGTTCCTGACCTGGCGCGGTATTCCGCTGATCCCGTCGGACAAGGTGCCGGTCGAAGGCGGCAAGACCAAGATCCTGCTGCTGCGCGTCGGCGAAAAGCGTCAGGGCGTGGTCGGCCTGTTCCAGCCGGGTCTCGCCGGCGAACAGTCGCCGGGCCTGTCGGTGCGTTTCATGGGCATCAACCGCAACGCCATCGCGTCCTACCTGATTTCGCTGTATTGCTCGCTGGCCGTGCTCGTTCCGGATGCACTGGCTGTCCTCGATGACGTGGAGATCGGCAAGTACCATGACTATCCCGACACCTACAAGTAATGGCGTCGAGGGGCTGTCCGGCGCACCGGCGCCGGGCATTCCCGATGAAGCCACGCTTGGACGGCTTGCCTCGGAGTTTTTCCGCGCCTTGCCAGGCGCTGCCTTGCCGTCGTTCGGCGATTTGCCGACCTCGTTCGGTGCCGGCAGCGCGCCGGCACCGGAGCCGAGCCTGATCCAGTCCGGCCCGAGCATTGCCCCGGTGCCGGTGGCGCCGGACCCGGTCGATCCGGTCGGTAGCGGCGGTGCCGAGTTTGGCGTGCCGGAAGCGTACGCGGCTTCCTTGCCGAGCGTGACGCCGCCCCAGCCGCCGAGCCAGTTCGCCGATCAGGCACCGGTTTCTCCGCCGGGGTCGCCGTATTACTTCCTGGGCGAGGCCAGTCCTTATACCCAGTCGGGAGGCATACCGGCCAAGCCGGAAAACCGTGTCGTCGCGCAGTCGTTCGGATTGCCCGGCGAAGGCGAACTGAAGTCGCTGCTGGCGGAAATTGCCGGTGCCCGCGAGCCGATCGCCCCGGCCGGCCAACCGGCCAATACGGGAAATTTCTATTTCCTCGATGCGGCCAAGGTGCCCGATGCCGGCCCGACCGCGCGGCCTGCCTTCGATGTCAACGCCGTGCGCCGCGATTTCCCGATTCTCAACGAACGGGTGAACGGCAAGCCGCTGGTCTGGTTCGACAACGCCGCGACGACGCAGAAGCCGCAATCGGTGATCGACCGTCTCGCCTATTTCTACGCCCACGAGAATTCCAACATTCACCGTGCGGCGCATGAACTGGCGGCGCGGGCGACCGATGCCTACGAGGCGGCGCGCAACAAGGTGCAGCGTTTCCTTGGCGCCGGTTCGGCCGACGAGATCATCTTCGTGCGCGGTGCGACGGAAGCCATCAACCTGGTCGCCAAGACCTGGGGCGTCCAGAACATCGGCGAGGGCGATGAAATCGTCGTTTCCCTGCTCGAACACCACGCCAACATCGTGCCCTGGCAACAGCTGGCGGCACAGGTTGGAGCGAAGATTCGCGTCATCCCGGTCGACGATACCGGGCAACTGAAGCTCGACGAGTTGCAGAAGCTGCTCAATCCGAAGACCAGGCTCGTTTCGGTGACGCAGGTATCGAATGCGCTGGGTACGGTGACGCCGATCAAGCAGGTGATCGACATGGCCCACGCGGCCGGCGCGAAAGTGCTGGTCGACGGGGCGCAGTCGGTTTCCCATCTGCGCGTCAACGTGCAGGCGCTCGATGCCGATTTCTTCGTCTTTTCCGGCCACAAGATCTTCGGCCCGACCGGGATTGGCGTGGTCTACGGCAAGAAGGCGCTGCTCGAGCAGATGCCTCCCTGGCAGGGCGGCGGCAACATGATTGCCGACGTGACCTTCGAGAAGACGCTGTTCCAGCCGGCTCCGAACAAGTTCGAAGCAGGTACCGGCAACATCGCCGACGCGGTGGGGCTCGGGGCGGCGCTGGACTACGTCGAGCGCATCGGCATCGAGAACATCGCCCGCTACGAGCACGACCTGCTGGTCTATGCGACGCGCGGTCTGTCCTCGATTCCCGGCGTGCGCCTGATCGGCACGGCGGCGGACAAGGCCAGCGTGGCGTCCTTCGTGCTCGCCGGCTATTCGACCGAGGAGGTGGGCAGGGCGTTGAATGAGGAAGGAATCGCGGTACGTTCCGGCCATCACTGCGCGCAGCCCATCCTGCGGCGCTTCGGCGTCGAGGCGACGGTACGGCCTTCGCTGGCGTTCTACAACACCTGCGAGGAAATCGACCGCATGCTGGCGGTCATTCGACGGCTGGCACGCGGCAAGGGCAAGGTCGCGGCATAAGCGTCTCGAGGCCCCAACAAAAAGCCGGCAATTGAGCCGGCTTTTTGTTGTCTGGATCGGCTGGAACTCAGGCTTCTCCTTTATCGTGGCGCCTGCCAGGGCTGGCTTCCATGTCAGACCTTGTAGGTGGCGATGTCGTTTTTTAGCCTTTGGGCCAGCTTGGCGAGTTCATTCGACATCTCCGCTGCTTCGACGGCGCTGCGGCTGTTTGCCTCGCTGGCCTGTGCGACGCGCTCGACCCGGTTGGCGATATCGTTGCTGGCCTGTCCCTGTTCCTTCAGTGCCGAGGAAATGGAGCAGATTTCGGTATCGACGCGCGAGAAGCCGCTCTTGATGCGATCGACCGCGGTGTTGGCTTCCTCGGCGCGTGCCATGCCGCTGGCTACCTGTTTCACCGATATTTCCATCTGTTTGCCGGCTTTTTCCGTTCCGCTCCGGATGCCTTCGATCTTGCCGGCGATTTCCTGTGTGGAGGCGGCGGTGCGCTCGGCCAGCTTGCGTACCTCGTCGGCCACCACGGCGAAGCCACGGCCCTGTTCGCCTGCGCGAGCGGCTTCGATGGCGGCGTTGAGCGCCAGCAGGTTGGTTTGATCGGCTACATCGCGAATGACCTGAACAATCGAGGTGATTTCATCGGAGGCGACGCTGAGCGACTGTATGGCGGCCGAGGTGTCCTCGATACGCTCACCGATGCTCTTCATCTGTTCCACGGTCTGCAGCATGACCGTTCGGCCTTCCGTGGCGGCATTGTCGGAATCGACCGCCGCCTCGGCCAGGGATTGGGCGTTGTCAGCCACCTGGTTGATGCTGACCGTCATCTGTTCGACCGTGGCGGCCATGGTCGAGGCGGTATCCGATTGCTCCAGCGAACTCGCTTCGACTTGCTTGGCCGAGTTCGCCAATTGGCTGGCCAGATCGGACAATTTCTTGATGACCGATGAAAAGTCGCCGAGGGTCGTACGCATGGCGGAGACCAGATGGTCGACGGCGCCGGCGGTCTTGGCGATCTCGTCATGGCCGGTGACCCCGATCGAGTGGGTGAAGTCCTTTGTCTCCACGATGTGAGCGATGGCATCCTGCACCTTTTCGAGCGGTGTGACGATGGAACGATACAGGAAAGTGCCGATGGCAACCCCCACCGCGGCGGCAATCAACAGGCAGACGATCTGCTGGATGCGGGCATCCTTGCGTACTTCGATGGAGTCGACGCGCAGGCGATCGCTATGGGTGACGCTGTCTTCAACGATCTTGTCGATGGCCGGCAGCAGCGTGCGGAAGGCCTTGCGCTGATCGCCCCGGAAGTAGGCCAGCGCCTTTTCCGCTTCACCCGCCCTGACCATTTGCAATAGTTGTTCATGGGTCTTCATGTAGGCATCCAGGGCCTGCCGATAGTCCTTGAGCAAGGTTTTTTGTTCTTCACGAAGAGCAAGCTTTTCGTATTCGCCCTCGAATTTCTTGAGGTCTTCAAAGTTCTTCCTTTGCCGCCCCAAGGTTTCATCGATTTCGCCCTGATTGCGGACGACCAGGAGCTGTGTTTCGCGATTGCGAAAATCGATGATTTCAGAGCGCATCGCCCCGGCGAAACGGACCGAGGGGAGCTCCTGCTCGGCAATATCATCCGCAACCTGGCCAACCTTACCCAGCTGGAAAAGCGCGATGCCCCCTGTTGCAACGATCAGCAGCAGGAATGTAGTGACCGCCATCGCCAATTTGCGTGCGATAGTCATGGTTCCCTCCAAGTCGTACGTCTAATGAATATTTGCTAACAATATCGGATATTTCAAAAATATAATACCTCGAATTGATGGCTTCGTCATGATCCAGGTCGTCAGAACGAGGGATCTGACGCGCCGGCCTTGCCGCATCCTGTGCGCCAAAGCGGTAGGGGTTATCCCCAAAAGCTGTGGATAAGTTTGGGGGCAGGGGCTTGGCAGGTTCTCTACGGCCTTGTCCAGCAAGGAAAATTGATACCTTGCCCAACAATTGGGCTTTGGTATGGGGCATCATAGATATTTCGCACTATCCCGATATAAGCAACGAAGAAAAGCTGATTTGCCGCGCGCCGAGCGGGTGCGTAGCATCCGGGACTTACCGATTGCCCTAGCCACTGACCATGACCTATCGTTTCGACACCCTTTCCCTGCATGCCGGCCAGGTACCGGACAGCCAGTACGGCGCCCGCGCCCAGCCGATTTACCTGAGCTCATCGTTCGTCTTCAAGGATGCCGACCAGGCCGCGTCGCTGTTCAATATGGAACGGGCGGGGCATGTCTATTCGCGTATCTCCAACCCGACCAATGCCGTGCTCGAAGAGCGCATTGCGGCGCTGGAGGGCGGTGTCGGCGCCATCGCCGTGGCATCCGGGCAGGCCGCCCTGCATCTGGCCATCACCACGCTGATGGGGGCCGGCAGCCACATCGTCGCCAGCCGTTCGTTGTATGGCGGCTCGCACAACCTGCTCGAATACACGCTGCCGCGTTTCGGCATCGAGACTACCTTCGTCGATACGCGCGATCTCGATGCCTGGCGTGCGGCGATCCGTCCGGAAACGCGCTTGCTGTTCGGCGAAACCGTCGGGAATCCGGGGCTGGATGTGCTCGATATCCCGCGCGTGTCGGCGCTGGCCCACGAACATGGGCTGCCGCTGCTGGTCGATTCGACCTTCACGCCGCCCTGGCTGCTCAGGCCTTTCGATCATGGTGCCGACCTCGTCTTTCATTCGGCGACCAAGTTCCTGTCCGGTCACGGCACGGTGATCGGCGGCGTGGTGGTCGATTCCGGCGCCTTCGACTGGGTGGCGAGCGGCAAATTCCCGACGCTCAGCGATCCGTACGAGGGCTTCCACGATATGGTGTTTACCGAGGAATCCACGGTTGCCGCCTTTTTGCTGCGTGCACGGCGCGAGGGCCTGCGCGACTTTGGCGCCTGTCTCAGCCCGCTCAATGCCTTCCAGATTTTGCAGGGCATGGAAACCCTGCCGCTGCGCATGGCGCGCCACATCGAGAATACACAGAAGGTGGTTGCCCATCTGGCGGCTCAGATCGGCACCACGGTCTCGGCCGTGAATCATCCGGACCTGCCGGAGCATCCCGATCACGAACTGGCCAAGCGCCTGCTGCCGCGCGGCAGCAGTTCGGTATTCACCTTCAACCTGGCCGGTGGACGCGCCGCCGGGCGCAAGTTCATCGAGGCGCTCAAGGTTTTCTCGCACCTGGCCAATGTGGGCGATGCCAAGTCGCTGGTCATCCATCCGGCATCGACGACGCACTTCCGCATGTCCGACGAGGCCTTGGTCGCTGCCGGCATCCATCCCGGCACCATCCGCCTGTCCATCGGACTCGAGGACCCCAAGGATCTGATCGACGACATCAACCGCGGCCTGGCCGCCGCAGCGAGGGCCTGAACCATGCAGATCACGGTTAACGGACACGCTACCTATGTCTACACCGGCGGCAAGAAGTTGGATGCGGCTGCGGTCGACCGTCAGCCGGTCGTCGTTTTCATCCACGGCGCGCAGCAGGACCATTCGTGCTGGGGATTGCAAAGCCGCTGGTTCGCCCACCATGGATTTTCGGTACTGGCGCCCGACCTGCCGGGGCACGGCCTCAGTGCCGGTGAGCCGCTCGGCTCGGTCGAGCGCATTGCCGACTGGATCGTTGCCTTGCTCGATACGCTGGGTGTAGCCCAGGCACGCATTGTTGGCCACAGCATGGGTTCGCTGGTGACAGTCGAACTGGCGGTGCGCCATGCCGGACGCGTCAAGCAGGCGGCGCTGATCGGCACCTCGCTGCCGATGCCGGTTGCCCCGGTGCTGCTCGACGCCGCGCGCGACAATGAGCCGAAGGCGGCCGCGATGATCAACGACTGGTCTTATTCGGCTGGCGGCCAGATCGGCGGCAACACGGTGCCCGGATTATGGCTGCTCGGTGTCAACCAACGCCTCATGGCACGCCAGAAACCGGGTGTCTTTCACGCCGACCTGGCTGCCTGCAATGCCTATGCGCGGACGCTGGACACGCTGTCGGCGATTGCTGCGCCGGTACTCGTGATTGCCGGAAGCCAGGACAAGATGACCTCGCCCAAGGTCGCCAAAGCCGTGCAGGCGGCGATTCCCGGTGCCCGTTTGGCGACGATCGAGGGGGGCGGCCATGCGTTGATGGCCGAACGCCCCGATGCCGTGCTTGATGCACTGATCGCCTTCCTGGTTTAGGCGATATTCGCCGGGAGCGGTTGTACCGCCCCTGACGCCATGGTCGACGAGGCTTTCAAGGCTTTCGTCGGCCATGATCCGGCACGTACCTGCTGTGCCCACTTTGTCGGCGCAGCATCGACAGGATGTGCCGCGAACGGCGCATCGCCCTCCATGCCGAACACGGCTATCGCTGCTCTTGCCCCTCACCAGACGGGCATGTCGGTAAAACGAAGCGAAGCATAAGCATAGACAAAGTTCTTCGTTGGCTTGGTGGCTGTGGGCATCCAAAGTAAAGCCTTCACAACACCACAACGCCGGCGTTTCCGGCGGCGAACAGCAGCCATGAGTATTCATTCATCAACACCTGACAGCAGTCCCATCATCGAACTGGAGTCGGTGCGCAAAGCCTACACCTTGCCCGATGGACAAGGTTTCGATGCGGTTCATCCGATTTCCCTGAGTATTGCGCGTGGCGATGTGTTCGGGCTGATCGGCACGAGCGGTGCCGGTAAATCCACGCTGTTGCGTCTGATCAATCTGCTCGAACAGCCCGATGCGGGCAGTGTCAAGGTTGCCGGGCGTGATCTGACGGCGCTTGGACGGCGTGCCTTGCGCGAAGCCCGGCAGAACATCGGCATGATCTTCCAGCAGTTCAATCTGCTGCAGAACGCCACGGTGTACGACAACGTCGCTTTTCCGCTGCGCATCCACGGCCATCATTCGCGGGCCGAGATCGATGCGCGGGTGCGTGAGTGCCTGGCGCTGGTCGGTCTCTCCGACAAGTCGGCAAGCTATCCGGCGCGCCTGTCCGGTGGCCAGAAACAGCGCGTGGCGATTGCCCGTGCTCTGGCGCCGCGTCCCGACGTGCTGCTGTGCGATGAGCCAACTTCGGCGCTGGACAGCGAGACGACGCGTTCGCTGCTGCAGACCTTGCGCGACATCAATCGGGATCTGGGTGTGACCATCGTGATCGTGACCCATGAACTGGCTGTCGTCGATCAGCTGTGCAGCCATGTCGCCGTGCTTGAGCACGGTCGCCTGATCGAACAATTTGCCATCGATGCACCCGCCGAGTCGCGTCGCAGCGCACTCGGGCGCGAGCTGGCCGAACTGGTCGCCGAACGTCAGTGGCGGGAGGCGCGGCTGGCAGCCGCCGCCGAAGTCGTGCCCATCAGATCGCCGGGTGCCGTGGCGCCGGCAGCCGTTTCCCCTATTCATACAGCGAAGGTTTCCTATGCCTGAGTCGTTTATCGAGCTACTGCCCGAGTTGTGGGTCGCTATCGGCCAGACCTTTACGATGCTCGGCATCGGACTGAGCGCGGCGGTCTTCATCGGCGGCCCGCTGGGCGTGCTGCTGTTCCTCTTGAGTCCCGGACAGTCGCTTGCGCACAAGCCGTCGTATCTGGTGTTGAGCTGGATCGTCAATACCGTGCGTTCCTTCCCGTTCATCATCCTGATGGTCGCGCTGGTGCCGTTCACCCGTCTGGTGGCCGGGACATCGATCGGTCCGTTGGCGGCTGCCGTGCCGCTGTCGGTGGCGGCGATTCCCTATCTCGCCCGGCTGGTCGAGCAGACCCTGCGCGAAGTGCCGCGCGGCGTGATCGAGGCCGCGCATGCCATGGGAGCTTCGGAGTGGCAGATCGTCTGGCGGGTACTCGTGCTCGAAGCGCGCAGCGGTCTGATCCTGGCCCTGACCGTGCTCGCGGTCAGCTTCCTCTCCTACTCGGCCATTGCCGGCGTCGTCGGTGGCGGCGGCATTGGCGACCTGGCGATCCGCTACGGCTACTACCGTTTCGAGACCGACATCATGCTGGTGACGGTCGCGCTGCTTATCGTCATCGTCCAGATTATCCAGTTCGGCGGCAATGCCATCGCCCACCGCCTCGATAAACGTTGAATTTCCCTTCCCCAACTTCAATATCGTTTCCAGGAGTCCTAACCATGTCTTTTTCCCGTCGCAATCTTCTGCTGGGTGCTTTTGCCGCCGTCGTCGGCTTGTCGGGCAATCTCGCCCACGCCCAGGCCAAAAAGGAACTGACCATCGGCACCACCGCCGGCTCGAATATCGAGGTGCTGCGCCGCGGCATCCAGCCGCAGCTTGAGCAGAAGGGCTACAAGGTCAAGCTGGTCGAGTTCAGCGACTACGTCCAGCCCAACCATGCACTGGCCCAGGGCGCGCTTGACGCCAACTACTTCCAGCACGTCATCTATCTGAAGAACTTCGCCGAGAAGAACAAGCTCGATCTGGTCGACATCGTCCAGGGCCCGATTGCACCGCTCGGCCTCTATTCGCGCAAGTTCAAAACCGTTGCGGATGTACGCGACGGGGCACGCATCGCGGTTCCCAACGATCCGACCAATCTGGCCCGTACCTTCGTCTTCCTGGAACAGTATGGCCTGGTCAAGGCAAAGCCGGGCGTCGATCCGCTGAAGGTGACCGAGAAAGACCTCGCCGAAAATCCGAAGCATCTGAAATTCATTCCGCTGGAAGCGGCACAACTGCCGCGCGCCCTTGATGACACCGATTTTTCCGTCATCAACGGCAACTTTGCCATCTCGTCGGGCCTGAAACTGACCGAGGCGGTCGCCCTGGAAAAGACGCCGGACTACTACCTGCTGGTGGCTGCTGTCCGTACTCAGGACAAGAACGCACCGTGGGCCGCCGATATTACCGCCGCCTTCAAGACCAAGTTCTTCAAGGAGGTGCTCGACAAGCACTTCCCGGGCTATGCCCGTCCGGCCGCACTGCAGTAAGCGAGGGGGCTTGGGCCATGGCTGTACTGGTGCGATTTGATGCCAAGGGAAGTTGGGGCAAGGTGCTGCTTGATGCCCAGGCTGTTGGCGACGCGCTGCGCAGCCTTGGCCTGAGCTATGGCAGCTGGCCTCGGCGCGCTGTCGGTGACGGCAGTCTCGATGCCGTGCTGGCGGCCTATGGCCCGGAACTCGACGGCCTGAAATCTCAGCTGTCGATTCGGCATGTCGACCGTGTCACCGTGAAACCGGGCAATCCGGACTGGCCGTTACTGCGCCAGCGCTTCCTTGCCGAGCACACCCATGCCGATGCGGAGATCCGGTATTTCCTCAGCGGCAGTGGGTTGTTCTATATCCGCTGCAGCGACGGGCATCTTGCGTTGCTGTGCGAAGCCGGAGACTGGATTGTCGTACCGGCCGGAATGCCGCACTTTTTCGATGCCGGTGAACATCCCGATTTCGATGCGCTCCGCCTGTTCAGTATTCCCCAAGGCTGGGAGGCCGATTTCACCGGTTCCCAGACTTCCCGGTTGCCGACCTTCGACGAATTCCGCGTACGCTTGCATGAACTGCGGGCGGCAGAGGGAGCTGTTCCCAGCACCCCTTGAATGGAGGGCCCCGCACACGGAAAAACACGACGATGTATGGAAGAAAGCCCGGCTTGGCCGGGCTTTCCGTTTTTCAGTTCCAGACGTTCTGGCGTCTGTCCTCGACCCGCTTGGCCTTGTGCGTGGCGCGGGGCAGGGTGTCGGGCGGCAGGATGGCGATGCGGGCGCTGACGCCGGTGATGGACTTGAGGTGGCCGGCAAAGCGATGGGCGAGTTCAGCATCGCGCGAGGCGTCGGCGGCAGCGCGTTCGATCTCGACGGTGAGGATGTCGAGATGGTTGTCGCGTTCGACGATGAGCTTGTATTCGCCGGTCAGGTCGTGGTCCTTGCGGGCAATGGCTTCGATGTCGCTGGGGAAGATGTTCACGCCCTTGATGATGAGCATGTCGTCGAGCCGTCCGTGCGTGCCGAGCATGCGCTGCGAGGTTCGGCCGCAGGTGCAGGGCTCGTTGGTGAAGCTGACGATGTCACCGGTGCGGAAGCGGATCATCGGGCGAGCCGCTTTCTTCAGCGTGGTCAGCACGAGTTCGCCGCGTTCGCCTTCGGCCACCGGTTCCTGGGTTTCCGGATCGAGCACCTCGACGAGGATGTGGTCCTCGGCCCAGTGCAGCCCGTGCTGTTCCTCGCACATGCCGGCGCAGGAGCCGAAGATGTCGGACAGCCCGTAGTAGTCATAGACCTTGGCGCCCCACAGCGCCTCGATACGCTGACGGGTTTCCGGGATCGAGCCGCCGGGTTCGCCGGCGACGAAGATACGCTTGATGGCAAGGTCTTTTTTCGGATCGATGCCTTCCTTGATGGCCGTTTCGCCGAGGTACCAGGCGTAGGAAGGGGTCGTCCAGATGGCTGTCGCCTGGAACTGTTTGGCGATGGCGAGCAGGCGTTCGGAGGGGACGGTGCCGGCGTGGATGGACAGCGCGCCGAGCTTCTGGGCGCCGAGCACGCAGGGGCCGCCAACGAAGAGCGAGAAATTCAGCGAGTGGCAGTAGCGGTCTTCCGGACGCAGGCCGGACGACCAGAACTGGCGGGCCTCGTAATCCATCCAGTCGTCGAAATCCTGGGCGGTGAAGGGCGACGCGGTGGGCACGCCGGTCGAGCCGCTGGAAGCCGAGATATAGACAATGTCGCGCTCGGGCACGGCGACCAGATCGCCAAAGGGCGGCACCGCTTCCTGGCGCTCGCGCAGCACCTTCTTTTCGATGAAGGGGAAGCGGCGGATGTCTGCCAGTGTTTTCACGTCGTCCGGATGCACGCCGGCCGCATCGAAGCTGGCCTTGTAGTAGGGCGAGTTGGCGTAGGCGTGGTGCAGGTGCTTTTTGAGCAGCTCGAGCTTGAGGGTATCCCACTCCGCACGCGATTGGGTTTCGAGCTTTTCGTCCCAGTATTTTGGGGCGCTTACAGTATTGGTTTGATTGGGCATTGATGCTGTCCTTAAGGAAGGGTCGCATCATTTTCCCGGTGTTCCCCAAGGTCACGGAACGACGTTATTCTTATGTGCTTATAGCGTTTCTGCAGGACGGATTGTCCGCTGGCATCACCCGCAATCGTCGGGACAATAGCTCTGCCGGACCAAGCTGATGAAATTTTTCAGGCGCACGTCACTGATGGCATAGAGGACCCGATTGGCCTCCTTGCGGGATGTGAGTAGACGGAAGTGTTGAAGGGTGGCGAGATGCTGGGTGATATTGGGTTGCGATGTCCCCACCTGGGTTCTGATATCGCCAACGCAGCGTTCTCCTTCGGCCAGCAGGCAGACGATGGCCAGGCGGGTCGGGTGAGCAACCGCCCTGATGCGATGAGCGGTTAACTCGATTTCCTTGTCATCCCAAAGAGCAGTCATTTCTTCAGGTAAATCTGGTCGAACGTACCGCCGTCGGCGAAGTGGGTCTTCTGCGCCTTCTGCCAGCCGCCGAAGGTGTCGTCGATGGTCACCAGCTTGAGCTTCGGGAACTGCTTCGCGTATTGCGCGGCGACCTTGGCATTCGTCGGGCGGTAGTAATGCTTCGCCGCGATCTGCTGGCCTTCCTCGGAATACAGGTAGTCGAGATAGGCCT
>CALJZP010000217.1 GCA_937983545.1 uncultured Azonexus sp.
AAGGGCGGCGCCTCGGCCACCATGTCGTTGGTGATGCCGGTCAGCTGCTCGATGAACGGGGGAATCCGCATGCCGGGATTGACCAGCTGCTGCCATTCGCGGACGGACCCATCGTCATCGACCTCGACGATGCCGATTTCGGTGATGCGGTCATGGGTGGCGGTGGCGCCGGTAGTTTCGAGATCGACGAAGGCGAGTGCAGGCATGCCGGTATTTTCGCAGATCGGTGCTGCAGCGCAAAAACGGGATGCGTCAAAACAAGCGCCCGACTTGTCCGAAGGCCATTTCTCCGGCCTGTGAAATCCGGCCGCCAACATGCTATAAACGCTTCCTTTGGCCGCGAGCCGCCGAAATGACCGATACCGCTTACTGGATATTGCGCAGCGACAACCGCTTGCTGATCGCCGTCGACGAGACTGCAGGCTCGCCATTTCCGGCCGGCCGGCATCTCGGCGTGCTGCCCGATGGCGGGCTGCACATCGGCGACTGGCAGGGTGCACGCTGTTATGCCGCCGATGTCGCCGAGCTGCCCGAGCTTGCCGGAGCCGAGCCGACGCCCCTGCGCGCCGTCTTTCAGCTGGCGGGCGGCGAAGCGTTCGCGTTGGCCGGGCGGGCCGTACAACTTCTCGACTGGCAGGCGCAACACCGGTTCTGCGGCCGTTGCGGCACGCCGACCGGGATGCGGGCCGACGAACACGCCATGCAATGCCCGGCCTGCGGTCTGCTGGTTTATCCGCGCATTTCGCCGGCCGTCATGGTGCTGGTGCGCGATGGCGACCGCTTGCTGCTGGCGCGCAGCCCGCGCTTCAAGCCGGGCGTCTACAGCGCGCTGGCCGGCTTTGTCGAACCGGGCGAAACGCTGGAACAGTGCGCCCGGCGCGAGGCCCGCGAGGAAGTCGGGATCGAGATCGCCAATCTGCGCTACTACGCCAGCCAGCCATGGCCTTTTCCCAATTCATTGATGGTCGCCTTCTTCGCCGATTACGCGGGCGGGGAGATCGTGCCCGAACCGGTGGAAATCGAGGCGGCGGAATGGTTTTCGCCCGATGCGCTGCCCTTGCTGCCGGAGCCGATCAGCATCTCGCGGCAGCTCATCGATGCGGCCTTGAGCGAACTGCGCGGCTAAGACGCCCTAGAGGCAGCGGCTGCCGCCCATGCGGCTGAACCCCGGTTCGTTGTTCATGCCCGGGCGGATGCAGATGGTGACGCCCAGCGAGCGGGCGGCGCGGTCGATATCGGGCGGGAAGGGTGAAAAAGGCACCGAACGCTCGATGACCGCCTTGATGAAAGCCACTTCCTCGGCCTGGTCGGCGGCATTGAGCACGACGAAGGACTTCAGCGAACCGTCCGGATTCAGGCGGAACTGCACGGCGGCCGTCTGCACGCCGCGATGCCGGCGTTCGTTGTTGACGAAACCGGCGCTGCGATTCAGCCGCCGCACCAGCGCGTCGAGATACATTTCGAGGCTGAAGGAATTGACTGGCGGGCCGTTCGGGCGCAGTTCGAGCAGCGCATCGCCGGTTGCATCTTCCCGCGCCATCTGTCGGCCGGCTTCGCGGGCCATTGCCAGCGAGCGCTGTGCCAACGTCGGCTTCGGTACGGATTTGGCCTGATTTTCCAGCTCGTTGAGGAAGCCATCCATTTCCGCTTTTTGCGCAACGCTCCATTGGGGTGTCGTCGTGCTACGCGATTTGTCGGCCGTCAGGATGCGCTGCCTGGGCTTCGCCTTGGCGGCGTTGGCAGCAGCCGGTTTCTGCGGCGCTTCGACGACCGGCTCGACCGCCTTCCGGCTCGGCGCCAGCCGTGCCTCGATGCGCGAGGCGGCGTTCGGGTCGCCGCGCCGCTCATCGCGCGGCACCAGCAGCACCGCCAGGTGGATCGCCAGTGAAACCACGAACGCCAGCAGGAGCGCTCGTTGTTCGCGGGATCGTTCGAGACTTTTCATCGGCGGCATTTTATGCGGGCTGCGCCGACGCCGGGCAATTAATCCCGGGCATTCTCGTAACACTTGGTAACCGGAGCGGTTGCCCCGACGCGATTCAGCCTTGTTTGCCGGCCGTTACCTGAAAGCGTGCGGCGCTCCGGCAGGCGTCGGCGGTCATGGCCTCAAGCCGTTCGTCGGCAGGAGCCAATTCCTCGGCCAGTATGGCTGCCACCTTCCCGATACAGCTTTCGGCCGCTGCCGCGTCGAGGAAAAAGGCGCGTGTCCGGCGGGCCAGGATGTCGTCGACCGTTCGCGCCTGCTCGTGGCGGATGGCGAAACGAACCATGGCCTCGCTATACGGCAGCGCCGGGTGCAGCAGGCGATCGTGGCCCGGCAGTTCGGATAGGCACGCTGCTTCGCTACCGAGGACGCTGCCACAGGGTTCGCTCGGGCAGCCGTGCAGCCTCAGGTCGCGGGTTTTGCAGGAAACCGGGGATAGCCCGGCCAGCATGGCGGCACGGTCGATGACTTGCTCGCCCATCAGTCGGTAGGTGGTCCATTTGCCGCCGGCCACGGTGACCAGGCCGCTGTCGCTGACTAGGATGGCGTGTTCGCGCGACAGGGCGGAGGTGGTTTTGTTGTCGCTGTCGTGTTCCGGATGGATCAAGGGGCGCAGACCGGCGAAGGCGCTGCGGATGTCGGCACGGGTCGGCGCTCGGGTCAGGATGCCGGCTGTCGTGCGCAGCAGGAAGTCGATTTCTTCTTCTAGCGGCTGCGGATCGTCGAGCCGCTTGAGGTCGGGGCGCGGCGTATCGGTTGTGCCGAGCAGCACCTTGCCTTGCCAGGGGATGGCGAACATGACGCGGCCGTCTTCCGTTTCCGGTATCAACAGGGCCTCGTTGCCGGGCAGGAAATCGGCGTCGACGACCAGATGGATTCCCTGGCTGGGGGTCAGTAGCGGTGCGCTGTCCGGGCGGTCGAGCCGGCGAATCCGGTCGCCATGGACACCGGTGGCGTTGATGACGACCTTGGCCTTTATCTCGAATTCTTCCCCGGTCTCGGCATCCCGGGCGAGCGCGCCGACGATGCGGCCGCCCGCCTTGAGCAGGCCGACGACCGGCAGGTAGTTGAGGCAGGTGGCGCCGTGGTCGACGGCGGTGCGCATCAGCGCGATGGCCAGGCGGGCATCGTCGAACTGGGCGTCCCAGTAGCGGATGCCGCCGCACAGCCCATCCGGGTTCAAGCCGGGCAGGGCGGCAAGCAGCGCGGCCCGGTCCAGCCCGGTGGAAGCCGCCAGGCTGTGAGCGCCGGCCAGCCGGTCGTAGAGTTTGAGTCCGGTCCCGTAGAACAGGCGGTCGACTAGCTTCCTGGCGGGAATGATGAAGGCGAGCGGATGGACGAGATGCGGAGCGTTGGCCAGCAGATGGGTGCGTTCGTGCAGGGCGCTGCGGACCAGGCCGATGTCGCCCTGGCGCAGGTAGCGCACGCCGCCGTGGATCAGCTTGGTGCTGCACGAGGAGGTGCCGGAAGCAAAGTCGCGGGCTTCGAGGAGCAGCGTCCGGTAGCCGCGGGCGGCGGCATCGACGGCGGCACCCAGGCCGCTGGCACCGCCGCCGATGATCAGCACATCCCAGGTGTCCTCGTCGAGCAGCGCGGAGAGGCTTTCGTGGCGGGCAGGGGGCACGAGCGTCATAGCGGGGTCGTCCATCTCAGCGCGCGTTCGACGGCGCGATGCCATTCGCCGAACAAGGCGGCGCGGCGCGTTTCGGGCATGTTCGGTGCGAAGCGGCGTTCGGCCTGCCACAGCGCCGCCAGTTCGGCTTCGTCCTGCCAGAAACCGACCGCCAGGCCGGCCAGGTAGGCGGCGCCGAGCGCGGTGGTTTCGGTGACGCGCGGGCGCACCACCGGCACGCCGAGCAGGTCGGCGCTCTGGAAGGCGATGGCTTCGAGCGCGGCGCGGGCAATGTGAGCCTTGGTCGAACCGCGCGTCAGGCCGAACAGGGCACCGCGTGCCTGCGGGTCCCAATGCGGCGCGCCAAGCCCGGCGTGGGCAGGGACGAGATAGACGCCGCCGTTGTCCGGCACGCTGGCAGCCAGCGCTTCGACTTCAGCCGAGCTGGAAATCAGCCCCAGCCCGTCGCGCAGCCATTGCACCGTGGCACCGCCCATAAACACGCTGCCTTCGAGCAGGTAGGTGGTTTGTTCCCGACGCTGCCAGCCGACCGTGCTCAACAGGCGATGGCGCGAGGTCATCGGCTGCTCGCCGGTATTCATGAGCAGGAAGCAGCCGGTGCCGTAGGTATTCTTGGCCATGCCGTGTTCCAGGCAGGCCTGGCCGAAGGTGGCGGCCTGCTGGTCGCCGGCGATGCCGGCCAGCGGCACGGCACAGCCCAGCCATCGGGGATCCAGCGCGGCGATCGGCCCGCTGCTGTCGACGATGCGCGGCAGCAGCCGGTGCGGGATGTCGAGCAGGGCCAGCAGTTCGTCGTCCCAGCACCGGCGATGAATGTCGAACAACAGGGTACGCGCGGCGTTCGACGGATCGGTGACGTGCGCCTGGCCGCCGGACAGATGCCAGGCCAGCCAGCTATCGACGGTGCCGAAGGCCAGCTCGCCGCGTTCGGCGCGGCTGCGGGCACCCGGAATGTGATCGAGCAACCATTTCAGCTTGGTGCCGGAAAAGTAGGCGTCGAGCACCAGGCCCGTCCGTTCGGCAAACAGGGCGGCATGGCCGGCGGTACTCAGTTCGTCGCAGATGGCGGCGGTGCGCCGGTCCTGCCAGACGATGGCGCGGTGCAGCGGCTGGCCGGTGACGCGATCCCAGAGAACGGTCGTTTCGCGCTGGTTGGTGATGCCGACGGCGGCCAGCTGCTCCGGGCGGATAGCGTTGTCGCGCAACACGGCGCGCGCCACGGCCAGCTGCGATGCCCATATTTCGTCAGCATCGTGCTCAACCCAGCCGGGTTGCGGATAGTGCTGGGTGATTTCCTGCTGGGCGATACCACGGATGTTTCCGCCACGGTCGAACAGGATGGCGCGACTGCTGGTCGTCCCCTGATCGAGGGCCAGGATGAAACGTTCCGTACCGCTGGGCATGACAGGCTCCTGCCGGGGAAATGCCGTCAGTATAGCGCTGCCCGCCCGCGCTGATCGCGGGCGATTGCCGGTATGGCGGCTTATCCGGCGATCAGCACTTGGTCAGCGAGACGGCGTTGATGCAGTAGCGCAGGCCGCTTGGTGCCGGGCCATCGGGGAAAACGTGGCCGAGATGGGCGTCGCAGACGTTGCAGGTGGTTTCGATGCGCGTCATGCCGTGGCTGGAATCGTCGTGATAGGCCACGACGTCGGGCGACAGGGCCTGGGTGAAGCTCGGCCAGCCGCTGCGACTGTCGAACTTGCTGCCGGCGTCGAACAACTCGGTGCCGCAGCAGACGCAGGCATAGCGGCCGGGTTCGAAGAGGGCGCACATGGCGGAACTGTGGGCGGGCTCGGTGCCTTTCTGCCGGGCGACGTAAAACTGCTCCGGCGTCAGGCGGGTGCGCCACTCGGCCTCGCCGTGTTCGACGCGGCGCGGCGGCTCGGGGTTGCCGTCGCGTGCCAGGCGCAGCACTCCGGCCCAGGTAAGGATACCGTCCGGCGCCGGGCCGGCGTATCGGCTTTCGGCATCGCGCAGGTAGTCGATCAGCCGGTCGGCGTCGACATGGTAGTGATTGAAGAGGACCACGCCTTCGGGATCGATCAGGATGAACCACGGCGTCCCGCCGCTGCGGTAGCGTTGCATCAGTCGGGAACCGGCCCGGTCCGCGCCGGCATCGTGGCCGAAGGGGATGGGCAGGGCGTAGCGCTGCTGGTTGGCGAAGCCGCGCTCCGGCGTGTTGTGCGCGAATTCCTCGAAGACGGTCTGGACGGCGGCAAAACTGATGGTCGGCGAGCGGCGGAAAGCCTCGAAAAGCTTGGTCAGGGTGGGAAAGCCGCTGCGGTGGCAGCCCGGACAGTTGTCCTGGAAGCAAAAGATCAGCTTGTAGCGTCCGGGCATGTCCGCCAGTCCGTAGGCGGCCAGGGGCTGGCCGGCCGCGTCGCACCACGAATCGACGCCCGGTTCCGGCGCGAGTTGATGGGCGATGCCGTAGTCGTTGGTGGCCATGTCGTACTCCGTCAGGTTCCGCAGAAAGTCTGGTAGCAGGCCGTTACCTCGGCCGGGGCCGGTTCGGTATAGGCGATATCGTCGGCGCGCGATTCGAAAGGATTTTGCAGTACCGCCAGCAGTCGTTCGAAAGGCGCCAGGTTCATCCGGTCCACGGCCTCCGCCAGCGCCTCCTCGACGCGATGATTGCGCGCGATGACCCAGGGATTGGCTCGTTGCATGGCGGTCAGCAGGGCATCTGCGCGATTCGGCTGGCGGGCCAGCCAGCGGGCGTGCCAGGCGCCGAATCCGGCATCGTTGCCGAACAGCGCCTGCAGCGGGAGCGGATTGCCGGCGGCCGCGTCGTACAGCGCACGGAAGGCGTTGGTGAAATCAAGCTTGCCCGCTTGCAGCAGCGAGAGGAAATCTTCCGCCAGTTGGCTGTCTTCGCTCGCCCGGCCCGAGTCATCAAGCCCGAGCTTGCTCCGCATGACGGCCAGCCAATGCACCGCGACCCGTTCCGGAAAGGCCGTGAGCAGCGCCGTGGCGCGGGCCACCGCCTGCTCGCTGTCGGTATCGATCAGAGCCAGCAGCGATTCGGCCAGGCGCGCCAGGTTCCATTGCGCGATATCGGCCTGGTTGCCATAGGCGTAGCGGCCGTGCCGGTCGATGGAGCTGAAGACCGTCGCCGGGTCGTAAGCCTCCATGAAGGCGCAGGGACCGTAGTCGATGGTTTCGCCGGAGAGGGTCATGTTGTCGGTGTTCATCACGCCGTGGATGAAGCCGACGCCCAGCCAGCGGGCGACCAGCAGCGCCTGCCGTTCGGCGACGCCGGCCAGCAGGTCGAGATAGGGCTGCGTGCTGGCGACCAGTTCCGGGTAATGGCGGGCAATGACGTAATCGGCCAGGCGTTTGACCTGCTCCGGCCCCTGATGGGCGGCAAAGTATTCGAACGTGCCGATCCGCACATGGCTGGCCGCCACCCGCGTCAGCACCGCGCCGGGCAGGGCGCGTTCGCGGCGCACCATGTCGCCGGTGGCGACCACGGCCAGCGAGCGCGTCGTCGGAATGCCCAGTGCGTGCATCGCTTCGCTGACGAGGTATTCGCGCAAGGCCGGCCCAAGGGCGCATTTGCCGTCGCCGTTGCGGGAAAACGGCGTCCGTCCGGAGCCCTTGAAAGCGATATCCCGCCGCCGGCCGTTGGCATCGATCACCTCGCCCAGCAGCAAGGCCCGCCCGTCGCCCAATTGCGGCGAAAAGCCGCCGAACTGGTGCCCGGCATAGGCCTGTGCAATGGGCTCGGCGCCTTCCATGAGGCAATTCCCCACCAGCGCCTCGATGCCCTCCGGCGAAGCGAGCCGCGCGGGATCGGCACCCAGTTCGCAGGCCAGCGAGGTATTCAGGCGGATCAGGCTAGGCTTGCTGGCCGGTGTCGGTTTCCAGCGGACGTAGAAATTTTCCAGGTCGCGGACGTAGGTGTTGTCGAAGGCAAAAAGACGGGGGGCTGGGGGAGGCATCGAAACGAAACAGGGGAGGTTGGAGGCAAAGTCAAACCGATGCCGGGTCGCCAAACCCGCCTGCGGTCGCCTTTTCGACGGCGGAGGCCGGGTTTGGTTCCCTTGGCGCCGGCCGACTGTGTCGTTTATCGACCGCCATGTCCGCCCAGGCCGGTGCTGCCGTTTTCTCCCGACAGGCTTTCCAGAATGGGGCAATCCGGGCGTTCGTCGCCGTGGCAACAGCTGACCAGGTGGGACAAGGCATTTTTCATCGACTGGAGTTCGTCGAGCTTCCGGTCGAGGAATTCCAGGTGCCGCTCGGCAAGCGCCTTCACTTCCCGGCTGGGACGCGCCCGGTCCTGCCAGAGTCCCAGCAGGCCCTGGATTTCGCCAAGCGAGAATCCCAGGTCACGCGAACGGCGGATGAACTGGAGGGTGCGCAGATCCTTTTCGCCGTACTGGCGATAGCCGGTATCGGATCGGCCGGCCTGGGGCAACAGTCCGATCCCCTCATAGTGGCGAATCATCTTGGCCGAAACGCCTGAAGCCTTGGCTGCGCTACCGATATTCATTTCTCCGTCCTTTCCACGCCCGTCGTCGCGCTACCCCGCCAATGGCTCAGCAGCAATGCGTTGGCGACCACACTAACACTGCTCAGGGCCATCGCGGCACCCGCCACGACCGGATTCAGCATGCCCATGGCCGCCAGGGGGATTCCCGATACGTTATAGGCAAATGCCCAGAACAGGCCTTGCTTGATCTTGCGATAGGTACGACGGGATACGTCGAAAGCGTCGGCCACCAGGCGCGGATCGCCGCGCATCAATGTAATGCCCGCCGCCTCCATGGCCACATCGGTGCCGGTTGACATGCTCAGCCCGACATCGGCGGCGACCAGGCTGGGGGCATCGTTCAGGCCATCTCCGACCATCGCCACCACGTATCCCTGTTCGCGAATCGCCTGGATGGCGTTCGACTTGTCGGCCGGCAGCAATTCGGCGCGAACCTCATCGATGCCGAGTTCGGTGCTCACCGCCCGGGCGCTTCCCTGATTGTCCCCGGTCAGCATGACGGTTTTTATTCCCAGCTGGCGCAGGCGGGCGACGGCCTGATAGGACGCCGGCTTGATCGTGTCGCCGAAGGCCAGAAGTCCCAATAGTTCCGGGCCCGAGTCCGACTGGCGCAGCAGCCAGGAGATGGTCTTTCCTTCGCTTTCCAGCGTTGCGGCGACGGCTGCTAGCTTACCCGGTGCAAGGCCCTGTTCCTGCATCAGGCGGGCGCTGCCAAGAAGTATCTGCGTCCCGTCCAGCCTGGCTTGCAGCCCCCGTCCGGGCAGCACTTTGGCCTCGCTGACTGCCGGCAATGCCATGCCGAGTTCGCGCACTTTCTCCATGACCGCGTGCGCCAGCGGATGATCGCTGGTTTGTTGAAGGGCGCCGGCAATCTGCAGAATCGTGTCTTTCGCGATGCCTTCGGCCGGCTCGAAGGCCACCAGCGCGGGCTTTCCTTCGGTGAGCGTGCCGGTCTTGTCGAAGGCGACGGCGGTCACCGAATGCGCCAGCTCAAGCGCTTCGACATCCTTGATGAGGATTCCCCGACGAGCGGCCACTCCGGTCCCGGCCATGATGGCGGTCGGGGTAGCCAGGCCCAGGGCGCACGGACAGGCGATGACGAGGACGGCAACGGCATTGATGAGCGCCTGCTCCCAGTTCCCCGAATACGCCATCCAGCCGACGAAGGTGACCACGGCAATCAACAGCACCGCCGGGACGAAGACCGCGCTTACGCGGTCCACGATGCGCTGAATCGGCGCTTTCGCCGCCTGGGCGGATTCGACCAGGCGAATGATGCGGGCCAGCGTCGTTTCCGTGCCGGTAGCCATGGTGCGGACATGGAGCAGCCCCTCGCCATTGATCGATCCCCCGGTGACCTTGTCCCCCGAATTTTTTGCGACGGGCAGGCTTTCGCCGGTAATGAGCGCTTCGTCCACATGACTCTGTCCGTCCACGACTTCGCCGTCCACCGCAATGCGTTCTCCCGGGCGGACCACGACCAGGTCACCGACCGTCAGCCGTTCAACCGGCGTCATTATCTCCTGGCCATCGACCAGCACCCGGGCGACGCTGGGGCGGAGCGCATTCAAGGCGCGAATGGCATCGGCCGTTTGCCGTTTGGCGCGCGCCTCCTGCCATTTGCCCAGCAGAACGAGCGTGATGATGGCGGCAGAAGCCTCGAAATAGAGATGAAAAGCCCCCTCATGGCCGCGCTGCACGAGCAGGTAGAGCGATAGACCGTAGGCGGCGCTGGTGCCGAGCGCGACCAGCAAATCCATATTGCCCGCCCCGGCTTTGACGGCTTTCCAGGCCGCGCTGTAGAAGCGCCACCCCAGCCAGAATTGAACGGGGGTCGCCAAGGCGAGTTGCACCCAGCCGTCGAGCATCCAGTCGACACCGACGAGACCGAGCAGCATGGGGGCCATCAGTGGTAGCGTCAGCGAGGCGCTCAGGGCAATCGGCCACCATTCGGGAAGGCGATTGCGTGTCGTTTCCGCTCGTTGTTCCGCGACCGGATCTGCCGTGTAGCCGGCTTTGGCAACGGCTGCGGCGAGGAGGGAAAAGGTCACGCCCGAAAGCGCTTCGACCGTTGCCTTTTCAGTTGCGAGATTCACGGACGCATTCAGCACGCCGGGGACTTTCAGCAAGGCCTTCTCGACCCGGCCGGCGCACGATGCGCAGCTCATGCCGCCGATTTGGAGCGCAATGCTTTGTGTCTCAACGCGGTATCCGGCTTCCCGAACGGCCTCCGTCAGCGCCTCGACGCGTACGCCTGGCGCTGTTTTCACCAGGGCCTCTTCGGTCGCAAGATTGACGCTGCTCTCCGTTACGCCATCAACGCGCAGAAGCGCCTTTTCGACACGAGCAACGCAGGAAGCGCAGCTCATCCCGCCAATACCGAGCCTGAGCTCAAGAGCCGTATCTGAATTCAAAGTAGAGGACATTTGCGTCTCCAAAGGATTGCCATGAACCCATGATGGAGCTTCCCATGATGGGAAGGTCAAGCGACTTTGCGTAACTTTTTTCAGAACGGATTTTCTGCAGGTCCGCGGCTGCTGGTCACCGCTTCCGATAATGCGCTTCGGCCATCTCGGCAGCGGCTGACCACAAGGCCGGAGCGCCCCGCTCGATCGGAGGCTGGCAGCGGGCCTTGATCTGTTCCAGCGTCACCGCACACTCCACCCAGGAACCGCCGTCGGTGGCAGCGTTGTGCAGCATGGGCTGGAAGCGGTCGAGGGCCTTGGCGAACCGGGCGTCGTCGCTCCCGGCGGCTTCGAATTCGTGCCACAGCTCGCGGAACTCTTCGGCCTGAGCCTCCGGCAGCAGGCCGAAGAGGCGTTCGGCAGCCAGGCGCTCGCGTTCCGCCTGTCCGACGTGCGTGGCGGGGACATGGAATGGAACGTCGCCGGCGTCGATCTCGACGATGTCGTGGATGAGCAGCATCTTGACGACGCGCAGGATGTCGATCGTGCCGGCCGCATGCTCGGCGAGCACCAGCGCATACATGGCGAGGTGCCAGGAGTGTTCGGCGCTGTTTTCTCGCCGTGAGCGGTCGATCAGCGGTGACAGGCGCACAACGGTCTTGAGGCGGTCGATTTCGCGCAGAAAGGCGAGTTGCTTGTCGAGGTCGGGCATGGCGGTCGGTTCGTCGGGAAGAGGCCCGGCAAGTCTAACAGCCTCTTACGGCAGGAAGCGCTGGGGTAGCGGCTTGTAGAGCACTTCGACGGCGGCCGTGGACCATCCCTTGAAGACCTCGGCGAGGACCGCCTGGCGCAGCACGTATTCGCGCTGGGCGTGGGCCATGAATTCGGTCATCAGTTTGGCCAGTTCGGCCCGGTCGGCGGTGGCAAACATCTGGGCGAATTGATAGCGGGAGAGACCGCTGGTCCAGTCGAAGCTGTACAGCTTGCCGCTGAACCAGTCGTAGAGCACGCCGTCGCATTTCATGCTGCCGATGGTGGCGGTCGCCGGGTCGGTATAGCCCAGTGCCTTGATCAGCTTGGCGAGGTCCTTCTCCTTCTCGACGCCGAGGAGCGGCCACAGATCCTTGCGCGACTTGAGAAAATCGAGAATGGTGGTGTCCGCCACCTTCTGCATTTCGGCGGGGATCATCATCTCGGCGGCAATGCTCTTGATGCTCATCTCGCTCAGCGTCTTGTAGGTTTTCAGCTCCTTTTCCAGCGTGTCCAGCGTCAGCTTCATGTGGTCGTGCAACCAGATGCCGAATTCCTTGCGCGAGATGACGACTTGCACGTCGGGGTCGAACTCCAGCGCATCGATCAAGACCTGCCGCCAGTTATCGAGAAAATCGGTCAAGAATTTCACCAGGCGCTCTACCTCGTTCAGACCGGCCCGGGTTAGCCGGCCCGCGCCGCGCGCTTTCTGGCCGAAGCTATTGAGGGTCTTGGTAATCTCCTCCACGGTCAGTTTGCCGGCACCGCGCACGCGGGCGAGAACCGTAGTGGTGCCCTCGACTTCACCGAATAGGGCGAAGCTGCAAGGCACGTTGCCGGAAAGGGCCATCTCTGGCCCCATGTCGTTGAGGAAGAGGACCAGGTCGCCGAATTTGTTCACCGTTGCCACGGCGCCTTCCTGGAGGGCCTTGAGCAGCGCGGCGCTGTCGTCGAGGAAATTGAGCAGGCCGGAAAAACCGATCTCGACTGCGCGGTTGAGCGTGCTGCCCAGCTTGGCCAGCAATTCGAGCACCAGGCCAGCCACTTCCTTGCTGGCCCGTGCGCCGCGCACGAAAAGCCGGGCAAAGCGGCGTGCTGCCCGATAGGTCATCCCCGGCAGCTTGGCGATGGCGCGGATGCCGGTAAACAGGAACCACAGGTCGCCGGCCAGCTTGCCCAGCATGAAGCCCGCCTTGTCGAAATCCAGGTCGTAGAGGGCGGCGCTGAATTCGACGTTCCATGCCTGCCAGGCGTCCTGGGCCATGGCGGCCAGCGATTCGATGGAAAGCTGGCGAATGCCGTCGATCAGCTGTCCAATCTTGCGTCGCGCCACATCAAGGTCTTTGCAGGCCTCGACGGCGAAATCGAACAGTTCGTACAGCGTCTCCGCGATGGCCGCACCGGAGTAGCCGAGGCCGAGCAGGAAGCCGCCGGTGAAGCGCAGCGGCGTCCAGGCCGAGAACTGGTGTAATACAGCACCTGTTCCCACAATATGCCGTGATTGAGCAGGTAGCGCTTCAGGCCATCGTCGTTTTCCGGCGTCGCTTGGTCGAAGAAGGCGTGAACACAGTCGAAGCGGGCCAGGATGGGGATGAGATCCTGCAGTTCATCGCCGCTCAGGTTGTAATACTCGAGGATGGTTACCAGGGAGCGGGAGAAGGCGCGTCCCTGCATGGAGAACAAAAAGCCCGATTCCATCGTCCGTAGTTGGTCGATGAGCACCGTGGCCGTCGCCAGCAGCTTTTCCGACGGCATGCGCCCGACGGCCTCGGCGACATCCGGCAAGGGCAGGGCCGGCAGCCATCGGCCGCCGGGGCTCTTGATCCGCGGGTCGGCTACTGAACCGTCGGCCACGGGCGGCTACCGGCTTCGCCTAGTCCGTCGGACGCGTGCCGACACCGATATGGACATCGACCGCCGGCGCCGTCGCGGCACCGGCGACGGCGTCGCGCACCGATGTAGTCAGATCGCCTTCCGACGACTGGCTGGCAATGCGCGCCGTCATCAGGGCGTGGGCGTCGCTCATCGACTGGGCGCTGGTGTCGTCCATGGCCGTGGTCATCGCCTGTACCACTTCCAGATGGGTGCCGTCCGTGGGCAGCAACTCGTCCCAGTGGGCCAGACAGATGTAGGGGCGGGTGGCGGTCGGGCAGGGCGTGCCGGCGACGACCTGAATCTCGCTGTTGCCGCCGAAATAGGTAGTGCGGGCGGTTTCCAGTTCCTGAAGCACCTTCTTCACGGCGGCGGCTTTCAGCGGGTCCTTGACCGGGGTATGCACCCGCCGCTCGATGAGCAGGGCCATCGCCTGCGGCTCGAAGCCGGGGCGGATGGGCAGGAAAACCCGCATCCAGCTGGCGTTTTCGAAGGCATCGGGCGCTTTTTCGGGATTGCGTCGCTCCCGGTTGCTCCACCAGGACGGGTAATACTGAAAGGCCGTGGCCGAGAAATCAAAGACCTTGTTCCACATTTCGACCTCGAAGCCCTCGTCCCGTTCGCTGGGCGGGAAAAGCATGGCGATCAGCAACTGATAGGCCGCCGACACCGGATCGAAAGTTGCCATGTAGGCGGTGCGCCAGCGCGCCAGGGCGGTGCCGATGGCGGTTTCCCGTTCCGCCTTGAGGCGGGCCACTTCCTTGTCGTAGGTAGCCTTTTCTTCGTTCCACTTGGCCAGGTCGGCCAGGAAGGTGGCGCTGGCGGCCGACGAATCGGCCACGAAGCCGGCGGTCAGGCTGCAATACAGATGGGCGCCGACACCGCCCCAATCGACGCCGGCATGGACGATCACGCGCAGGCCGGGACCGTTCTCGTCGACGTAGGGCTCGGCCAGCAGCACGCGGACTCCCGGCGCACCGCGACCGCCGAAGCCGGACCAGTTCACGGTCAGCGTGATGGCATCGGTATTGCCATCCCAGCGGTAGCCGGCGGCCGGTACCGGAATCTTGAATTCATAGTCGGCCCGCATGTCGCCCCAGGGTTGCCCCCAACTGGTCAGTTCGATGGAGGGCGTGGTCACCGTGCGTGCCGGGCCGACACCCGGATCGGTCGGCGTGGCGCGCAGGGTGGGCAGATCGAGGGTGATCTCCTGTTCCAGGCGCCGGCGCTCGGCGCGTTCCGCCTGATCGAGGACGACGCCGGGATCGGGAATGAAGGGCGCCCAGCACAGGCGGACGCCGAAACGCTCGTGGGAGACATCCAGCTTCTGCAGCAGCTTGAAATAAACCAGATCGACCGGCGTGTACGGATTGGGATTGCGCAGAATCCGCTTGTTCCCGGCTTCATAACGGCTGGTTTCCGCCACTTTCATGGTGATCTTGTGCTGGGCGCGGCGGCGGGCCGCCAGCTTTTCCGTCTTGGTCATCACGTTGCGCACTGTTTCCCCCTGGCTGGAGGAGAGGGCATTGTTGACGGAATCCGTATAGCCGGCACTGATGTTCAGGTTGACGTAATAGGAGACCCCGAGGGTGCCGCCGATATTGGTGCTGCGGTTGTGGGTGTCGCTCTGTGTCTGGTTGAGGGCTTCGGACAATTCGGTGGTCAGGCTGCTGCCCAGTTCCGTATTTACTTCCTCTTCCGTGTCGTTGATGTCCTCGAAGGTGACTGTCTTCTCGGAAAATGTTTTCTGCTCGATGGTCACTTCCTCGCCCGGCGCCAGGCTCAGCGACAGAATCTGTTCGCCGAGGGCGAAACCCTTGGGACGGAAGCGGGTACGTTCAAGCAGGATGACGCCGAAATCCGAAGCCTTGCCCGCCAGCTCGATGTCGTCTCCCGGCCGGCCAGTACCCCAGCCCATGCCGCCGGGGTTGCCGTTGTTGCCGGTCGGCGTGACCGTGGTGCCCGGCCCCTGCTTGGGTGGCTTCGGCGGCTTGGGCGGCCGTCCAGGGCCGACTTTGAGGTCGCCAGTGCTCAGTGCCTTGGCGGCCGCCTTCTCCATCTCCTGACGTATGTCGCGCATGGCCGTCGATACCACGCTGACCACCGGATTTCCGTTGGCGTCGCGGATGATGAAAGGGACAAAACGGTTCTGGTAGGCGAAACGATCGGCCGGCAGCGGGGTCAGGTCGAGATCGGCCAGGGCGGGGCCCACGGCTTTTCTGGTCTGCATCGATAACTCCGGAAAACGTCGTTGGAAGAAAGAAAACCAATTACGTCAGCAACTGAAGCGCGAACTGCGACCAGGTACCCAAGTACTTCCTTGGGTCGTGCAGGCGAGGCGGAATTGTCCGGCCGGCGCCCGTGCCCCGGCTATAAAATCGGATGCGAAAGCCATTTAATCACCGTCTCGATCAAATGACAACGGGGCAGGCATACCGGGGCGCGGCGCCTCCTTGAGGTAGCCTAACTCGCTTGCCGCTTGCCTGTATTTCGTTTCGCCGGGCGCGGTTTCCGGTCGCCTTCGCTTCTCGGCATCGGGCGCATCGGGTCGGCATGCTCCAGCCAGATCAGGGTGTCGACATAGGACATGAAGCCCTGCAGGTAGTCAGGCGCCACGTCGCGCATGAGTTGCAGGCTGCGCAGTACGAGGTGCTGGGAGTTCATCGGGCCGGCATTTTCCGGGGCCTGGGCCAACGTCTGGGTCAGTTGTTGCTCGGCGCTGAGCTTGGACCAAGTGTTGCGGAAATAGGCCACGGACTTGAGTTCCGGCGCCCGCGGAGCGCGGGGTCTGGTCTGTCGTTGGGTGTTCGGCGAAGTTGCGGCCGAATGGGGCATTGTCGGCTGTTCATGGGCATGCTGGCCGATATAGGCGAGCAGTTCGGCCAGGGGGCTGGTGGAGGCGTTCTCGGCGGGTGTCTCGACGGACGGGCCCGGTAAGGCTGCCAGTTGGTCGGCGGCGGTGTTGATGCGGGCCAGCAGGGCTTGGCGAACGGCCTCTGGTTGCTTGGCGGCGCGGCGCTCCAGCGATTCGATGTAGGCAAAGCGTACCGGGTCGCGACGATCAGCACCGCTGGCGCGCAGGGCGTCCAGGCGGGACTGCGGATCGCTGGCGCTGCCCGTCGTGTCAGCCATTGCCTTCCTTGACCGTCTTGCTGCTCTTGGGAACCGGGGCCATTTCGACGCGGCGGTTACGGGCGCGCCCTTCGGCATCAGCGTTGGAGGCCACCGGCTGTTGCGCGCCGAATGCGGCAGCAAAGACGGCGTCGGACGGCACCCCGTCGTCGATCAGGGTCCGGGTGACGGTGAGGGCGCGTTGCGCGGACAGTTCCCAGTTGTCGGTAAATTTGCTGTTGCTGCCGCGTACCGGCATGTCGTCGGTGAAGCCGCTGACCATCAGCATCTGCTCGCCGACCGACAGGTAGGCGGCGATGGGCTGGGCGAGGCTCTTCAGGAGTTGTTTGCCTTCCGGCTGCAACTGGTCGGAATTGAGTGCGAACAGGACGTTGCCGCTGATGCCGATCTTGCCGTTGTTGAGCGTGACGCGGCCTGAGGCGAGCGGGCCGGCGAGGGCCTTTTCGAGGGCCATGCGGCGCGCTTCTTCCTGCTGGCGTTTCTGGATTTCGGCTTCCAGGCTGCTCACCAGTTCAAGTTGTACGCCGAGCACGCCGACGAGGATCAGCACGAAGGCGCCGAGCAGGCCGGACATCAGGTCACCGAAGACGGCCCAGATCGGGGTGTCGTGTTCGACGCCGGCGTCGATCTGTTCCATGCTCAGGCCTCGACCGCTTTGTCAGACAGGCTGGTGACGCGCTGCAGGTCGTCCACCATCTTCTTCTGCGACAGGATGCTGAGGTCGATCAGTTCGCGCGCCTGGGCGACGTAGTAGGCGAGCTGTTCGTCGCTGCGGGTGAGCGCCTTGGCGAGGCCGCCCTCGATGCGCTGCAGGGCCCCCATCATCTTGTCGTTAGCCTCGGTGAACAGCTGGACCGCAGTGCCGAAAGCCTCGCCCAGGCTGGCCACCTCGATGGCGCTGCCGGCGACGCTGGCACCGGCTTCCACCAGCTTGCCGGCTTCGCTGTCGACCTTGCTGGCGAACTGGCCGCTGACGCGTTCGAGCAGCTCGGACGACGAGACGACCAGGGCGTCGATGGCACTGCGCTGTTCGGTCGAGGCGTGGTTGATGGCATCGAGCAAGGCAGCCAGCGTTTCCATGATGCGGCTGCGTTCTTCGAGCAGGCTGTTGTCGCGGGCGATGCTGGCGGAGAGTTCGTGGCGCAACTGGCCGATGACCTCGGCGGCGGCCTTCGGCGCCTCGGCAGCAGTCTGCATCAGGCGGGTGACTTCGTCGATGGTCGTCCGGGCCTGGGCCTGTGTGGTGGCAACGACATCGCGGGCGGTGTCGGCCAGGCTGCGGGTGATCTGTTCCTGCTGCGCCAGTGTCGCTGCACCGGCGCTCTGCCACTGGCTCTCCAGGCGGCCAGCCAGCGTTTGCAGGGCATCGGTGTAGGCGCGCTGACGGTCGGCTTCGCCGGCATTCCATTCGCTTTGCCACGCCGCCTGCTGGGCGCGCAGTTCGGCGAACAGGCCCGCGCTGCGTTCGGCGAAGGTATCGACCAGGCCGGTCTGGGTCTTGTCGAGCGCCGTCGTCAGGCGTTCGCTGGCCTGTTCGTGGCTGGCCAGGGCGCGGATCCAGGTTTCGGATACCGTACCGACGGCGCCGTCGAAACGCTGGGCCAGGCCATCGAGCTGGGTGGCGACCTGTTGCGTCAGGGCGCTTTGCTCGGCGCGGGTGGCTGCGGCCAGTTCGGCATGAACCGCCGTGATCTCGCTGCGGATGGCGGCCTGGTTGCTGTCGACCGCCGCCAGCAGGGCATGGGCCCGCTCGGCAAAGGTGTCGGCAAAGGCGGTGAGCGCAGTTTGCAGGTTGCGATGTAGTACGTCGCTGGCTTGGCCTTGCTGGTCGACGGCCTTGTCCCAGGTAGCGGAAACCCGACCGACAGCCTCGTCGAAGCGCCTGGCGACGCCATCCAGTTGGCGGGTGACGGTATCTGCGAGTTGTTGATGGGTATCGCGGGTGGCGGCGATCAGCGCCGCATTGCGCTGTTCGGCATCGCCTTGCAGGCTGGCGTGCAAGCCTTCAACCGAGGCCAGCAAAACGCCCGAGCGCAGCTCGAAGCTGTCGGCATAGCCTTGCAGTGCCGCCTGGAGGTTCTGGTGCTGGGTGTCGGTGGCCTGCTCCTGGCGGGCAACAGCCTGCGTCCAGGTGTCGCCGACGGTGCCAAGGGTTTCCGCAAAGCGGCCGGCGACGTCGTCGAGGCGGGTCTGCACGGAGCCGAACAGCTTGTCGTGGAGGTCGCGCGTCTGGGCGGCGATGCCTTCCATGGTCGCGGTGACGACTGGCTGGATGGTTTCGGCGGCGACGGTGGCGCTGTCTTTCAGGCTGGCCTTGAGGGACTGGTCCACGGATTGGGCGAGGTCGGTATAGAGGGCCTTGGCTTCGGCGTGGAACTGTTGCTGCCCGGCAAGCAGGCTGGCGCCGAGTTCCCGATTCTGTTCGGCCATCTGGCTCATCATTGCCTGAAGCGTGGTAACCAGATCGGGCAGGGCCTGCGACTGGGCCTGCAAGGCCTTGAAGGTTTCCTGGCGCTGGTGGGTGAGCGAAAAATCGCGCAGGGCGCTGGCGATCTTGCTGTCGAGCAGTTGGCCGATACGCAGGCGGTCACGGCGGCAAAGGGCAGACATCAGGCCGAGCATGGCCGAGGTGGCGACACCGGCCACCGAGGTGCCGAAGGCGACGCCGAGGCCCTTGACCGGCGCGGCCAGCGCGGCGCGGATGGTTTGCAGGTCGGTGGTGCTTTCCAGCGCCAGCACGGCGCCGTTGAGCGTAACGACCATGCCGAGGAAAGTGCCGAGCATGCCGAGCAGCACCAGCAGTCCGACCAGATAAGGCGTCAGGCCGGGGCCGGGCAGGGCGGCACGCTCGCCTTCGATGCGCAGGCGGACGGTATTCTGCAGTGGCGCCGGCACCTGCTGCAGCCATTCGCCGAGGTGGGCCAGGTCGTCCGGAATGGCGCGCAGGGCCTTGGCCAGGCCTTCGGTGTTGCCGTGGAAACGACGCAGTTCAATGGCGCCGGCGATATAGACGGCGGTGATGACCAGCGTGACGACCAGGGCCAGATGGCTGCCCCCTATGTAGCTGGAGGCAACCCAGAGTGCGGCAAGCAGGCCGAGGACGAAGGCGGAGATACAGAAATTGCGGTTCATGGCGTGGTGTTGTCTTCCTGGCCAAGGGCGGCGATCAGCCCGGCGGCCGGTTTCAGGCGCAAATCGAGTTCGGCCAGCAGCATGGCCTGGGTGTCCTGGCAAAAGGCTTCGAGCCACCTCCCCGGTTGTGTCCAAAGCGCCGGGTCATCTTGGGCATCGGCCGGCAAGCTTGCCTGGTGGTCCTGATAGCGCTGGGCGAAGCGTCGGGCGAGCAGAATCGGGATATTGCCGAGCAGGTTGCGCTCGCGAACGATCAGTATTTTATCGAAATTCGCATCCAGTTCGGCCAATTGGCGATGCGCTGGCGAACGGGCGGCGAGAGCCTTCCTGGCGTTGCTCCGCAAGGCGGAAATGGCACTCGCCATGTCGCGCTGGTGGGCCAGGTAGTAACGATGGTAGGGCGCAAAATCGGCGGCTTCCTTGGCGGTGGCTTGCGGCAACGGGGTCGGAAAGCGAACGCGGGCGGTTCCTTCGCTGAACACGCCATCGTTCTGAATGGAGCTGCTCAGGTTTTCACGAACGCGGGTCAGTTGCGCCGCCATAGGGCTGGCGTTGGCAAGGCTTGCCGGCGCTGCCGTTCGCGCGGCGTCGGCATTGAGCGCCGAAAAGAGGGCGAGGGCATCCGCGAAATCAAGCCACTTGCCCAGTCGCTCGCCAAAATCGTATTTGGGATCAACGGGTTCCGGGGTAATTTCGGAAAGGAGCCGGACCAGGCCGGATCGGTTGAAGGTGGTGCGCTGTAATCCTGGCGTCATGGCCGAGGGGGTGCCGTACTCGAAAAAGGCCGCAAGGCTACACCAAACTTGTGTCATGGTCAGCGCTTTGTCCAAAGCCAGGTGGCAACGGTGTTTCGGGAGGTGTGGGCGGAAGAAGGCCGCGAATCGGTGCGTTCGACCGCCTGCGAATCGTCCGGTAATTGCCTGTCCCTCGTGGCACGGCTACCCTTGCGTCTGTTGTATCCAATATCCACGCCACGAACGATCCCGGGAAACCGAATGACCACCAGCCACGAACGCTTCACCCACTGTATCGCCCTGTTCGATGCCGCCAATGCCGAAGACCCCAACCGGGAGGACGGGCAGCCCAAGGAGTTGCTGTACGCCCGGCGCATGACCGACATGATCGGCCGGTTCGCTCCACAGGCCGGCGAAGTCGCACAGTTGGCCGTGCGCGCCCAGCACATCCGGCGGTGGACGGTGCCGCGCAGCAATTATCCGCTCGGCAAGCCGGGCTACTTTGCCTGGCGAACCGGGCTTTATCGCTTGCATGCGGAAACGGCCGGCGAACTGATGCGCCAGGCCGGCTATGACGAGGCGATCGTCGCACAGGTCAAGGCGGCGGTCGGCAAGGAGGGAATCAAGGCCAATCCCGACGCACAGTTGGTGGAAGACGTGGCCAGCCTGGTCTTCATGGAGCACTACATGCTTGGCTTCGCCGGTCAGCATGCCGACTACAGTGAAGACAAGTGGCTCGGCATCATCCGCAAGACATGGAAGAAAATGTCCGAAGCGGCGCGTGCTTTTGCGACCAGTGGCGGTATCCAGTTGCCGGAGGCCTTGCTGCCACTGATCACGAAGGCGCTGGCCGACGCATGAAACAAAGACGTGCCCCGCGTTCTTTCTCCCAAATAGCCATTATCGGGGGCCAACGGCCATGACCATCGAAATTTCCAACGACGCCAGCAAGGCTGCCGTCGCATCGATTCAGCGTTATTTTGCCGAAAACCTCGATGAGGAAATCGGCAACCTGGCTGCGGGAGCGCTCCTCAGCTTCTTTCTCAAGGAAATCGGGCCGGTCGTCTACAACCAGGCCGTTGCCGATGCCCAGGCCCGCTTGCAGGTACGGGTTGCCGAGCTGGATGCCGAGGTCTACGAAGAACCCTTTGCTTATTGGAGCAAGCAAGGAAAAGTTGGCGGGCAAAGGCGGTGAGCTGACATTCAGCGACTTGAAAAGTCGCCGTCCGGGGCGGAGGGGCGCCCAGGATTTGCCAAAACCCGGGAGCACCCCGCCTCAGGTATAATGCCGGCCTTCCCGCCTAACCCGATTTCACCTCTCCATGGCCGATATTCTTTGCCTCAAGGGCGACAACGCTCTTTCCGCTTTCCGCCTGCAACGCCTGCAAGCCCGCCTGACTGCCGCCGTCTCCGACATCGAGTCGGTGGCTGCCGATTACTGGCATGTCACCGCGCTGCGCCGGGCGCTGAACGCCGACGAGCGTTCCAAGCTGGCGCAACTGCTGGAGGAAAAGCCGGCCGGCGAGGACAAGGGCGAACTGTTCCTGGTGACGCCGCGCATCGGCACCATTTCTCCGTGGTCGTCCAAGGCAACCGATATCGCCTGGAACTGCGACCTTGACGCCATCGAGCGCATCGAACGCGTGATCGCCTACCACGTCGTGGTACGCGGCGGCCGCGCCTTGACTGCGGATGAAAAGAAGACGGTTGCGGCCCTGTTGCACGACCGCATGACCGATTCGGTGCTGGCCGGCTTTGCCGATGCCGGTGAGCTGTTCCGCCATTTTGAGCCGAAGCCGCTGAATACCGTCGACGTGCTGGCTGGCGGCAAGGCTGCGCTGATCGAGGCCAACAGCACGCTGGGCCTGGCGCTGTCGGACGACGAAATCGATTACCTGCTCAACATCTTCACGACGGCCAAACGCAATCCGACCGATGTCGAGTTGATGATGTTCGCCCAGGCCAACTCCGAGCATTGTCGCCACAAGATCTTCAACGCCTCGTGGGTGATCGACGGCGAGAAGAAGGACAAGACGCTGTTCGGCATGATCCGCGAAACCCATGCCGCCGCGCCGCAAGGTACGGTCATGGCCTACGCCGACAACGCCTCGATCATCGAAGGGGCGACCATCCAGCGTTTCTACCCGGATGCCGACCGCGGCTACAGCTACAAGGAAGAGCTGACCCACATCCTGACCAAGGTCGAGACGCACAACCACCCGACCGCCATTTCCCCGTTCCCGGGCGCCTCGACTGGTTCCGGCGGCGAAATTCGCGACGAGGGCGCCACCGGCAAGGGCTCCAAGCCGAAGGCCGGCCTGTGCGGCTTCTCGGTCTCCAACCTGAACCTGCCGGATGCTCCGCAGCCGTGGGAAAAGGCCTACGGCCGCCCGTCGCGCATCGCTTCGGCGCTCGACATCATGCTCGAAGGCCCGATCGGCGCCGCCGCCTTCAACAACGAATTCGGCCGCCCGAACCTGACCGGCTATTTCCGCACCTATGAACAGGACGTGGCCGGCACCGTGCGCGGCTACCACAAGCCGATCATGATCGCCGGCGGCCTGGGCAGCATCCAGGCCGAGCAGTCGTTCAAGGAAGAAACCTTCCCGGTCGGCACCAAGTTTGTGCAGCTGGGCGGCCCGGGCATGCTGATCGGCCTCGGCGGTGGCGCTGCGTCGTCGATGACCGCCGGCGTCAATGCCGAAGACCTCGACTTTGCCTCCGTGCAGCGCGGCAATCCGGAAATCCAGCGCCGTGCGCAGGAGGTCATCGACCGTTGCTGGCAGATGGGCAAGAACAATCCCATCCTGTCGGTGCACGACGTCGGTGCTGGCGGTGTGTCCAACGCCTTGCCGGAACTGGCCCATTCGGGTGGCGTCGGCGCTGTCTTCGACCTGCGCAAGGTGCCGACCGAAGAGCCGGGCATGTCGCCGGCCGAAATCTGGTCCAACGAATCGCAGGAACGCTACGTATTGGCCATTCCGGCCAACCGCATCGCCGAATTCCAGGCCATGTGCGAGCGCGAGCGTTGCCCGTTTGCCGTGGTCGGCGAAGCGACCGGCGACGGCCACCTGACCGTCACCGACGCCCATTTCGGTGTCAATCCGGTCGATATGGAAATGGAAGCGCTGCTTGGCAAGCCGCCGCGCATGACCCGCGATGTGACGCACCAGCCGGAAACCTTCGTTTCCTTCGACGCCACCGCCATCGAACTGAAGGATGCCGCCTATCGCCTGATGCGTCTGCCGACCATCGCCGACAAGACCTTCCTGATCTCCATCGGCGACCGTTCGGTCGGCGGCATGACCGCCCGTGACCAGATGGTCGGCCCGTGGCAGGTGCCGGTGGCCGACGTGGCCGTGACCACGATGGGCTACCAGGGGTATCTGGGCGAAGCCTTCGCCATGGGCGAGCGCACTCCGCTGGCCGTCTTCGACGCCCCGGCTTCCGGCCGCATGGCCATCGGCGAAGCGCTGACCAACCTGGCTGCCGCCGACATCGGCGAACTGGGCAAGGTCAAGCTCTCCGCCAACTGGATGGCGCCGTGCGGCGTGCCGGGTGAGGATGCCCGCCTGTTCGACACCGTCGAGGCCGTCTCCGACCTGTGCAAGGCGATTGGCGTCTCGATCCCGGTCGGCAAGGATTCGCTGTCGATGCGTACCGCCTGGGAAGAGCAGGGCGAGAAGAAGCAGGTGGTGTCGCCGTTGTCGCTGATCGTCACTTCCTTTGCCGCCGTCGACGATGTGCGCAAGACCAAGACCCCGCAACTGGCTGTCGACCAGGGCGAAACCGAACTGCTGCTACTCGATCTCGGCCAGAACCGCTTGGGCGGCTCGGCCTTGGCCCAGGTCTATAACGCCACCGGCAGCGATGCGCCGGACGTCGACGACCCCGCCAAGCTGAAGGGCCTGTTCGATGCCGTGCAGAAGCTCAACCGCGAAGGCATGCTGCTCGCCTATCACGACCGTTCCGATGGCGGCCTGTTCGTCGCCGCCTGCGAAATGGCCTTCGCCAGCCATCGCGGCGTGTCGCTCGACCTCGACGGCCTGTGTTTCGATGGTGCCGCGCTCGATGTCGACGGTGCCGAGAAGCGCCCGGACCTGCTGGCCGGCCGCGATTTCGAACATATCGTCCGTGCCCTGTTCAACGAGGAGCTTGGCGCGCTGATCCAGATTCGCCGTGAAGATCGCGAGAAGGTCACGCCGATTCTGCGTGCCTGCGGTGTTCCGTATCACTTCGTCGGTACCCTGAACGAGTGGGACGAAATTCGTGTTACCCGTAACGCCAAGCGTGTGCTGCGCGAGAAGCGCGTCGACCTGCAGCGCGCCTGGTCGGAAACCAGCTACCAGATGCAGGCCATGCGCGACAACCCGAGCTGCGCCCAGCAGGAATTCGACCGCATCCTCGACGTCGCCGATCCCGGCCTGACGCCGAAGCTGACTTTCGATCCGCAGGAAGATTTCACCCAGGTCTATGCACAGGTCAGCGGCCGTCCGCGCGTCGCCATCCTGCGCGAGCAGGGCGTCAATAGTCATTACGAAATGGCTGCCGCTTTTGATCGCGCTGGTTTCGCCTCGGTCGACGTCCATATGAGCGACATCCTGGCTGGCCGCGTCAGCCTCAAGGACTTCAAGGGCCTGGTTGCCTGCGGCGGCTTCTCCTACGGCGACGTGCTTGGTGCCGGCCTCGGCTGGGCGCGGACCATCCTGATGCATGAAGGTTGCCGCGATGAATTCGCCGCCTTCTTCAACCGTCCGGATACCTTTGCCCTGGGCGTCTGCAACGGTTGCCAGATGATGAGTGCGTTGAAGTCCATCATCCCGGGCGCCGAGCATTGGCCGGCTTTCCGCCGCAACAAGGTCGAGCAGTTCGAGGCACGCTTCGTGATGACCGAGATACTGGAGTCTCCGTCCATCTTCTTCCGGGGCATGGAAGGCTCGCAGGTGCCCATCGTTGTCTCGCACGGCGAGGGCAGGGCTGTGTTCGACAACGCCGACGATCAAGGCAAGGTGCTGTCTGCCGTGCGCTATGTCGATAACAAGGGCGAGCCGACCGAAGTCTATCCGTACAACCCGAACGGTTCGCCGGGCGGCCTGACGGCGGTGACCACGGCCGACGGCCGTTTCACGATCATGATGCCGCACCCGGAACGCGTTTTCCGCACCGTGCAGATGTCCTGGCACCCGGAAAACTGGGGCGAGGATTCGCCATGGATGCGCATGTTCCGCAACGCCCGACGCTGGGTGGGCTAAGCGAATTGATCGCAAAAAAGGAGCGCTAAGGCGCTCCTTTTTTGCAGGAAAATTTAGTGTTTTTTCAGCAATGGGTAGCCTTGAACGAATACCCGGTCAGTCTGCGCGGCCGGAACATGGCATGCCTGACAGTCTGCCCGATAGCTGGTCGCCATGTTTTTCAGCGGATCGTCCGACTTGTACATGGCCCAACCCCAGCCATCCTCCCAAAGCGGGTTGCCCGGGAAACGGCCTTTGCCATCCTTGATCATGACGAACCAAACGGCCGGGGCGCCCGCCCAATGCACCGGGTTGCCCGTGGTCAGGGGGCCGGTTTCCAGTTTGCGGATTTCCTTGACCAGCGTTGCGCCATCGGGAAATTTTCCGGTCTTGCGGTAGTGGTCCAGCGATTTGCGTTCCGTATAAACATCGTGGAAGCCGTGAGCAGCCGACTTTTCGTCGGTAACGGCCCACGAGCCGAGGTGAACGAATTCGCTGCGGAAGTTCTTGGGCAAATTGATCTGTCCCTTGTCGTTCACGTACGGCGAGAATGAATCTGCCGCCAGCAGCGGCATGGCAAGTGTCGATGCGACGGCGGCGAGGGCTAATTTTGCTTTCATGATGATTCTCCTGTTACCTCGGTCTGCTGTCGGAAACTCCATCGCAGACAGAGTTTCCGACAGGGTGAATCGGTTAGACCTTAACGACCGGGAAATCCACTTCGGTACCCGCGACGTGGTTGGCGTAGTTGGTCAGCGTATTCAGAGCGACAGCCGCCACCACTTCAAGCAGGAGTCCGTCATCGACCCCGGCACGGCGATACGCTTCCAGATCGGACGAGTCCAGCTTGCCGCGCCGTTCCGTCAACTTCCGGGCCAGTCCGGCAAGCGCCGCATCCAGCTGCGTTGCGGCACTGCCGGTACGAGCCAGCGCAATAGCGTCGGCATTGAGGCCAGCCCCCCGGCCGAGCAGGGTATGCGCGCTCAGGCAGTATTGGCAGGCATTGGCCTGGCCGACGGCCAGTGCAATGATTTCCCGTTGTGCCGACGTCAGGCGCCCTCCGGCAAGTGTGTCGGCCAGGCCCAGGTATCCCTTCAGCACCGTTGGTGCATGGGCAAGCGTGGCAAACAGATTGGGTACCATGCCCAATTTGCCTTTGACGGCGGCAAGCGTGCCGGTGACTTCGGGATTGGCTTGTTCAGGATTGACTGGATGGATAAAAGGCATTTCGATCTCCTTGGTGTCATGCAAAAGTGCATGGAGCAGATAATCGGCCTTTTTCTGATACGATATGAATCATTGAGTATCAAAATTAATACCAGGAGTATTGCTTATGGACAGGCTCGCAGTGCTTCTGCAGCACTACACCCTGAGTACCGAGGTCTTCCACACCGGTCAGTTCTGCGGACAGGCGGTTTACGACAGTACGCATGGTTTTCTGCATCTGCTGCGGAGCGGGGTGGTTCGGGTGACTTCCGACCGACACCCGCCGTTGGACCTGAATGAACCCTGTCTGTTGCTGTATCCACGCCAGGCGCGCCATGTTTTCATCGCGCCGGAAGGGAAGGCTGCGGATCTGATTTGTTCCCGGATCGATCTCGGCTCGGTGGCAGGCAATCCGATCGCCCGCGCCCTGCCGGACATGCTCCATATTCCGCTGGCCAAAATGCCGGACATGAAGACAACGCTGGATTTACTGGTCGCAGAATCCAACGGCAACTTGTGTGGACGCCAGGCCGCGATGAACCGCTTGTCCGAACTGCTCCTGATACATCTCCTGCGCTACCTGATGAATGGCGAATCGGTATCGACGGGGCTGCTGGCCGGCCTGGCCGACAAGCGTTTGGCCAAGGCGATCACGGCTATCCACGAACAACCGGCTGAGGCATGGACGCTGGAAGGGATGGCTGAGGTCGCCGGTATGTCGCGGGCACGCTTTGCAACCGTATTCCGGGAAACGATCGGCTGCACCCCCGGCGCTTATCTCTCGGCATGGCGGATCGATCTGGCCGGCAAGCACCTGCGCCATGGAAAATCGGTGGCATGGACCGCCGATGCCGTCGGTTACGGCAGTGCAGCCGCCTTGGCACGGGCTTTTCGCATGATTAGGGGCCTGTCTCCGGGGCAGTGGCTGAAGACAGTCGAATAACGCGCCGTCTGTCCGCCGGAAACCGGATACATCCCGGTGATGTACGTTGCCCGACAAGACAAGCCATAAAAAAAGCAGCCATCAAGGCTGCTTTTTTTAGTGCGTACGAAGGCGATTAGCTGGTTGTCTACTCGTCGGCAAGAACAAGGCGCGCATCGTCGAGGTGGGCGATCAGGCGATGGGCGGCTTCGTTCAGGTCGGGAAGCAGCAAGTCGGCTGAGTCGCCGAGGCCGTTGTTGCTCAGATCGATGATCTCGTTGGCCAGGGCATGGAAATGCCGGTCGGCGGCCAGCAAGGCGGCCAGCACGCTATTGTCGCCATTGGCAACGCGCGGCGACAATTCCTGCTCGAGCGAACAGCAACGGTGTTCCGACAGTGGCATGTCGGCGTAGTCCCCGCCGGCAAAGGCGTTGAGGAACTGGCGTCGCCACTGGTTGTGCAAGCGTATGGCGCTGTCGATGTCGATACGCTTCATGCGTCGTATTCTCCGGGTAAAAAAGACCGGAAAGTAAAGCAATTCCGGCGGTAGGCCGGATTATGCCGCAGCGGGGCGCTTGGGCAAATGGGGGAAGATGACGATTGTGCCCGGACAAAGGGGTTGACTACCCCATTTCCAGTTCCCCGCCAGCGAAAACGCGGGACGAATTTCCTCTGTTTAGATGCTGATCCGTTGCCGGCGTCGCCAGCAGGCCGGGACATTCAGCGCAGTCGAATCCCAGCGATTGTCGGCAAAGATGGCCTTGGCGCGGGCGAGGCGTGCGTCTTCTTCGGCGGAAATGCCGGCCAGCAGTTCAAATAGTTTCTGAATGCGTTCCATGATGGTGACCTCCGGAGGGTGTGCGATTAACTGTATGAATAGCCAGTTGTTTGGCCGTGAGTGCACATTAAACGATAACTGTATGGATGTACAGTATTCGTTAAAATCTTGTTCGGAGGTAGCCTTCGGCTGTCTAGATCAACAGGACAAGCCAAGATGCCCCGTGACAAATTCTCTTCGTTTCCCGCAGCCGGTACATTTGTGGCCTACCGCGGGCGAAGCAGCAAGGCGGAGCGCAATGTCCGGGTGATCGCCGAAGCCTCGGGCGGGCGAATGGTTGTCGAGGCGATCGGCCGGCAGGGGATTCCCGTCCGGCTGACCGTCAAGCGGGAGAATCTCGCCCCTATGCAGCCCTGCCTGTTCGACTGATCCGCGCTGCAGTTTCACGCAACACCATTGCCAGTTCGTCGCCCAGGCGACACCAGCGCCTCGATGCAACCCGAACGACGGCGGGACATTCAAAACGAATCTGCGCTTGGCCGACACCCTCGATGAGCGTCAGTGCCTGGCTGTCGATTTCATGCCATTGGCCGCTGCGAAGAAAAATGTCTTCAGCCCGGCCTGTCGTCGTGATCCAGACTGTGCCCTGCAGGCAGCAGACACGTATGCCACGCGCGCCGGTTACCCGTAGCGGCCTGCCTTCGGTCAGGAAAAGTTCGCTGTTCAGCCATTCGATATTCATTTCACCCTCCATGCTTTGTCGGTGAAAAGTGTAGGCTTTGCACAATGAGTGATACAGTCACAATGAAATTAAATTGTGATCAATACAGTTTCTAAAAAAATAAACTGTATTGCCCCCTTTCCAACCTCACTGTATTGGTGTGGCATGCGCGAAGACTTCTTGCGATATGAAAAACTGGCCGACGAACTGGCTGGAATGATGGCCGGCGGCGTGCTCAAGCACGGCGACCGGCTGCCCTCGGTGCGTCGACTGGCAGAGGAGCGCCGCGTATCGGTCAGCACCGTCGTACAGGCGATGCGCCAACTCGAAAACCGGGGCCTGATCGAGGCCCGCCCGCAATCCGGCTTCTATGTCCGCCGGACAAGGATGGCGCATGCCGAGCCCTTGCTGCGGACGACGCCCGACATGCCCCTGGCGGTCGATATCTCGCAACGCCTGGTGCGCGTGATGCAAGCCGGCATCCGTCCCGGCGTGGCACCGTTGGCGGCGGCGTTGCCGGCTTCGGAACTCATGCCGGTCGCGGCGCTGCACCGCCTGTATGCCGGCGTGGCCCGCCGCCATCCCGATCTGCTCTGCAGCGGCAGCCACATCAACATGGACGATCCGGTGCTGGTGCGGCAGCTGGTCAGGCGTTCCCTGGCCTGGGGCGGACCGCTGGCGGCCGAGGAATTCGTCATCACCAATTCCTGCACCGAGGCGCTTGCTCTCTGCCTGCGCGCCATTACCAAACCTGGCGACACGGTGGCCGTCGAATCGCCGGCCTATTACCTGATGCTGCAACTGCTCGAGAAGCAGGGGCTGCGCGCCCTGGAGATACCGACCGATCCGCGAACCGGCATGTCGGTCGAGGCACTCGATCTGGCCACGCGCAACGGCGGCATCGCTGCCTGCCTGCTGGTATCGAACGGCAGCAACCCGCTGGGCTCCCAGATGCCCGACGAACGCAAACGGGCATTGGCCCATCTAGCCGCCGAGCGCGGTGTACCGATCATCGAGGATGACATCTACGGGGATTTGCACCTTGCCGAAGGGCGCCCGTGGCCGATCAAGGCTTTCGATACCAGCGGCAACGTCATGCTGTGCTCGTCGTTCTCGAAGAGCCTGTCGCCGTCGTTACGAATCGGTTATGTCGCCGCCGGGCATCGCCGGAGCGCCATCGCCTTGCAGAAAACCATCGGCAGCGGCGCGACGAACCCGATCACCCAGCGCGTGCTGGCCGAATATCTCGAGTCGGGCGCCTACGAGCGTCACCTGCGAACCCTGCGGCGCTGCTACCAATCCCAGGTCGACGCGATGAGCGCGGCCGTCTCCCTTCATTTTCCGCCCGGCACCCGGATTTCACGGCCGCAGGGGGGATTTGTCCTGTGGATCGAGTTGCCCGAGGGAATCGATGCGACCGAGCTGTACGAGCGGGCGGTCGCCGAAAACCTTGCCTACGTGCCGGGCGAGCTGTTTTCTGCCAGCGGCATGTACCGCAATTGCCTGCGCCTGAACTGCGGCAATCCCCATACGCCGGAAATCGAAGACGCCGTGCGTCGCCTCGGCATCCTGTTTTCGGGCGCCCAAATCAAATAGGGCAGGGGCAAACTACGGTATGATTCCCCTTTTTTGGGCAAGCTGCTTTTTGCCTTTCTGAACGCATCCGAAGGATTTTTCTGCTCATGTTCGACGCAGTCCGCAACAACAAAAGAATCGTCCAGGTTTTCCTTGCGCTGATCGCCCTGCCGTTCGCCTTTTTCGGCGTGGATTCCTACGTACGCAATTCCGGGGCCGGTGGCGACGTAGCCGCCATCGGCGACATCAAGATCACCCACCAACAGTTCCAGCAAACCCTGCGCGAGCAGCAGGAGCGCCTGCGCACCCAGCTCGGTGCGCAGTTCGATCCCAAAATGCTGGACAACCCCGAAGCTCGCAAGGCGATTCTCGATGACCTGATCAACCAGCGCCTGCTGCTGATCGAAGCCGGCAAGAACCGGATGTTCGCCAGCGACGATGCGGTGCGCCAGATGGTCGGTTCGGTCGAGGCCTTCAAGGTCGACGGCAAGTTCTCGGTTGAACGCTACGAAGCCGCATTGCGCGCACAAGGCATGTCGCCGCAAGGTTTCGAAGCCCAGCTGCGCCAGGATTTGACCGTTCAGCAACTGGCCGGCGCCCTCGGCCAATCCGGCCTGGTTGCCCGTACGGTCAGCGACCGCCTGCTGGCCCTGCAAACCGAAAAGCGCGAAATCGTCGAATATCGCCTGAATGTCGATAGCTATCTCGACAAGGTCAAGCTGGCCGACGATGCGGCAAAGAAGTTCTACGACGAAAACAGCAAGCAGTTCCAGACGCCGGAACTCGCCAAGGCCGAATACGTCGTCCTGTCGATGGAAACCATCGGCGCCCAGTTGAGCGTCAACGAAGCCGAAATCAAGGCCGCCTACGACAGCCGCAAGGATCGCTTCCAGCAGCCGGAAGAGCGCCGTGCCAGCCATATCCTGGTGGCCTCCGACAAACTCGGCAAGGACAAGGCCAAAGCCAAGGCCGAACAACTTCTGGCTGAAATCCGCAAGACGCCGGCCGCTTTTGCCGATCTGGCCAAGAAGAACTCCGACGACCCGGGTTCCGCCGCCAAGGGAGGCGATCTCGGCTTCTTCGGTCGCGGCATGATGGTCAAGTCCTTCGAGGACAGTGCCTTCAGCCTCAAGGAAGGCGAAATCTCCGGCGTGGTCGAATCCGATTTCGGCTTCCACATCATCAAGGTCACCGGTATTCATGCCGCCAAGGAGAAGCCGCTGGCCGAAGTCCGTGGCGAGATCGAGGCCGAACTGAAGAAGACGGCCGCATCGCGTAAATTTGCCGAAGCGGCCGAAGCTTTCAGCAACATGGTCTATGAGCAGTCCGACAGCCTCGGCCCGGTTGCCGAAAAGTTCAAGCTGACCGTCAAGCAGACCGACTGGCTGGGCCGTCAGGCTTCGCCCGCCAATGGCGTGATGGGTAACGAAAAGATTCTTGCTTCGTTGTTCTCAGGCGATTCGGTCAAGAACAAGCGCAACACCGAAGCGGTGGAAATTGCTCCCAATACCCTGGTTTCCGCCCGCGTCCTCGATTACAAACCCGCTGCGCTGCAGCCGTTCGAAAGCGTCAAGGTCAGTATCGAAACCCTGCTCAAGCGCCAGGAGGCCCAGAAACTGGCCGCCAAGGATGGTGCCGAGCGTCTGGCCGCCCTGAATAAGGGTGAGGACAAGCTCAACTGGGGCGCAGCCAAGACCGTATCCCGCCTCGATTTCCGCGCCATTTCCCCGGTCGAGGCACAAGCGGTATTCCGCCTTGAAACCGCCAAGCTGCCGGCCTACACCGGCGTCGAATTGCCGGGTTCCGGCTATGCCCTGGTGAAACTGAACAAGGTCGTCCCGGGTGACAAGATCGACGATGCCACCCGCAAGGGCATGACCCAGCAACTGGGCAACCTGGTGGCCAAGGAAGAAATCCAGCTCTACCTCGCCGCTCTGCGTGCCCGCTACAAGGTTGAAATCAACCAGGCTGCACTGGAGGCCAAGGAGAAGTAATCTCCTGCGGCAACCTGATATCGGAAAAACGGGCTGCGGCCCGTTTTTTTATGCCTTTGCCAGGCAGTTGTTCGGAGCTGCCTTCATCCAAGAATGCGCGCGGTTGACGAAATAGGTCAATTGTCCTACGCTATAGGTCAGTTGACTTATTTATGATGGAGCACTTGGTCATGACCGGACTTTTCTCTCCTCTGAGCCTGAGCGATTTCAATCTGCCCAACCGTATCGTGATGGCTCCGATGACCCGCAACCGGGCAAATGCGGAGGGTGTTCCGACGGCTCTGATGGCCTCGTATTATGGTCAGCGGGCGGATGCGGGATTGATTATCTCGGAATCGGTACCGATTTCGCCCCAGGCTGTCGGCTACCCCTGCACGCCCGGTCTCTTCAGCGCGGCACAGCTTGCCGGCTGGCGTCAGGTGACCGAAGCGGTTCACGCACGCTGAGGCCGGATTTTTGCGCAATTGCAGCATTGCGGCCGGATATCGCACCCCAGTCTGCAGCCCGAAGGAGCCGAGCCGGTTGCACCTTCCGCCATTCAGCCGCAAGGCATGGCGGTTACCTGTAACGGCATGCAGGCATTCGTATCGCCGCGAGCGTTGCGCACCAACGAAATTGCCGGCGTCGTCGAGCAATTCAGGGCCGCCGCCCAACTGGCCAGGACAGCCGGTTTCGACGGCGTGGAAATCCATGGTGCGAACGGTTACCTGATCGATCAGTTTCTGCGCAACGGAAGCAATCATCGGACAGATAACTACGGCGGCACACCCGCCCGGCGGCTGGCGTTTCTGCTGGAAATCATCGAGGCCGTTTCGGAGGTGTGGCTACGTGAGCACATCGGCGTGCGACTGAGTCCGGAAAACCGCTTCAACGACATGACGGATAGCGACCCGGACGAGCATTTCGCTTACTTTGTCACTCAGCTTGGTCACGCGAAACTTGCATATTTACACGTGCTGGAGGGTGACATGATGACGCACTCCAGTGTTCTGGACTATGGGGCGCTGCGACGTTGCTTCGCCGGGCTTTACATCGCGAACAATGGCTACGACAAGGCGCGCGCGCTGGACGTGCTGCGCGATGGCAAGGCCGACCTGGTGGCCTTCGGTACCGCTTTCATCGGCAACCCCGATCTGGTCGAGCGGCTCAGGCACGACTGGCCTTTGCGTGCGCCCGATCCCGAGACCTTCTATACCGGCGGCGAGCGAGGCTATGTCGACTATCCTGTTTTTGCCCCGACTGCAGGCGACCTGCCATGACCCGCCCCAGCTCCCAACCCAGCACGCGCGAACGAATCGTGGAGGCTGCCGACATGCTGTTCTATCGGCATGGCTTCGAAAAAACCTCGTTTGCCGACATCGCTGACGAAGTCCGGCTTTCACGCGGCAACTTCTACTACCACTTCAAGACGAAAGACGAGATTCTCGCCGCAGTGATCGAACTAAGGGCCGCCCGCACGCGAGCCATGCTAGATACTTGGACGGGAGATGCGCCGACGCCATCCGACCGGTTGCGGTGCTTTGCGGCCATGCTGGTTCATAACCGCGAGGACATTCAGCGTTACGGCTGCCCGGTGGGAACGCTCTGTGCCGAATTGGCCAAGTTGAAGCATCCGGCGCAAGGCGATGCCGGCATGATCTTCGCTCAGTTCCGTAACTGGTTGGAGGGGCAATTCAAGGCGCTTGGCTTTGGTGACGAAGCGGATGCGCTTGCCATGCACCTCCTGACCCGTAGTCAGGGCATTGCCGCATTGGCCAATACTTTCCATGACGAAGCCTTTATCCGCCATGAAGTCGAACTGATCAATGCCTGGCTGGAGTCGTTGCATCCGGGCAGGATCGCGACGCCGGGATAGGCTCGCAAAGCAGGTCAACCACCAATCTAGGAGGCACCGTGTATATCGTTTTCTTGAAATTCGGCCCCAATCGGGCTCTGGCCGGCCAATGGATGGATGAACACGCACGCTGGATTCAGCAAGGCATCGAGGAGGGGGCTTTCCTGGTGGCGGGCTCACTCGATGCCGCGCAAGGTGGTGTCGTGCTGGCTGCGAATATGGCACTCACCGAGATTCAACAGCGAGTCGGGCGTGACCCGTTCGTAATCCATGGCGTGGTTGTGGCTGAAGTTCACCGGGTCACCCCGTCACGTATGGTTCAGGGCATGACTGCTCTTCTCGAGGGCGCCAAATCGCCTTCTCTCGCATCATGAGCGCGACCATTGCCGGGAGCGATGGCCGGCCACGTTGCCGCTGGTGCGCAGCTGCCCCCGAATTCGAGGCCTACCATGACAAGGAATGGGGCTTCCCTGTTGCCGATGACATTCGTCTATTCGAGAAGATTTGCCTGGAAGGTTTTCAGTCCGGGCTGAGTTGGCGAACGATATTGACCAAGCGCGAGAACTTCCGGCGTGCTTTCGACGGCTTCGATTTTAACCGGGTGGCAAGCTATGACGAGCAGAGAGTCATCCAACTGCTACAGGATGAAGGCATTGTGCGCCACCGGGGCAAGATCGAAGCCGTCATTCACAACGCCCGATGCGCCGTGAATTTAAAGAACGAGTTCGGGTCACTGGCCGCCTATTTCTGGCAATACGAAACCGATCCGGCAAACCGCCCGCCGGCGCAGACGATGTCCACCTCGCCAGAGTCGGTTGCCTTGTCCAAAGACCTGAAGCGGCGCGGCTGGAAGTTCGTCGGGCCGACAACGGTTTTTGCCTTCATGCAGGCGATGGGCCTGATAAACGACCACGTGCCCGATTGTGTCATCTCGGAAAAAGTCGCGCGGGCGCGGGAGAAGTTCCGGGTTCCTGCCTGAGGGATGTGACAGCAGGGGGGCTAAAAGAAAAACGCCGATCGAATCTGATCGGCGTTCTTGTTGGGCGGCGGAACGTCGGTTCAGGCCGGCAGCGGGTCCGCGTTGCCCAGGGCGGTGGTGTTCATGCCACCGTCGACATACATGATTTCGCCGGTGATGCCGCTGGCAAGGTCGGAGAGCATGAAGGCGGCAGCGTTGCCGACTTCATCGATGGTGACGTTGCGGCGCAGCGGGGCATTGTGCGAGTTGTAGGCGAGCAGCTTGCCGAAGTTACCGATGCCGGAGGCGGCCAAGGTCTTGATCGGGCCGGCCGAAATGGCGTTGGCGCGGATACCTTCGGGGCCGAGGCAGAAGGCGAGGTAGCGGGTTGCCGCTTCCAGGCTGGCCTTGGCCAGGCCCATGGTGTTGTAGTTGGGCATGGTGCGCTCGGCGCCGAGATAGGAGAGGGCGAGCATCGAGGCATTCGGACGCCCCTGCATCATCGGGCGTGCTCCCTTGGCCAGCGCGGCATAGCTGTACGACGAAATGTCGTGGGCGATGCGGAAGGCTTCACGGGAGATGCCGTTCAGGAAGTCGCCTTCGATGGCTTCGGTCGGAGCGTAGGCAATGGAGTGGACCACGCCATCGAGACCGTCCCAGCGCTTGCCGAGTTCGACGAACAGGTTGTCGATTTGCTCGTCACTGCTGACGTCGACCGGAATGGTGATGTCGCTGCCGAATTCCGCGGCAAACTTCTTGATGCGATCTTCGAAACGCTCGTTCTGGTAAGTAAAGGCCAGTTGAGCACCTTCACGATGACAGGCCTTGGCAATGCCGTAGGCGATGGAATGCTTGGACAGCAGCCCGGTAATCAGAATCTTCTTGTCGGCAAGAAAGCCCATGTGTTGTTCTCCCTAGGGGGGTTAAGCCCGAGGATTATAAACCGATAAGCCACGATTCGCGCCCATCCCGGGCGAGAACTGTGGCATGTCGATTGTTGATGATTACATGTTGGGGTAAGTGGGGCCTTCGCCACCTTGCGGCACGACCCAATTGATGTTCTGGGTCGGATCCTTGATGTCGCAGGTCTTGCAGTGGACACAGTTTTGCGCGTTGATCTGCAAGCGCGGCTGGCCTTCCTCCTGGCCTAGGATTTCATAGACCCCGGCCGGGCAGAAGCGCTGCTCGGGCGCATCGTACTTGGCCAGGTTGACGCTGATCGGCACCGCGGCATCCTTGAGTTGCAGATGGCAGGGCTGATCTTCCTCATGGTTGGTGCTCGACAGGAAGACTGATGACAGGCGGTCGAAGGTAATGACGCCATCCGGTTTCGGATAGTCGATCTTCGGACATTCGCTGGCCGGCTTGAGTTTGGCGTGGTCGGCCGTCTTGTTGCGCAGCGTCCATGGCGCCTTGCCGCCAAAGACGATCTGGTCGATACCGAACATCAGCGAACCCAGTTTCAGCCCCTTGGCCATCCACGGCTTGAAGTTACGTGATTTATGAAGTTCATCGTACAACCAGCTGTTTTTAAACAATTCTGCATAGGCAGACAATTCGTCATTCTGACGTCCGGCGACCAGGGCTTCGAAGCAGGCCTCGGCCGCCAGCGAGCCGGTCTTGATCGCGCAATGCGAGCCCTTGATGCGGGCCGCGTTGAGGAATCCGGCATCGTCGCCGACCAGGACGCCGCCCGGGAAGGTCAGCCTGGGCAACGATTGCAGGCCGCCGGCAACCAGTGCGCGGGCGCCGTAGGCGATGCGCTTGCCGCCCTCGAGGAAACTGCGGATTTCCGGATGCGTCTTGTAGCGCTGGAATTCCTCGTAGGGTGACAGGTGGGGGTTCTCGTAGCCGAGGCCGACGACAAAGCCGACTGCGACCTGATTGTTTTCCAGGTGATAGAGGAAACCGCCGCCGTAAGTATCCGGCTCCATCGGCCAACCGCCGCTATGGATGACGAGGCCGAGCTGATGCTTGTCGGGCTGGATTTCCCACAGTTCCTTGAGGCCGATACCATAGGTTTGCGGGTCGGCATCCTTGTTCAACTGGAATTTTTCGATCAGTTGCTTGCCGAGATGGCCGCGGCAGCCTTCGGCGAAGAAGGTGTATTTGCCGAGCAACTCCATGCCCAGCTGGAAATTCGGACCTTCGGAACCGTCGTGCAGGCGGCCCATGTCGCCGGTGGCGACGCCTCTGACAGCGCCATTTTCATCGAACAACACTTCCGAGCCGGCAAAGCCGGGATAAATCTCGACACCGAGTGCTTCGGCCTGTTCGCCCAGCCAGCGGCAGACGTTGCCGAGCGAGATGACGTAGTTGCCCTCATTGTGGAAGCAGCCGGGCAGAAGACTGTTCGGCACCTTGGTCGCACCGGTTTCGGAGAGGATGAAGAAACGGTCTTCGGAGACGGGGGCATTGAGCGGAGCGCCATCTTCCTTCCAATTGGGCAGCAGTTCGCTCAGGGCGCGCGGGTCCATGACGGCACCGGAGAGGATGTGGGCACCGATTTCGGCGCCTTTCTCGATCAGGCAGACTGAAATGTCGCTGCCTTTTTCCGCCGCAAGCTGCTTGAGCCGTATCGCCGAGGCGAGACCCGCTGGGCCGCCGCCAACGACGACAACGTCAAATTCCATGGATTCCCGTTCCATGATGTCTCCTAGATTTATTGTGAGCCTATTTTCAATACGGTACAGTATGGAAAATTTTTGATCAACCCCACTCTAGTATCCGCATCCATGGAACACAAGAAAAAGCTCATTCATGTCACCCGTTTACCTATCCGCTGGGGTGACATGGATGCCTACGGGCACGTCAATAACACCGTCTATTTCCGTTTCATGGAGCAGGCGCGGGTGGAGTGGGTCGAAGACATGAAGGTTCAGGTGCGCCCCGGCGGCGATGGCCCGGTGATCATCAATGCCAGCTGCACCTTCCTGATTCCGATGAATTACCCGGGCACCGTCGAGGTTCGGACCTATGTCGGCGCCATCGGACGCTCCAGCTGCCAGACCTATGTCGAGATGCGCATCGAAGGCGACGACAGGATCTATGCCGAAGGCGCGACCAAGGTCGTGTGGATGAATACCCGGAGCGGCAAATCGGTTCCGCTGCCGGATCACGTGCGGGCACTGCTCGAAGCAGAGTAAACTCGCAGCCCATTGCATCCACGAATCCGACGCACATGGGCCAACGAAAAATCTGGGAAAAACTGCTGTCGAGCGAACGTCTCGGTGCCGGCAAGGCGCCGGAATCGGCCGAGCGGACGGCTTTCCAGCAGGACTACGATCGTATTGTCTTCACCTCGGCCTTTCGCCGCCTGAAGGACAAGACGCAGGTTTTCCCGCTCTCCAAGAGCGATTACGTCCGTACCCGCCTGACGCACAGCCTCGAGGCGAGTTGCGTTGGTCGTTCGCTGGGTGCGGTAATCGGTCGCGAGATCATTGCCCGACATGGGCTGAAGGATGTGGAATCCGGCGATTTCGGCGCCATTATTGCTGCCGCCTGCCTGGCTCACGATATCGGCAATCCGCCTTTCGGCCATGCCGGCGAGGATGCCATTCGCGAGTGGTTCCGCAATTCCGGCCTGCTCGAGCGGCATGCCTTCACCCCGGCACAACGGGCTGATTTCGAGCGTTACGAAGGTAATGCCCAGGGGTTTCGTATCGTCAGCCGCCTGCAAAGCCCGGCCAACCCCGGCGGGCTGCAACTGACCAGCGCGGTACTCGCCACCTTCACCAAATATCCGCGGCCTTCTTACATCGATTGTGAACTGGACGGCAAAAGCGGCAAGAAATTCGGATTCTTCCAGCAGGATGCGGATAATTTTGCCCAGGTGGCGCGCTCGACCGGCATGGTCGAACGCATTCCGGGTCTTGCCTGGCGCCGCCACCCGCTCGCCTCGCTGGTCGAAGTGGCGGACGACACCTGCTACCTGATCGTCGATCTCGAGGATGCCGCGCGGCTTGGCTTCGTGCCGTACAAGGACGCCGAATGCCTGCTCGGCGACCTGGCCGGCAATGCCGTCAATGGCGGGCGCCTGGCGCATCTGCACGATCCGAAGGAACGCCTGGAATACCTGCGCGCCAAGGCCATCGGCTGCCTGATCAATGGCGCCGCGGCGGTTTTTCTCGAGAACGAATCGGCCATCCTGAGCGGCGACTTCGATGACGAGCTGCTGGAAAACTCGCCCATCGCCCGTCCCTTGCAGGCTGTCCTCAAGCTGGCCAAGGAAACCATTTACACGGCGCGCCCGGCGCTGGAGATCGAAACCGCCGGTTTCGAGGTACTGGGAGCCTTGCTGGGGTTGTTCACCAACGCCGTCGAAGCCAGGGCCGGTGTACCGGGGGCACGCTACACGACCCGCGAACGCATGCTGATGAAACTGCTGCCTACCCAATTTCTCGGGCACGATGGCGAGCCGGATCCCGATCCGTACATCCGCCTCCTGCAGGTTGCCGATTTCGTGGCCGGGATGACCGATTCCTACGCGGTCGACATGTACCGCAAACTCAAGGGTTTCGATCTGCCGACCTGAAGTTTCCCCAAGGCGGCACCGGAGAGAACTGGCGCTCCAGCTCCTCCAGGAAAACGCGGACTTTCGGCAGGCGTACCCGGCCCGGGGTGTAGCAGGCATACAGATCGCGGCCAAGGCCGGTCAGGGGTTCGTAATCGTCGAGCACGGTTTCCAGGTTGCCGCGCCGGATTTCAGGGCCGGCCATGTAGGTGGGCAGGATAGCCAGTCCATGCCCGGCCATGACGGCACCGAAGATGCAGTCCAGGTTGTTGAAACGAAAGCGGCTGGATATCGGTATGCTGGCCTGTTCGCCGTTGCGCCCCAGCAGCTCGAGCGTACTGCTGGTTTCGGCCTGCAGGTAGCCAAAACAGGCGTGCCTGATCAGGTCGCCCGGGTGTTGCGGCCTGCCATGTGTCGCCAGATAGTCCGGCGTTGCGCAAATGACGCGTTCGATGGAAAACAGCCGGCGGGCGACGGCATCTTCGGGAGGCGCCTTGGTATGGCGCAGCGCGAGGTCGATATTGTTGTCGAACAGATCGAGCAATTGGTCGGAGAGAACCAGTTCGCATTCCAGTTCCGGGTACTGTGCCGTGATACGCGGCAGTAGCGGGGCGATGTACAGGCGGCCGAAGGCGAGGGAAGCGCTGATGCGCAGCAGGCCGCAGGGCGTATCGCCGAGGTTGCGCACGGCGATCTCGGTACTGGCCACGGCATCCAGGGCGCGCAGCGCATGCTGGTAGAAGACTTCGCCGGAAGGCGTCAGGGCCAGTTTGCGGGTCGAGCGTTCGAACAGCCGAACACCGAAATTGCGCTCCAGTTCGGCGATCTGCTTGCTGACCTGGGCGCGCGTGCAATCCAGCCGGCGGGCGGCGCCGGCCATGCTGCCGGTTTCAACCACCCGGACAAAACTTTCCCAACTGCTGAGCCAGTTCATTTGTCAATTTTCCGTTGACGATACGGTGCCAATTATGGGCTATTGGGTAACTTATTTGGCGACTATAGTTCGGGCTGACAACCGACAGGCATAACGATATATATGTTTCGCGCACTGAATCGCCCCGACATTCTCATCACCGCCCTGGCGGCCGCCGGGATCATGATGATCTCGATGGGCATCCGCCAATCGCAGGGCCTGTTTGTCGCGCCGCTCAACGACACCACCGGACTGGGAATCGCCACCATCAGCTTCGCGCTGGCCATCGGGCAATTTACTTGGGGCGCCATCCAGCCGCTGGCCGGCGCCGTTGCCGATCGCCACGGGCCGCGAGTCGTGCTGATTGCCGGCATCGTGATGCTGGCCGTCGGTTGTGCGCTGACGCCGTACATGGGCACCGGCTTCGGCCTGGCCGTGTCGCTTGGCCTGTTCTGCGCGATGGGCTCGGGCGCCAGCAGCTTTTCCGTATTGCTGGGTGCCGCCGCCCAGCGCATGCCGGCCGAGGCGCGCGGTGCAGCTTCCGGATTGATCAATGCCGGCGGCTCCTTCGGGCAGTTCGTCTTTGCTCCCATTCTGCAGAAGCTGATCCAGGGCCTGGGCTGGGTGAACGCCATGTGGGCGATGGCGGCCACGGCCTTGCTGGCCTTGCCGCTGGTCGGCAAGCTGACGCAATCGACCCATGCCATGCACGTTCAGGACGACGAGGGCGGGGTGCTGAAGGCGCTCGGCACGGCCATGCAGGATCGCAGTTATCTGCTGCTGCACGCCGGTTTCTTCACCTGCGGGTTCCACATCGCCTTTCTCGTCACCCACCTGCCGGGTGAGGTGAATTTGTGTGGCCTGCCGCCCGCCGTAGCCAGCTGGTCGCTGGCCATCATCGGCCTGACCAACATCTTCGGCAGCCTGTACGCCGGTTCCTGCGTCGCCAAGTACCGCAGCAAATACGTGCTGGCCATCATGTATGGTTCGCGGGCGTTGCTCATCGCCTGGTACCTGATGATGCCGCGCACCGAATGGACGTTCTATGTTTTCGCCGCCGGTCTCGGTTTCACCTGGCTGGCCACGGTGCCGCCGACCGCCGCCATCGTCGGCAAGCTGTTCGGCATCCGCTACCTGGCGACGCTGTTCGGCATGACGCTGCTGTCGCACCAGATCGGCGGTTTCCTCGGCGCCTGGCTGGGCGGCCTGGCGATCACGCAATTCGGCGACTTCGGCTGGATGTGGTACGCCGACATGGCGCTGGCCGCCGTTGCCGCCGTGCTCAACCTGCC
>CALJZP010000218.1 GCA_937983545.1 uncultured Azonexus sp.
TCGCCGTGGATGGTATCTGGCCGGATATCCGAGGTGTTGGTCATCAGCCCATCAAGGATATGGGTTCCCTCGTAGGTGCCACAGGAAATGAAGTGGCTGAACAAGGCGATGAACTTGTCCGAGACATGATAATAGCCGATACCGCCATAGCCGCCGTAACGGATGTGGTGCTCGGAAATCAGGTTCTGCTCGTAGAGGTTCCATTTCGTGCCATCGGCCGAGGCGTGTTTTCCGGACCCCCAGTAGCTGGGCAATTCGAACTTGTTGTAGGCATTGATGACCTTGACGATGGCTTTTTCCAGCGCTTCTTCCGTGACGTACTTGATGTTGAGCCAAGCGACTTGCTTGCGGCTCATTCCACGAATCGAACGTGCCGTTTGGGTTGGCCCGAGGTTGCAGCCGTAACAAAACAAGGTGCTGATCACCCTTGGGCGTAATTCTTCGATTCGGCTTTCGGTTCCCATCAAGGGGCGGAACAGCTTATGCAGTTGCAGCCAGCGTTCAGTATCGATCAGCACGTCGACGATGCTGACGCTCTCCATGTGCTCCGTGATCAGATGATCGATCTGGCGGATGCCGGGGGGGAGTTCGCTGGCCGGTGGTTTTTTCAGGATCAGCCGGCCATCGACGATTTCGGCATAGGCATTTTCGGGAAACTCGGCATCGACCGCTTCAGCAGTTTCCAGCAGGGTAGACTTCAATGCTTGGGTAAAGGCCCCTGGATCGGTTTCGACTCCCGTCACCTGACCAAATTCGGTCAGTTCGCGATTCAGGGTTTCATCGTCAACCAACTGTTCGCGATAATCGTCGTAGCGTTCACCATGCGGGATGAAGAGGTCGCCTGACTTTAATTCATCGCGAATGGCATACAAGACCGCCAGTTCAAAATAGCGGCGATTGATGGTGGCGATTCGCCCATCGGCACGCTCCGTCACAACCAGCTTGCGCCAAGCAGCGGGCAGCCATTGGAGATCTCGTTCCGCATCCAGTTCGACCAGGGAAATTGGCACGACCTCGTGCCGCGTGCTGCGTAGTCCTTGCAACGCCCTCATCATCCGGATCAAGGTGTCGTCCTCGCTGCTGCTCTGTGGGTTGATGATTTCGATGCAGTTGAGCAATTGGGCGCGCACGGCCTTGTAAGGTTGCACGAGGAACGGCAGATGATTGCGGCCGGCATAGGCCATGTGTTCGTCGCAGATGGCCACCAAATCATCTACATCGGCGATCAGGCTGGAGCTGATGGCTTCCACTCGCTGATGGTCGGTGCCATTGATCTGATACGCCAGCAATACCTCCTTCAATTGCCCGATCAAGCGATCCGTACGCTGCAGATGTTCCTGCTGGTACTCACCTAACTTGGTACGGGCCTGATTGTCCAGATTCTGGAGCATGCGGACGAACAGATCGGCGGCATCATCGAGGGTTTGTGCAAACTGCGAGCGGATATAAATGACCGCCAGTGCGTAACGCTTCTGCGGTTTCAGTTCCGCCATCTCGCTGGCATTCAGGGAGCGGGCGATGTAGCGATATTGCTTGAGTTTGGGGACGGGAATATCCGGTTGGGGCAATTGTTCAACCAGCAATTGCAAGCGCCAGATGTGCTGGAGATAGGAGCGCGTTTCCTTGTTAGTCGGTTTCTTTGGTTCCCGCTTGAGCATGTTCCAGGTTGTGCTGGATTCATCCTTGCTGACCTTGAATAGGCTGTCGATCCGTTCTTTGACCTTGGTATCGAGTTTGTTGGTGATACCCGCGAAATGCACCTCATGAATTTTCTCGCGGGCCTGGATGGCCAATCGATCCAGGACCGTGAAGCCTGGCAATTCATAGCGATGATGGACCAGTTCCTCCAGCATCACGTTGATGATGTCAGCCACGACGTGACGGTTGTCGGCGGCCGTCTCGGCAATATGCTGCAGCCACGCCCGGCTCTCCTGATTTAAGGGGCGAACGTTCAGGTAGCGGCGCAGCGATTCGATCAAGCGCTCGCGTCCGGTTGATCGATCGAACTGCAACAGCTCGTCCAGCCTCGGCGGCCGGGCGAATCCCGTTTGGGCAATGATGTGCTGTCGGATGAGGGTTGGTATCTCTTTGAGACGGATGAAGTAGCCCAGTCGCTGAAAAAGCTTCAGGTAGAGAAAAGCGACCGTACGCGCCGTCGGCCGTTTGGCGGTCTGGTCGACGAAGGCAATTTCATCGGGCGTCAGGGTATAAACCTCGTCGAGATCCACTGCCGACGGGTCTGCCTTCAGGCGGGGATACGCGGTCTCGTGAAGCTGGGTCATGCCGAATCAGTCCCAATGCCTGCCGGTGGCCGGGTCACGGCAGACTGCCTCCAAAAAGCATTCACGGGCGTCGGCAATGCGATGGAGTTCGTCGAGCAATGCGTAGAGGTGATCGTCCAGGATATCGGTCGAGGGCGTTGGGACGGAAATTTGATATCTACGGCCGTCCTGATCCAGCGGTTGTGCTTGAAATCGGGCAAGACAGGTACTCGCCATATCCCGCAAGGCATTGGCGACGCCGCGTCGGCCGCCGTTGAAGGCAGATAGATCGATGGAAACCTCGATCATTGTGAGGTCGACCTCGGGCAGACTCGGCAGTTGCGGGGTCGAAAGGGGCAATTTTTCCGGCAGCGCCCGATCCAGGCCCTGCTCGAAACGCGCTTTCTGGTCGGTGCTGACCCCATCCAGATAGCGCATGGCAGCCTTTACATCACGCCAGCCCACGTAATTCATCAACTCCCGGATATCCCAGCCGCTCATGCCTGCCCACTGGGCAAACCCACGGCGTAGCGAGTGACTGCTGAAGGCCTCAGCATCGGCCACGCCTGCCTGGTTCAGCAACTTTCGAAGCATGGGAATGATGCTACTCGGGGTCAGTTCGGCTTCAGATAGATGCCCCCAGCGATCGACCTTGCGGAATAGCGGTCCTCCGGTCAGTTTGGACAAGGCTAG
>CALJZP010000219.1 GCA_937983545.1 uncultured Azonexus sp.
GGACATTGAACTCCAGGACCCTGGGCCCCTCCGCGGTGAGCATGAGGCCAGCGTAGAGGAAGCCGCGGAAGGGCGTCCCCCGGGCCGCCATGGCGCGGACCGTCGGGAGCATCACGTCCTGCACCACCTGCACCTCGAGCGCGGCGTCCACGCAGGGCGCCGGCGAGTAGGCGCCCATGCCGCCGGTGTTCGGGCCCTGATCGCCGTCGAAGATGCGCTTGTGGTCCTGGCTGGAGGCCAGGGCCAGCACGTTCTTGCCGTCCACCATGACGATGAAACTGGCTTCCTCGCCGTCGAGGAAGTCCTCGATGACGACGCGGGCACCCGCATCGCCCAGCTTGTTGCCGGAGAGCATGTCGTCGATGGCGGCGTGTGCTTCCTCAAGACTCATGGCGACGACGACGCCTTTGCCGGCGGCCAGGCCGTCGGCCTTGATGACGATGGGGGCACCCTGCCGGTCGATGTAGGCGTGGGCGGCGGCGGCATCCGAGAAAGTCTCGAAGCCGGCCGTCGGGATGTTGTGACGGGCCATGAAGCGCTTGGCGAAATCCTTGGAGGATTCGAGCTGCGCGGCTTCCCTGGTCGGACCGAATATCTTCAGGCCGCGGGCGCGGAAGACATTGACCACGCCGGCAGCCAGCGGGGCCTCGGGGCCGACCAGCGTCAGGTGGATCTTGTTCTGCTCGGCGAAATCAGCCAGGGCTTCCGGGTCGGTGATGTTGATGTTTTCCAGCTCGTGTTCGCGTGCCGTGCCGGCGTTGCCGGGGGCGACGTAAACCTTCTGCAGGCCGGAAGTCTGCGCCAGGCGCCAGGCCATGGCGTGCTCGCGGCCGCCGGAACCGATTACCAGTAATTTCATGACTGATCTCTTGGAGTGTCGTTGTTATTAGTGACGGAAGTGACGGGCGCCAGTGAAGACCATGGCGATGCCATGTTCGTCGGCCGCCGCGATGACTTCCTCGTCGCGCATCGAACCGCCCGGCTGGATGACGGCGACAGCGCCGGCTTCGGCCAGCACGTCGAGGCCGTCGCGGAACGGGAAGAAGGCGTCAGAGGCGACGACCGAGCCCTTCAGCGGCAGGCCGGCGTTCTGGGCCTTGATGCTGGCGATCTTGGTCGAATCGACGCGGCTCATCTGGCCCGCACCGACGCCGAGGGTCATGCCGCCGCCGCAGAAGACGATGGCGTTGGACTTGACGAACTTGGCGACGCGCTCGGCGAAGAGCAGGTCTTCGATCTGCTGGGCGGTCGGCTGGACCTTGGTGACGACCTTGAGGCCGGACGCCTGGGCGGTGAAGTCGTCAGCCGTCTGCACCAGCAGGCCGCCGCCGACGCGCTTCAATTCGAGCTTGTTGAGGTCATTGCCGAGCGGCACGACGAGCACGCGCAGGTTGGTCTTGCCGGCCAGCGCCGCCTTGGCTTCAGCGGTGAAGGACGGGGCGATCAGCACTTCGACGAAGTGCTTGCGTTCGTTCATGGCGTTGACCACGTCGATGCCGACTTCGCCGTTGAAAGCGATGATGCCGCCGAAAGCGGAGGTCGAGTCGGTCTTGAAGGCCTTTTCGTAAGCGCCGAGCAGGGTGCCGTCGATGGCCACGCCGCACGGGTTGGCGTGCTTGATGATGACGCAGGCCGGGGCCTCAAAGGCCTTGACGCATTCCCAGGCGGCGTCCGAATCAGCGATGTTGTTGTAGGACAGTTCCTTGCCCTGCAGCTGGGTGTAGGCGGCGATGCTGCCCGGCAGCGCGACGGTATCGCGGTAGAAGGCAGCCTGCTGATGCGAGTTTTCGCCGTAACGCAGGATTTCGGTGCGGTCGAAGGCCAGTTGCAGCTTGGCCGGGAAGATCGACGGCGTCGGCGCGGCTTCAGCCGGCTTGGCTTCTGCGCCTTCGTCCAGACCGGTCAGCCAGTTGGCGATCATGCTGTCGTAGCGGGCAGTGTGGGTGAAGGCCTTCTTGGCCAGGTTGAAGCGGGTGGCCAGTGCGACGGCACCGCCGTTGGCCTTCATTTCGGCGAGCAGCGGAGCGTAGTCTTCGGGATCGGTGACGATGGCGACGCCGTTGTAGTTCTTGGCCGAGGAACGGACCATGGCCGGACCGCCGATGTCGATGTTCTCGATGGCGTCTTCCAGCGTGACGCCGGCTTTGGCGATGGTGGCGGCGAACGGGTAGAGATTCACGCAGACCAGATCGATGGTCGGGATGCCGTGCTGTTCGATGGTCGCCATGTGCTCGGCCAGATCGCGACGGGCCAGGATGCCGCCGTGCACCTTCGGGTGCAGGGTCTTGACGCGGCCGTCGAGCATTTCCGGGAAACCGGTGTAATCACCGATTTCGGTGACGGCGAGGCCGGCATCGCGCAGCATCTTGGCGGTGCCGCCGGTGGACAGCAGCTTGACACCCTGCGCGGCGAGGCCTTGGGCGAATTCGAGTACACCCGTCTTGTCGGAGACGGAAATCAGCGCTTGCTTGATGGTCATGGCGATTTACAGAAGTTGATGTTCAGTGAGTTTTTTGCGTAGCGTATTGCGGTTGATGCCGAGCATCTCCGCGGCGATGGTCTGGTTGCTGCCGGCTTTGGCGAGCACGACCTCGAGCATCGGTTTTTCCACGCTCTTCAGGACCATGTCATAGATGGCGGCCGGCTTTTCACCGTCCAGGTCCCGGAAATATTGTTCCAGTGCGGTTACGACGCACTTCCCCAAATCATGTTGGCTCATGCTGCCAACGCCTCCTCAGTGGTTTTGTTGTCTTCATATTGCAGGTGTTCATGTTCTTCCGCGTAGCGCAGGAAAAACTCGTCCACTGCTTGGCGCTGCAACGCTACGGTTGGCAGCGTGTTCATCACCTTGCGGAACGCCGCCGAGCCGATCAGGCCCTTGGTGTACCAGGAGATGTGCTTTCTCGCGACCTTAACCCCCGTGTCCAGGCCGTAGAAATCGTAGAGGTCTTCGAGGTGGGCCATCAGGATGGCGTGGATCTCGGAAACCGGGGCCGGCGCCATTTTCTCGCCGGTCTTCAAATAGTGTTCGATCTCGCGGAACAGCCAGGGGCGACCCTGGGCGGCGCGGCCGATCATGACGCCGTCGGCGCCGGTCACGTCGAGGACGTGCTTGGCCTTCTCCGGCGTCGTGATGTCGCCGTTAGCGATGACCGGAATCTTCACCAGCGTCTTGACGTAGGCGATGGTGTCGTATTCAGCCTCGCCGGTGTATTGCTGGCAGCGCGTGCGACCGTGGATGGCGACGGCGCGGATGCCGGCGGATTCGGCAATGCGCGCGATATTCGGCGCGTTCTTGTTGGCGATGTTCCAGCCGGTGCGGAATTTGAGCGTGACCGGGGTGTTCGGCACGGCAGCGACGACGGCGTCGAGAATCTCGCCGACCAGTTGTTCGTGCTGCATCAGCGCCGAGCCGGCCATGACGTTGCAAACCTTCTTGGCCGGGCAGCCCATGTTGATGTCGATGATCTGGGCGCCGTTGTCGACGTTGTGCTTCGCGGCTTCAGCCATCATCTTCGGATCGGCGCCGGCGATCTGCACCGAGATCGGCTCGACTTCGCCGGTGTGGTTGGCCCGGCGCAGCGTCTTGGCGCTGCCGTAGAGCAACGAATTCGAGGTGACCATTTCGGAAACCGCCAAGCCGGCACCCATCTTCTTGCACAACTGACGGAACGGACGATCGGTGACACCCGCCATCGGTGCAACGAAGAGATTGTTCCGCAGGGTAAAACCGGCAAATTCCATGGGCGAGCGCGTGCGTTGAGGCAATTTCGGGGAAGGGGCGGATTGTAGCGCAATCGGCGCCTAAAAAATAGTCAGGGGCGCATCGATTTGCATCGGTGCGCCCCCGCTTGACGATTGATTTTTAATGACCTTTGAGCGCGTAGATGCCCGGTGCGTTGCGCCAGTAGCCCTTGTAGTCCATGCCGCAGCCGAACAGGAAACGATCGGGAATATCGAGGCCCGTGAAGTCGGCGCGCATGCCGGGCTCGGCCTTGCGCTGGTGCTCCTTGTGCACCAGCACGGCGGTCAACACGCGGGCTGCACCTTCATCGCACAGATGCTGGCAGATCGCTTTCAGGGTATGGCCTTCGTCGAGAATGTCGTCGATGATCAGGACGGTGCGTCCCTTGACCTCCTGCGCCGGGCGTACCCGCCAGTCGAGCAGGCTGTTGCCCTGCAATTGCATGCCGTAGCGGCTGGCATGCAAGTAGCCGACCTCAAGAGGAAAATTCAGGCGGGCCAGCAGCCGGCCGGCGACGACCAGGCCGCCGTTCATGACGGAATAGACCAACGGCGCGCTGTCGGCGAGTTCGGCGGTGATGGCGGCGGCCATGCGGTCGAGCGCGGCGTCGACCTGTTGCGGCGTGGCCAGGCAGTCGGCCTCGGCCATCGCACGCTTGATTTCGTTCATGTCGACGGTCATCTCAGTGTCCTTCAAATTCGCAAACGGTAAAAATGGGCAGCCCGGCGGCTTTGAGCAGCTTCGAACCGCCAAGTTCAGGAAGATCGACGATGGCGGCAGCCTCGGCGATGGTGCCGCCGAGGCGCTGGATCAGGCGGGCGCCGGCCATCATCGTGCCGCCGGTGGCGATCAGGTCGTCGATGAGCAGCACGCGGTCACCGGGCTTGATGGCATCGGTGTGGATTTCGACGGTGGCATTGCCGTATTCGAGTTCATATTCCTCGCTGACCGTCGAGAACGGCAGCTTGCCCTTCTTGCGCACCGGCACAAAACCCTTGTTCAACTGGTGGGCGACGACGGCGCCGAGGATGAAGCCGCGCGCATCGATGCCGGCGACGACATCGATCCGGTCTTCCATGTAGCGCAGCACGAAGGCGTCGACCAGCACGCGGAAGGCGCGCGGGTCCTGCAGCAGCGGCGTGATGTCGCGGAACTGCACGCCCGGCTCGGGCCAGTCCGGAACGGTGCGGATGCGGGCTTTCAGATAGCCGGTGTCGGGCAGGGGGGCTTGGTTCATGGCGACCTCACAGCAGGGCGAATTTGGCGACGAAGGCGGCGGCGATGACGGCCACCGTCGGCGAGACATCGCGGGCGCGGCCGGACAGTACCTTGATCGCGACGTAGGAAATGAAGCCGAAGGAAATGCCGTGGGCGATCGAGAAGGTGAACGGGATGGTGATCGCCGTGACGACGGCGGGCGTCGCCTCGGTCAGGTCGTCCCAGTGGATTTCGGCGAGGCCGCGCGACATCAGGATGGCAACGTAGCACAAGGCCGGGGCCGTGGCGTAGGCCGGCACGGTGCCGGCGAGCGGTGCGAAGACGATGCAGCACAGGAAGAGCAGGGCGACGACGACGGCGGTCAGGCCGGTACGCCCGCCAGCGGCGGTGCCGGCCGCCGATTCGATGTAGGCGGTGGTCGATGAAGTCCCGAGTACGGCGCCCGCACTGATCGCGACGGAATCGGCGAGCAGGGCCTTCTTGAGGCGCGGCAGCTTGCCGTCCTTGTCGAGCAGGCCGGCACGGTGGCAGACGCCGACCAGAGTGCCGGAGGCATCGAAAAGTTCGACCATGAAGAAGGTGAGGACGACGGCGAGCAGGCCGGCATTGAGCGCCCCGGCCAGGTCGAGTTGCAGGAAGGTCGGCGCCAGCGACGGCGGGGCGGCGACGATGCCCTTGAATTCGGTGAGGCCGAGGCCGATCGAGGCGCCGGTCACGGCGAGGATGGCGATGATGATGGCGCCCGGCACCTTGCGGTATTCCAGCGCGGCAATCAGCATGAAGCCGGCGGCGGCGAGCAGCGGGCCGGGGCTGTGGATGTCGCCGAGGGTCAGCAGTGTCGCCGGATGGGCGGTGATCAAGCCCGCATTCTTGAGGCCGATGATGGCCAGGAAGAGGCCGATGCCGGCGGAAATCGAATACTTGAGCGAGGTCGGAATGGCGTTGACGATCCACTCGCGCACCTTGAACAGGCTGAGCAGGATGAACAGGACGCCCGAGATGAGGACGGCGCCGAGGGCGGCCTGCCAGGTGTAGCCCATGCCCTGGACGACAGTGAAGGCGAAGTAGGCGTTGAGGCCCATGGCGGGCGCGAGGGCGACCGGGTAGTTGGCGTAGAGGCCCATGATCGCCGTACCGATGGCGGCGGCCAGGCAAGTGGCGACGAACACGGCATCGCGGGGCATGCCGGCGGCTGAAAGGATGTCAGGATTGACGAAGACGATGTAGGCCATCGTCAGGAAGGTGGTCAGGCCGGCGAGGACTTCGGTACGGACGGTGGTGCCGTGGGCCTGCAGCTGGAAAAACCGTTCGAGCATGCGCAGCTCCCGGGAAAAGCGACGCACTCTATATCAGCTTGAGCCGCGGCGCGATTGTGGTTTACACCAACGCGAAAGCGAGGGCGAGCAGGCAGGCAAAGAGCAGTTGCAGGCCCGCGGTGGCGGCGAGAATCGGGTTGAACACCGGACCGGGCGGCCCGCGACGGAAGCGTCCGATCAGTCGCAGGGCGAGGGGAAGTGACAGCAGCGGCAGTGCCGCCGGCCAGCCGAGGCCGCCGAGCGTTGGCAGCAAGGCGTAGGGAGCGAGCATCTCCAGTGTATAAACATGCCGGGTGGCCGGGCGGCCGAGACGAACGGCCAGCGTATTCTTGCCATGGGCCTTGTCGCCGTCGTGGTCGCGGTAATTGTTGACGGTGATGACGGCGGCGGCATGGATGCCGACCAGTGTCGCGGCGAGCAGGGCCGTGGGCGTGAGGCTCAGCGTCTGCAGGTAATAGCTGCCGCCGACGGCGACCAGGCCGAAGAAGACAAATACGAAAAGCTCGCCGAGCGGCCCGTAGGCGATCGGCTTCGGTCCGCCGGTGTAGGCCCAGCCGGCGGCCAGCGAGGCCAGCCCGATGGCGACGATGGGCCAGCCGCCGTGCCGGACGAGATAGATGCCGCACAGGAAGGCCAGCGCGAAGCTGACCCATGCGCCGGCCTTGACCATGCCGGGTTGCAGCCAGCCCTCGGCCGTGGCGCGCCGGGGACCGAGGCGATTCGGCGTGTCGGTGCCGCGCAGAAAGTCGCCGACATCGTTGAACAGGTTGGTGCCGATCTGGATGAAGGCGGCGCCGAGTGCTGCGGCCAGCAGCGGCAGCCAGAGCAGTGTGTGCGTGTCATGCCAGGCGATGGCCGTGCCGACAAGCACCGGCGACAGGGAGACCGACAGCGTTTTGGGGCGACAGGCGAGGAACCAGGCGGTGGTGGTTTTCATGAAATTAGCCATGTGTCCCGGGACTGATCCAAACGAGTGCCAGGCATCTTGTCCAGATTATTTTTTTTCCAGCGGTATTGGTAGCGGCGGCGGAGGGAATTGGAGGCTTGTTTGCTCGAGCTGGATTTTCAATTGTTCCAAGCGTTGCTGGCATGGTTTGGGTAACACGAGCGTTTGAGTTTCCTTGAGAGCGGCAATTGTGCGTAGAGCCTCATCCTGGAGCGGGCATGGCATGATTTGCTGCATTTGTTCGTTTGTATAGGGAGGAGGCGTTGTTTTGCTGGGGGATGAAGGGCCGATCCTTAACAATATGGTTATCAGGAATACCGTCAGGACGGGGGCATAGATGATGCTGGTGCCAGCAGGCTGAAAAAAGGAATTGCGGGCAGTTTTTGTCGAGGATGAAGCGACTATGTTGGAGGTTTCTTCTTGCCAGTCATCAATATGCTTGCTGAAGCGCTCACGCATTTCCGCCGGGTAGGCCTCCATTAACGGTGACAGGACGGCGGCAAGATCATGTATCAAAGTGCGGGGGATCTCATATTGGCTATTTATGAAATGATCAAACTCCCGAATGTAGTCAAAGTAATATTCGGCATCCGCGAGCACGCGCTTGGCTTCGGGGAGTACATTGATCATGTGGGAGAGCGCCTGATGGCGGCTCATTCGCCATGCCAGATCGGGGCGACTGTCATACAGGTGTCGGTTAGCCGTTTCCCAGCCAAGATGCGCGGCGGCGGCGTCGAGAAATGCGATTTTTAGCTTGGGTTCGAATATCCAGGTCAAAAGCAATTGTTCGAAATGTTCCCGTTCATCAATTGCCATAAGGGTTGCGCTGCCCAGGCTTGCGATGAGCAAATCCATCGGGCGGGCGTCGGGTTCGGCACGGTAGGCTTCGGCAAGTGCCTGCAAGGCCGTTTGGGCAGCAGAACTGGCCGATGTGTTCGGGGTGGGCGCAGATTCTGCTTGATGGGGCGTGTGAAAGGTTGGTTCGGTATGGGTCTCCGCTACGAAGCGACCCGGCTCATGGCCCGATATTGAGTGGGGTGAGGGAGACGGGTAGGCTCCATTGATCGCTGCCGTGCCGATTTGGATTTGCGGGGACGCACTCTCTGCTGGCTCATTGGAGCGTTCGTTGTCGCGCGCAATTTGAATGGCCCATTCGTAGGCTGCCCGAATGGCTTGGAAACGTTCTAGTTCGTGTTCCTGATCACAGCTTTTCAGCAAGTTCGCGTAAGCCAGCCTGATTTCGCGCGAAGTGGCATCCGGGGGGAGCCCCAGTATTTCGTAGGGTGTGGCGAACATGTGATTTGCTCGTGGGGGTCAGATGAAAGGATCCTCGTTGTGTTCGCAGGCATCGAGAAATGTCTCGAATTC
>CALJZP010000220.1 GCA_937983545.1 uncultured Azonexus sp.
CAGTCAGCCAGGGCGCATAGTCGCCGCCCCGGGCCGCCGCCTTCAGTTCGGCCGGCATCTCCGGCCAGGCATGGGGCAGGACGAATGCGGGCGCCGCCCAGATCAGCCGCTTGGCCCGATAACGCACGACCTCGTCGCCCACCCTGACATCGGCGCTGACGCCCGCCCGATCCGTTTCGATGCGGGCCACCGAGGCGCCGCAGCGCAGCCGCTCGCCCACCGCTTTTGCCAATCCGCGCGCCAGCCAGCCGTTGCCATCCGCCGCGGTCAAGACGGTATCGCCGGTCGCGTTGCCGGCTTCGCCGTCGCGGCAGGCGAAGTAATGCAGACCGGCCCAGGCCGAGGTCTGCGCGTAATCGCAACCATAGTCGTCGCGGCAGGCGTAATTGGCCAGCCAGTGCAGCGTGGGCGCCTTGAATCCGTTGTCGAGCAGCCACTGCCGGAACGACAGACGATCCAGCGCGCGCCATTCGGCATCCCCGCTGGAAAACTCCATGGGCAGGGCAAAAACGCGGCGACCATCGCGCCCTCGCAGCCGCTTCAGTTCGTTCATCCGTGCCTGAAAGCGTTGCTGCTCGGCACGCTCGCCGGCATCCAGACCGCGATGCGGCAGTAGTCCCTCTTCCCACAGGCCGTTGCGATAAACCCGCTCCTGCGGCGTGGCACACAGATAGCGCTCATCGTAGATCGGCCTCGGCGCGCCCAGGTCGCCCTGCAAAACTCCCAGCTCGGCCAGCAACTCGCGAACCAGCGAGGCTTCCGGGCCGGGCAAGGGCAGGTAGTGGGCACCCCACGGATAGGCGTGCGTCGCCGATTGACCGCCCCGCGAGTTTCCTCCCGGAACATCGTCCATCTCCAGCACCGTGAAATCGTCGTAGCCGTGGCGCGCCAGCCACCAGCCGGCGGAGAGGCCCGAAATGCCGCCGCCGACGATCAGAACCCCGGTTTGCCTGGTTGCTGCCGGCGGCGGCAGCGGCGCGTCGCGCAGGCGATGGCCGCGCGCGACATTCATGCCCAGCAGGTCGCCTGGCGGCAGCGGCGGTTTTCCGGCAGGAGCGCAACCGGCCAGGGCGGCAGCCCCGACGGTGGCCAGAAACTCCCGCCGGCTAGTCAAACTTCCGCAGCGACAGGCTGACCGACAGCTGTGCGCCCAGCCAGCCGAGGAACGCGCCCAGGCCGGCCAGTACGACCACCTCGCCAACGGCGGGCCGCCGGAAGGCAAAGGCGCTGCCATAGAGCGCGGCCAGCTCGCCGACCGGCGCCGCCAGCAGGTAGAGCCCGCCGACTACCAGCGCGGCGGCCAGCAAGCCACCCAGGGCGCCCTGCAGGGCGCCGAAGTAATAGAACGGCCGGCGGATGAAGCCATCGGTGGCGCCGATCATTCGCGCCACCTCGATCTCGGCCGACTGGGCCATGACCTGCAGGCGGATGGTGTTGAACGTGACGGCGACCAGGCCGGCAGCGAACAGCCCGGCCAGCATCCACAGCGCCAGCTTGCCGAGGCGCAGGAAGGCGTCGAAGCGCTTGACCCATGCCGAATCGAGCTGAACATGGGCAACCTTGGGCCAGCCGGCGATTTCCTTGCGCATGATCTCCAGCGCTTCCGGCTCGGTGTTCTTCGGCTCGATGACAAATGCGTCGGGTAAGGGGTTGCGCGGCAGGCTGGCAACGATCTCGGCCATCCCCTCGCTGGCCTGCATGCGTTTCAGCGCTTCCTCCTTGGGGACGAAGCGCCACGTGCCGGCCGATGCCGCCCGCAAGCGATTTTCGATTTCAGCCACATCCTTCTTGCCCGCCTCCAGATTGAGGAACAGGCTGATCTGCTGGACGCCGGTTGCGTTGCGCCCGAGGTCGCGCAAGTTGTCGAGGGCGACGTAGCCAAAGGCCGGCAGGGTCAGGGCAATACCGATGACGAGCAGCGACAGCAGCGTGTTGAGGGGCGAAGCCAGCAGGCGGCGGAAAGCCAGCCCGAGTGCCGCGCGGTGCTGGGAGAACCAGGCGTTCATACGACCACCCTTCCGCGATCCAGACGCAGCACGTTGGGGTGGTAACGCTCGATCCAGGTCTGGTCATGCGTGGCCACCACGACGGTGACGCCGACACGATGGAAGTCGGCAAATATCTCGAGGATTTCGGCCGCCGATTCGCTGTCGAGATTACCGGTCGGTTCGTCGGCAATCAGCACGGTCGGCCGATTGACCACGGCGCGGGCGATCGCCAGCCGTTGCTGCTCCCCGCCGGACAAGGCAATCGGGTTGGCTTTCTCGCGCGCCAGCAGGCCGACCTTGTCGAGCGCCGCCCGCCCCCGACGCACCGCCTCGCGATGCGGCAAACCGGCAATCTGCAGCGGCAGCAGCACGTTGTCGAGCGCACAGCGATCGAACAGCAGCTTCTGGTCCTGGAAAACCATGCCGAAATGCCGGCGTACGTGCGGCATGGCGCTGCGCCGCAGGGCCGTCAGGTTCTGGCCGTTGACCACCAGGCTGCCCGAGGTCGGCCGTTCGATGGTCGATACCAGCTTGACCAGCGTCGTCTTGCCGGCGCCG
>CALJZP010000221.1 GCA_937983545.1 uncultured Azonexus sp.
GCCGCCTTGGCGGTGGCGCCGAACAAATCCCGATCCTGATCGGCGACAGCAGCGATGCAGCATCATTGAACGCCATGACAGGCCGTACCAGAGTCCTTTGCACGACGGTCGGACCTTACCTGAAACACGGCGAAGGCTACCCCGACTGGTCCCTGCGTCTGTTCGACCGCCGTCACGCCCGCTGGTCCGACGATGCGGTGCATGAAAAAGTCATCACCGAGGCCGCCGTCGCTACCCTGAAAGGCGACTTGCTCCACGACTCGGCCGAGACACTGGCCGCCTACCTGACCAAGCAGAACCGCTACACCACGCTGGCCGCCGAAATGGCCCTGCAAGCCGGCAAGCGCGCCTCGTTTGCGCGCATCGCGTTCAGCCCCATCGTCCGCTTCATCAAGTTCTACGTGATTCGCCAGGGTTTCCGCGATGGACTGCCCGGCTTGATCCACATCGCCATCGGCTGCACGAACAGCTTCCTGAAGTATGCCAAGATGCTGGAACGGCAAAAATCCGATGCTGCGCTGCGGTAAAATATCGTGATCATTTCTTCGAGGTAGTTTTGTGAAAATTCTCGTCACCGGCGCCGCCGGGTTCATCGGCATGACCACTTCCCTGCGCCTGCTGGCGCGTGGCGACGAAGTCGTCGGCCTCGACAACCTCAACGACTATTACGAGGTCTCGCTCAAGGAAAGCCGCCTGAAGCGCCTGACCGCGCTACCCGGCTTCCGTTTCGTCAAGCTCGACGTCGGCGACCGGGCCGGCATGGAAAAACTGTTTGCCGAGGAAAAGTTCGACAAGGTCATCCACCTGGCCGCCCAGGCCGGTGTGCGTTATTCGATCCAGAATCCGCACGCCTATGTCGATAGCAATCTGGTCGGGTTCATCAACATTCTCGAAGGCTGCCGCCACAACAAGGTCCAGCATCTGGTCTACGCCTCCAGTTCCAGCGTCTACGGCGGCAACACCAAGATGCCATTCTCGGAGCACGACAGCGTGGACCACCCGGTCAGCCTGTACGCGGCGACCAAGAAGGCCAACGAACTGATGGCCCATACCTACAGCCACCTTTACGGCCTGCCGACCACCGGCCTGCGCTTCTTCACGGTCTACGGCCCGTGGGGTCGCCCGGACATGGCGCTTTTCCTGTTCACCAAGGCCATCCTCGAAGGCCGGCCGATCGACGTCTTCAACCATGGCAACATGAAGCGCGATTTCACCTACGTTGACGACATCGTCGAAGGCGTGATCCGCGTGCTGGACCGCAATGCTGCGGCCAACCCGGACTACGACCCGATTGCCGCCGACCCGGCAACCAGCAACGTGCCCTACCGCGTCTTCAACATCGGCAACAACAATCCGGTGCAATTGCTCGACTTCATCGGCGCCATCGAGGAAGCGCTGGGCCAGAAGGCCGAGAAGCGCCTGCTCCCGCTGCAGGATGGCGACGTGCCGGCCACCTACGCCAATACCGATCAACTCAACGACTGGGTCGGCTTCGTCCCGGGCACCACGGTACAGGAAGGCGTCGCTCGCTTCGTCGCCTGGTATCGCGATTACTACAAGGTCTAAGGAACAGCTATGTGCGGCATCGTCGCGGCAGCAGCCGGCAGCAATATCGTCCCCGTCCTCGTCGAGGGCCTGAAGAAGCTTGAATATCGCGGCTATGACTCGGCCGGCCTCGCCGTCATCGGCGGCAACGGCATAGAACGGGTTCGCTCGGTCGGCCGCGTCGCCGAACTGGAATCCGCCTCGGCCAGCACGCAAGCGGTCACCGGCATTGCCCACACACGCTGGGCGACGCATGGCGTGCCCTGCGAGCGAAATGCCCACCCGCACGTTTCCGGCACCATCGCCGTCGTCCATAACGGCATCATCGAAAATTATGAAAGCCTGCGCAGCGAACTGACGGCCCAGGGCTACGAATTCACGTCGGACACCGACACCGAAAGCATCGCCCACCTCATCCAGTCGCTACTCAAAACCGAGCCCGACCTGTTCAAGGCAGTGCGCCTCGCCTGCCAGCGCCTGGTCGGCGCCTACGCCATTGCCGTCGTCGACCACACCCAGCCGGGCAAGATCATCGTCGCCCGCGAGGGTTCGCCGCTGCTGCTGGGAGTTTCCGACAGTGGCAACTACGCCGCATCCGACGCTTCGGCGCTGCTGCAGGTCACCCGCAACATGGTCTACCTGGAAAACGGCGACATCGCCGAACTGACTGCCGACCGGGTCAGCATCTCCCGCCTCGACGGCACGCCCGTCGAGCGGCCGGTCCATGTCTCGCAACTGTCCGCGGCAGCAGTCGAACTCGGCACCTATCGGCACTACATGCAGAAGGAAATCTTCGAGCAGCCGGAAGCCCTGGCCAACACGCTGGAAATCGTCGGCGGCAGCAAAACCATACAACCCGGCATTTTCGGCGCCGAAGCCAGCAATTTACTGACCGATGTCGACCATATTCTGATTCTGGCCTGCGGCACCAGCAGTCACTCCGGCTATACCGCCCGCTACTGGCTGGAGGCAATCGCCGGCGTGCCGTGCACCGTCGAGATCGCCAGCGAATACCGCTATCGCAGCTCGGTGGCCAACCCGCGCCAGTTGGTCGTCGCCATTTCGCAATCCGGCGAAACCGCCGACACGCTGGCCGCCCTGCGCCACGCCAAGTCACTCGGCCAAACGAAGACGCTGGCCATCTGCAACGTGCCGGAATCGGCCATCGTCCGCGAATGCGCCCTGCGCTTCATCACCCGTGCCGGCCCGGAAATCGGCGTCGCCTCGACCAAGGCCTTCACCACCCAGCTGGCCGCTCTCTTCCTGCTGACGCTGGTCATGGCCAAGGTGAAGCATCGCCTCACGCCGGAACAGGAAGGCGCCTTCATCGACCAGCTGCGCCACTTGCCAGTGGCCGTCAACAAGGTGCTGGAGCTCGAACCGGAAATCGAAATCTGGTCGAAGCGCTTTGCCGACAAGCAGCACGCCCTCTTCCTGGGTCGCGGTCGCCATTACCCGATCGCCCTCGAAGGGGCGCTCAAGCTCAAAGAAATCTCCTACATCCACGCCGAGGCCTATCCGGCCGGCGAGTTGAAGCACGGCCCGCTGGCGCTCGTTGATGCCAGCATGCCGGTCATCTCGGTTGCCCCGAACGACCTGTTGCTCGACAAGCTGAAATCCAACCTGAAGGAAGTCCAGGCCCGCGGCGGCGAGCTTTATGTCTTCGCCGACGCCGATTCGGAAATCCCGGAATCGGAAGGCGTACATATCCTGCGCCTGCCCGAGCATTACGGCGAGTTGTCGCCCATCCTGCACGTCATCCCGCTGCAACTGCTGTCGTACCACGCCGCGCTGGTCAAGGGTACCGATGTAGACAAGCCGCGCAATCTGGCCAAATCGGTGACGGTGGAATGATCGTGCTCAAACACGCTCAGACCCGCGGCTTGCAGCGCAGGCTAACCCGGTCTTGCCGGGTTAAGGTCGCCTTGGCGACCGGCCGAAGCTACAAGCCGCGCAATCTCGCCAAGTCGGTCACCGTCGAGTAAATCCGATGGCCACCTACGCCATCGGCGATATCCAGGGCTGCTACGACTCGCTACAGCGACTCCTGGCGCTTTGCGCTTTCGATCCGAACCATGACCGCCTTTGGCTGGTCGGCGACCTGGTCAACCGTGGCCCGAAATCCCTGGAAACGCTGCGTCTGATCAAGTCGCTCGGCCCGGCAGCCACGACCGTTCTGGGCAATCACGATCTCTACCTGCTGATGGTCGCCGAGGGCGGCGCGAAATTCCGGGGCAAGGACGATACCCTGCAGGAGATTTTCGACGCTCCCGATTGCGCCGAATTGCTTGAATGGCTGCGCCACCAGCCGCTCTGTCACACTGAAGACGAATATTGTCTGGTTCACGCCGGCCTCCTGCCGCAATGGACGGCACCCCGGGCCCGGGAACTTGCCCGCGAGGTCGAAGCGGCCCTGCAAGGCCCCGCCTTCCGCGAATTCATCCTCAATTTGTGGGGTAGCGAACCGGCCGGTTGGTCGGACGATCTGAGCGGCTGGCCCCGCCTGCGGGTCATCGTCAATGCCATGACCCGCATGCGTTTCTGCACGCCCGACGGCGTCATGGAATTCAAGGCCAAAGGCAAGCTGAGCAATGCGCCGGAAAATCACTTGCCCTGGTTCGACCTGCCGAACCGCCAACACGCCGACGCCGTGCTGGTCACCGGCCATTGGTCGGCGCTGGGGCTGAAGGTCACGCCGAATCTGCTGGCGCTCGACTCGGGCTGCCTGTGGGGTGGCCATTTGACGGCCGTTCGCCTGGAAGACCGCAAGGTGTTTCAGGTGGACTGTTCGCCATCGGAAGCCCAGCCCCTAAAGCAATAGCTTCGCGAGCCTGCGTCGCCACCAGCTTCCGGTCCTCGCCATTCTGGCCGCGCAGGGGCGTCGTCACCAGCCGGGCGATCAGGCGCTTACGACCCAGGATAGCCCGCGTGCACTGACCCAGGGAAATATCGCCATCGTAGCGCGGCGCCAGACTGCGCTGCCCATCCAGCTCCCAGTAGGAGATCGCCACCGGCAGGACCGGATGCCCGGCGCTCAAGGCCGGCTGCAACAGGGCAGCATGGAAATGCAGCAGACTCCGCCCATCCGTCGTCGTACCCTCCGGAAAGATCGCGACATGGCGCCCCTGGTCGAGCAGGGCGGCAATTTCCTGATTGACGATTTTTGCGTGGCCGCGGCTGCCACGGCGCAAGAAGACCGTATCGTTCTTCGCCGCCAGCCAGCCGATCAGCGGCCAGTTCCGGACCTCCGCCTTGGAGACGAAGGCCGACGGCAGGGCGGCATTGATAACGTAGATGTCGATCCACGAGATGTGATTGGCGACGATCAGCGCACCGGGAACCGCGTGGGTCAGATCGGCCTCGACCTCGACCCCGAGGGTATCGAGCAGCGCGCTGGCCCAACTCGCCTTCAGGCGCAGCCTGGCAGCTGTACTGCAGACCGGAAAAATCAGCAGGGTGACGATGATGCTGCTGAAAACCAGCAGAATCAGGCGGAAAATCCGGAAGGCGCGAAGCGCAGAATTGGTTTCGTTCAGTCTGCTTGTCCGAAATAGTGCTTGGCGTAACGTCCAGCCACCTTGGCCATCGGCATCAGGATGGGCAGGTCGGCCGTATTGAAATCGGGGTCCCAGGCTGGTTCGCCACAAATCCAGGCACCGGCACGCAGATAACCCTTGATCAGCGGCGGCACCTCGGCCGGACGATCCTGCTGCAACGCCGCCAAGGGCAGCGGACAGCGCGGGAAGACACGATATTCCTGCGGCCCGAGGTGATCCACAGCCAGCCGATTATACAAGCTGGCTGCGGCGTGGCCACCATCGGCCATGCTGATCGACGCACAACCCATCAGGTAATCATGCCCACGCTCGACCATGTACTGCGCCAAACCGGACCACAACAAGGTAATCGTGGCACCGGTCCGGTAATCCGGATGCACGCAAGAGCGGCCGATTTCGACGAGGCGCGAGCGCAGGTGCTGCAAACGGGTCAGGTCGAACTCGTTTTCGGAGTAATAACCGACTTGACGCGCATTGTCCGGGGCCAGGATGCGATAGGTACCAACGATCTCGCCGGTCTGCGTGTCGCGCACGACAAGATGCTCACAATACGGGTCGTAGATATCGTGATCGACACCCGGCGTCCGGCTGGGCAGGTTGGCCCCCATTTCGCCGGCAAAGACGCGATGGCGCAGACGCTGCGCATCGAGAATGTCGCTTGCACTGCGCGCAAATCCGACCGCCAAGCTTCTTTTTTCGGGGCGGGTACGCCCGGCATTCTTCTGAACATTTTCCATCTTGTTCTCCTTTTAGTCCTGGAGAACAAGTCTGGATCACGCTTGTTACAAGCGCGTTGCCCGCAAATGACGACGCTGTTTCAATTTCCCGGAATCACCAGGGCAGGGAACCGAAGGCCTTGCGATAGCGTTCGCCGATCTCCTCGCGGCTGGGCTGGTGATTCTGGCCGCCGCGATGGGCGATCTTGATCGCCCCCATCACGGCCGCCAGACGGCCGGTGGTTGGCCAGTCGAAGCCGTTGGCGATACCGTAGAGCAGGCCGGAACGGTAGGCATCGCCACAGCCAGTCGGATCGACGATCTGTTCGGCTTCGACGCAGGGAATGTCGTAGCGCTGGCCGTCGGCATAGATTTCGGAGCCTTCGCCACCGCGCGTCACGATCAGCGCCCTGACCTCGCCGGCAAGCTGCTCCAGGCTGCGGCCGGTACGGTCGCACAGCAACCTGGCCTCATAGTCGTTGAAGCAGGCGTAATCGGCCAGGCGCATGAAATCCAGCAGTTCGTCGCCGTTGAACATCGGCATGCCCTGGCCCGGGTCGAAAATGAACGGTACGCCGGCAGCTGAAAAATCCCGGGCATGCTGCATCATGCCCTCGCGGCCATCGGGGGCCACGATCCCGAGCCTGGCGTTGGCTTTTTCGACCTTGTTGAGGTGTGAAAAGCTCATCGAGCCCGGGTGGAAGGCCGTAATCTGGTTGTCGTCAAGATCGGTGGTGATGAAGGCCTGGGCGGTGAAGCTGCCGGGAATCTGGCGCACATGGGTACGCGGCAGACCCAGCTTGTCCAGGCGCTCGAGATACGGCGCCGCATCGTCGCCGACCGTCGCCATGATCATCGGTTCGCCGCCGAGCAGCATCAGGTTGTAGGCGATGTTGCCGGCACAGCCGCCGAATTCACGACGCATTTCCGGCACCAGGAAAGCCACGTTGAGAATGTGGATCTGCTCGGGCAGGATGTGATTCTTGAAACGGTCCGGGAAGACCATGATGTTGTCGAAGGCGAGCGAACCGCAGATCAGTGTCGTCATGAAAGTCAGGGATAAAAGATGTAAAGGCGATAGCCGGAGGCGCCCAAGTCCTTGGCTTCGATCCACAGCCGGACGGCCACATCGCCGTTGGCCGGAAAGGCGTCGGACGCCGTACCCGGCGGAAGATATTCGGCGGCATACATGACGCGCCGGACCACGACGGCGTCGTTGGTATCCGTCAGGCTCAACTCGAGTGCCGGCCAAGCCTGGGCGAAAGCAGCACGGTTCTTCAGGGTAGCCTGCAATACGAACAGGCCACGCGCGCTATCCGACTGCAGATCGGAGGTTTCGATCGAAACCAGCGAAGGATTCCTGGGCAGCGGGATATCCACGCCCAACGCGGCATAGAACGGCTGAAGCCACGCCATGCGCAACACGATGTCTGTACGGTAGTGATATGCCAACTGGCCGAGCAGGGCGATGAGCAACAACAATACCCCGACGACAAACGGCCAGGCGGCCCTTGCCGGCGGCTCGCTGTCGAACGCGCCTCGGCCATCGCTGGCCAGCGTTCCTGCCGACCAGCGGTTGTAGGAACTGGTGTCGGCCAGTTCGCGCGCCGCAACCAGCCCAGCCTCGCGGGCTGCCAGCGTCGACTGCTCCGGCGTTTCGTCGTGAGCCTCCGCCTTGTCCGCACGATCGACTGGCGAGGCGACCAGGGTTTCGGCCGCGTCGAATCTGACCTCCTCGGGCATTTGGGCCTCGACCGGAACATCAGGCACGGCGCTCTCCTCGGGCACCGGGTGGATGGCGTGCGTCTCCGGAAGAGGGGCCGGTTCATCGGGCATGGCCAAAGGCTCAATGGATTCGTTCCATTCCCAACCGGGGCCTGCCACAACCGTCGCCGCCGGATCGAAGTCCGCCGCCCCGGTCTCGGGCAGCTGCTCCGGTTGCTGCACCGGACTGGTTTCGGCAGGCGTTCCGGAAACAAACGCCATCGTCTCAGCCACTGTTTCGGCAGGCACTTCGGACGGCAAAGGCTGCGGAGAAAATTCGGCAGGCTGGGACGTCAGGGATTCGTCATCGGAATCCGATTGCCACTGATCGAAGGCATTGAATACGGCCTGGCAATTACCGCAACGCACCTTGCCGGCCTTGCGCCGCAACTGCTCGGACGTGACACGAAATACCGTGCCGCACTCCGGACAGCGTGTGCGCATCAGGGCTTGGTTCCCGCCAGACATACCCAATCCTCGCGTATATCCGCCACCTGCAAGGGAAGCCACGGCGCGTAGATCGCCACGATCTCGTCCGCCTGCTCGCGAAGAATGCCTGACAACGCAAGCCGCCCGCCAGCGCGGACATGCGCGCAGATAGCCGGTGCCAGCACGCGCAGGGGATTGGAGAGGATGTTGGCCACGACCACATCATACTCACCGGCCACCGGCGTAGCCGAATCGGCGAAAAGAGCCGTGACGCCATTGCGCTCTGCGTTGGCCTTGGCCGCCTCGACGGCTTGCGGGTCGATATCGACGCCGGCAACATGCGCCGCACCGAGACGCGCCGCAGCGATAGCCAGAATTCCGGAGCCGCAGCCATAGTCGAGCACGGCATCACCCGCCGACACATTGCGCTCGAGCCATTCCAGGCAGAGCCGCGTCGTCGGATGCGAGCCGGTACCGAAGGCCATGCCGGGATCGAGAATCAGATTGATCGCGGCCGGATCGGGCGACTCGTGCCAGGACGGAACGATCCACAAACGCTCCGAGACGCGGATCGGATCGAACTGCGACTGGGTCAGCTGAACCCAGTTCTGCTCGGCCAGCGCCTCGACGGAGAATGCCGGGCTCGCGGCAAGGCCGATGGCCCTGGCGGCCTCGCCGAGTACGGCAGCCGCATCGGCATCCGGCTCAAGCAGAACCACGATCTTGGAATGCGCCCAGCCCGGTGTGTTGATCGAACCGGGCTCGCCGAACTGCGGCTGCTCGTCCGGCGTGCCCGCGTCGGCATCCTCGATCT
>CALJZP010000222.1 GCA_937983545.1 uncultured Azonexus sp.
CAGAGCGCCAGGGGGGCATCGCCGTCCCCGGGCGTCCATCGCGGATCGTGCTCGCCAGAACCTCGCGCGGTTTGCCCGCCAAAGCTTGAGGCAGCAGGGAAGGCCCAAGCCCCCCCTTCAGGGTCAGCCCATGACAGGAACCGCAATCCTGTTGCAGCAGGTAACGCAATTTCGCCTGCCGTATGGCATCGGGCGTGCCGGAGTTGCCGACTACCGGAAGCAGGCTAAGCGCACACACTCCGATGATTCGCCGCACACGGAAACTCCTCGTCGGGGAAGTACCAGTCCAACACGTCAGCCAGTGTCACGGTTCGTCCGATGATGGTCAACAGCGGCGCACCGATGCCCGCCTCGCGCACCCGTTGGGGAAGGTTGCGCAGATCGGAAAAGACCCGCCGCTGCGCGGGGGTGGTGCCATTCTGCACCGCCAGGGCCGGCGTAACGGGGGCGAGGCCGGCAGCGATAAGCCCGGCGCTGATCCGATCGAGATTCGCCAACCCCATATAGATCACCAGCGTTGCATCGGGATCGGCCAAGGCGCGCCAGTCGAGATCGATGGGCTCGTCGTTGCGAAAGTGGCCAGTGACCAAACGCACGCCGCGACTCAGCCCGCGGTGCGTCAGTGGTACGCCGGCATAGGCGGCACAGGCCATGGCGGCCGTGATACCAGGGACAACTTCGAAGGAGATGCCATGGCGGTGCAGATGCAGGGCTTCCTCGCTGCCACGACCAAAGATAAAAGGATCGCCGCCCTTGAGCCGGACGACCCGGCGGCGGCTGTGGGCCAAGCTGACGAGCAAATCGTTGATCTGTTCCTGCGGCATGCTATGCCGCCCCGCCGCCTTGCCGACGTTGATCCGGGCAACTCCGCCCGGTATCAGATCGAGAATCGCATCAGAGACGAGCCGGTCGTACACCACGACATCGGCCTTTTCGAGCAGATGCAATGCCTTGATCGTCAACAACCCGGGGTCGCCGGGGCCGGCGCCGACCAGATAGACCTTGCTTTCGTGCATGAAGCCTCCCGTCGTCGAAAACAGCGGACGCGTGAGATAACCCTCGCGTCCGCCCATTCTCAATAAATATCGTGCATCGTGTTATGCAGGTTGAAGTGCCCGGTCGAGGGGATCAGCCTTGGATCATTGATGACCGTCTTCAGCTTGCGGGGCTTGTCATCCACCACCACGATGGCGGACTTGCCACTCGAGCCGCTCCAGACCGAGAACCAGACTTCATCGTCCCCGACACCATCGTGGTCGATGACCGGGGATACAACGACTACCGGCTGTTCGACGACTGGACAGACTCCGGTGGGTTCTTCGTCACCCGCATGAAGGGCAACGCCCAGTTCGAGGTGGTCGAGGAGCTGGAACCGCCGCAGAACCGGAACATCGTCAAGGATCAGATCGTCCGGATGGCCGGTGCGGGCGCACAGGAAAAATGCCCGCACCTGTTGCACCGGGTCGAAGCCATCCGCGAGGACGCCGGCGACATACTCGTTTTCCTCACCAACCATCCGGGCCTCGGCGCTTCCACCATTGCCGCGATCTACAAGGATCGCTGGCAGATCGAGCTGTTCTTCAAGGCGCTCAAGCAGAACCTGAAAATCAAGACCTTCGTTGGCACGTTGGCCAACGCGGCCAAGACTCAAATTCGGACAGCACTGATCGCGATGCTGTTGCTGCGCCATTTGCAATTGTTCTCCCGTTTTGGCTGGAGCCTGTTCAACCTTGTGGCGCTGTTGCACATGAACCTGTTTACCCACCGCGATCTAATAGCTTGGCTCAACCAGCCATTCGCCACGCCACCCGATCCGCAGGATGTAGCGGTGAGGCGGCGCGGCAGGTACGGCAGATTTTATTCGGCAACTTCCACAACTCCGGTCATTTCAGGGTGAATACCGCAGATGTAGGGGTAACTGCCTGGTTTTTCAAAGGTGTGTTGCCAAGATTCCCCTGGGAAAAACCGCTCTGATTCTATAAGGTTCTCATTCTCGAACGAGATGTTATGGTCGCCACGCTTTCCGTTGTTGACCCACTTTACCGTGTCGCCACGCTTTATTTTTATTATCTGTGGAATAAACTGCATTTTTTCAACGCTGACTTCAACGATTTCACCCGCACTCGCCAAAGAGGCGAGCAGCACAAAACTGACAAAAATAGATTTTGCAATGCGTATCACAGGGGTATTCATATCATCCTCTCCTTTTCAAAAGCATTAACAGCCATCGAAGGTTGGGCGAAAACCCCTTTGTTGCAAAGCCATTGTTGATACTGCGGGGACAGAGTGTCCCCGCACAAGCTTCGATTACTGCTTTACAGCGTTGATCTCGGCTTTCGGATCATCCAATCCCAACTTGTAACCAAGAGAGACATAGTGATAACGGCCGTGTGTATAGTCATCATGGATAGCAAAACCAAAGTTATAGGTCTTGCCCGTTTCCAGCTTGACATCCCCCTCGCCACCGGCCAGTTTGCGTGTAAAGGTCACGGTCCAAGTGTCGCCCTTGAGTTCGCCCTTGGCATCTAACAGTGCCTTGCCGCCATCCATCACGCGCTTGTCGGCGATATAACCATCATTCGGTTTTTGGCCTTTGCCGCTTTTGTACTGAAAAATATCGAAATATTTTCCAGCGGCCAAATTGCCACCCACCACATATTTGGTCTTCTTGTCGTCCTTGACACCGGGCATGGTACGCACATCGTTGTGGCAAGTTGGCCAGCAACCGCCGACGGTATCATATTCAACTTTGCCGGGTTCTTCCAGCATCACTGCCAGTTTGATCGGGTTGTCAGCGTCCATTTTCTTACCACTGCTGAAACCGGTGTTCTTCCAGGTAAAGCGCAAATACAGATTGTCGGCATCATGCGCGGCCTGAACCGTTACAGGAATGCTACCCGGCTTACCCATGATAGGTTCCGGCTCCAATGCCATGTCCTTGGATTTTTCACCAGCCACAATCTTGTTGCCGATATCGGGCGCTTCCTCATTGCCGGTCTTCTCGTCAACATGGCAGCCAACACATGACTCACCTTTTTTAATACCCTTTGCGCCGCCATGGAGAGTGCCTTTTAGTATCCATTCCATACCCGATGCTCCCGGGTAAAACACGGTGATCTTCTTCGAGGGGGCCTTGCTTACATCCGCAGCAAACGCTACGCCAGTACCGCCCGCTGCGATCAAGCCCAATGTCGAAACGGCAATCAGCAACTTGTTCATCAATTTCTCCTTGAATTACGGTTAATTAAATTAAACTCGATTCATATGTAAAAACTGTACTGCACAACGCGTAAGACCACCGCAATGTTTACCGGCAACTCATTATTCTTCGTCTTCTTCCGGCATGCCCTTTGGTCTTTGATGCGCGATACCCTTATGGCAATCAATACAGGTTTTCCCCTCTTTTTGAGCCATCTCATGATTCTTGCGGGAGCGCTGTTTCTGTTTATCCAGATCCATGCCCTCAAACGAGTGACAATTCCGGCACTCACGGGAATCCGAATCTTTCATGCGCGCCCATTCACGCTGCGCCAATTCCAGTCGCTTTGCTTCGAATTTTTCTTTGGTATCAATAGTGCCGGTAATCTTACTCCACACTTCCTTGCTTGCCTGTATTTTACGCATCATCTTATGCGCATAATCCTTCGGTACATGGCAGTCCGAGCAAATCGCGCGTACACCGCTGCGGTTGGAGTAATGGATGGTCTTCTTGTATTCCTGATAGACGTTGTCCTTCATCTCGTGGCAGCCAATACAGAATTCCAACTGATTGGTGGCCTCCATCGCTGTGTTAAAACCGCCCCAAACAATGATACCCGCAACAAAACCACCGAGCAGAAGAGTCAAAAGCGAATAACGGCCACTAGGTTTACATAATGCAGTACACCAGCCTTTGCTTGAATTTTGCGTATCTGACATATTCCCCCCTGTATTTTTTGTTGTTTTGTTTCAAGGGCACCTCTAAAAATCCAATCTCCGTCGCGATACGGCGTTGCACAAAAAATTTTAACGCTTACATATCATACATATGCGGCGCGCGAATATTCTTTCGCGCCTTGTCTCGCTTAGGATTCTGAATTTTTAGAGGGGCACCATCAAGTTGAAAAAACCCGGAGAGCAATTGCTCCCCGGGCGATTCGGCAACAATTAATAAATATCGTGTTGCGTATTCAAGATATTGAACTTGCCGGTTGGTGTAATCAACCTTGGATCCTTGATCACGGCCTTCAGCTTGCGCGTCTTGTCGTCCATGACCACGATTGCGGATGGCTCGGTCTTGCCAGCCCACAGCGAGAACCACACCTCATCACCAGTCGCATTGTACTCGGCATGTACCACGCGCTTGATCGCCTTGCTTTCCGGCAGGCCGGCCAGTTTGGCGATGTTGATGATTTCAGGCCCCTTGTCCAAATTCCTGAGGTCATAAACAGACACGGATTCAGCCAATTCGCGTTCCGGGTTCAGCGGAGCATCAGCCCACAGATTGTGCGATTTTGGGTGAGTCTTGACGAACAGCGAACCGCTACCATGGATCTTCAGCTCCTGCACCACTTGCCAAGCTTCTTTAGGATGCTTGGCCGGGTCAGTACCGATCAGGGAGATCACATCAGCGCCGAGGTGTGAAGTCGCCCATACCGGGCCGAATTTCGGGTGCACGAAGTTTGCGCCACGACCTGGGTGAGGAAGCGCCTTGGTATCAACCAGTGCGGCCAACTTGCCAGTCTTCGTGTCAACAACCGCTACCTTGTTCGAAGCATTTGCAGCGACGAGGAAGTAACGTTTAGTCGAATCCCATCCGCCGTCATGCAGAAACTTGGCGGATTCGATGGTAGTTTCCTTCAGGTTTTTCAAATCGGAGTAATCCACCAAGCGGATCATGCCGGTTTCCTTGAGATTGACCACCCATTCCGGCTTATGCGGGGAAGCCACGATAGAGGCCACGCGCGGTTCGGGGTGATATTCTCCGTCCACTGTCATACCGCGGGTAGACACGATCTTCAGCGGCTTGAGCGTGTCGCCCTCGGTGATCACGTACTGTGGCGGCCAGTAGGTACCGGCAATCGCGTACTTGTCTTCGTAACCCTTGAACTTGGAAGTATCCACCGAGCGGGCTTCGATGCCCACTTTGATGGTTGCCACTATGGTGGGCTTCTCGAACCACAAGTCGATCAAGTCGAGCTTGCCGTCGCGTCCGATCACGTAAACATAGCGACCGGATGCGGATACGCGGGAGATATGCACAGCATAACCGGTCTTGACGATACCCCAGATTTGCTTGGTATCACCGTCGATCAGCGCCACTTCACCGGTATCACGCAACGTCACCGAGAACACGTTCTTCAGGTTGACCTTGCTCATCGGCTTTTTAGGACGATCTTCCGGTTTGATAATCAGCTTCCAGCTGTCCATCATTTCCTTCATACCCCATTCTGGCGGCACATCAGGTGTCATCTGGATGTAGGTGGCCATGTCCGAAATTTCCTGCTTGGTCAGGATATCGTCGAAGTTAACCATCCCGCCTTCAGTGCCGTAGGCGATGATCTTCTCCAAACGGGCCTGGCCCAGTTTTACGGTGCCGCCTTCAACCACTGTGCCGTCAGGCTTCTTGGTGGAGGTGACTGGCTCCAGATTCTTACCTGTAGCGCCCTTACGTAGGATGCCGTGGCAACCAGCGCAACGCTCAAAATACAGCTTGGCGCTGGCAGCTTTTGCTTCAGCCGACAGGCTTGGCGCATCAGCGGCAGCAGCAACGTTGAATACCCCTGCGATGGCCAGAGCCATGGTGGAAATGGTAAGTTTCTTTCGTGTTAACCGACTCATTGTTATTTCCCCCAAAAGTTGATTCAAAAAAACCCCGACAATCCAAAAAATTGAACTGAACCCTTGTGTCAAGACAGAT
>CALJZP010000223.1 GCA_937983545.1 uncultured Azonexus sp.
GCGCGGCCCGATCTCGCGCAGGGTGTTGAGCAGCACCGGCCCGGCCGCCGCGCCGGCCTCCGCCAGCAGCGCGCGCGCCGCATACAGGCCGCCGATCGACAGCCCGACCAGGATCGGCCGCTGCGGCGCCAGCTCGCGCAGCAGGCGCAGCAGGTCGTCCGCGATGAGGCGGTCGGTGAGCGCCGTGCCGGGCGCAAAGGGCGAATTCGCCTGGCCGCGGAAGTTCCACGACAGCGTGCCGAAGCCCTGCCCGCGCAGGCGCGGCGCCACCACCGCCTCCCAGGCGTCGGTCGAGCCGGTGAGGGCGTTGACGAAGACGAAGGTCGGCGCGCCGGCGCGCGCCGGTTTCTCGTGGAGGTAGAACAGCGCGTCCTGCGCCGTCAGCGTGAGGGTGGGCATGCGGGCAATCCTTTCGGGCGGCGATCCGTGGTCGGCGTCGATTATGCCGCAACCCTTCTCGCGCCGTGTTGTAAAGTGCCGGTGAGGCATCGGCATGGGGCGAGACAGGCGAATGGACGGGTAGGCGGGTTCGGTCAGGATGGAAGCGCTGCGGGCCATCTGCTGCTGGCCGTCGCCCACGCCGATAGCGCCGCCGACGAGAAGTGGTGGCAGCTCGACAGGCACATCAATCAACTCGGCGGCACCATCGACCAGACCGTCGAGCACGCCATCCGCCTCATCGTCGTCTTCCTCCTGCAGATCCTGATCCTGCCCCTGGCCGTGTTCTGGATCCTCCTGTGCAGCGGCCGCATGCTGACGGCGCCGGGGGCGGGTACATGACGGGCCGGACGTTTGCAACGTCCCCGGGGTGTGGCTTTCGATTGGCCGCCATATATCCTTGCAATTGGCCGATACTGAAGCTTACAATTGGCCGGCATGTCCGCTGACCACATCTATCCCCGTTTTGCCGAACCCGGCCTGGTCGAAGCGCTGGCCGATACGCCCGTGGTCCTGATTCATGGACCGCGCCAGTGCGGCAAGACCACGCTGGCGCGGATGGCGGGCGAGAAGCGGGGCTACACCTATTTCAGCTTCGACGACGACCTGACGCTCGCGGCGGCGACGGCCGATCCGGTGGGCTTCATCGCCGATCTCCCCGAGCGGGTGATCCTCGACGAGGTGCAGCGGGCGCCGGGCATCTTCAGCACCCTCAAGTCGGCGGTGGACCGGCGACGCGTTCCCGGCCGCTTCCTGCTCACCGGCTCGGCCAATGTGCTGCTGCTACCGACCCTGGCCGAATCGCTGGCCGGGCGCATGGGCATCCTGCGCCTGCACCCGCTGGCGCAGTGCGAACTGGCCGGGCGCCGCCCGCGCTTTCTCGATACGCTGTTCGCCGGCGCCTTCAAGACCCGCAAGGCCGAACGCCTGGGCAAGGCCCTGGCCGAGCGCGTCGCCGCCGGCGGCTATCCTGCAGCGCTGGCTCGGGCAACCCCGCGCCGCCGCGTCACCTGGTACCGTGACTACATCGAGACGCTCGTCCAGCGCGATGTCCGCGATCTGGCACGCATCGCCTCGCTCGATGCGCTGCCCCGCCTGCTGGCGCTTGCCGCCGGCCAAACGGCCCGGCTGATCAACATCAGCGACCTGGCGAGCCCCTTCCAGTTGAGCCGTCCCACCATCCGCGATTACGTCACGCTGCTCGAACGGGTCTTTCTTCTGGAAGAACTCCCGCCGTGGCACAGCAACCGTCTGAGCCGCCTGGTCAAGACGCCGAAACTGCACGTCGGCGACACGGGGCTCGCCAGTGCCCTGCTGGGTCTCGACGCCGAAGCGCTGATGCAGAATCGCGTCGCGCTGGGACAGCTGCTGGAAACGTTCGTGTTGCAGGAACTGCGCCGGCAGGCAAGCTGGCACGCACAGGAGATCCGCCTCCACCACTATCGCGACAAGGACGGTGCCGAAGTCGATATCGTGCTGGAGCATGGCGCCGGCCGGGTGACCGGGGTGGAAGTCAAGGCGTCGGCCACCGTGACCGCGGCCGACTTCCGCGGCCTGCGCAAGCTGAAGGATGCCGCGGGCAAGCGCTTCGCCGCCGGCGTCGTGCTGCACGACGGAGAAATGTGCGCCGGATTTGGCGACGGCTTGTATGCCGTTCCCATCCGCGCCCTGTGGGAGACGACATGAGCCGGAATACGACAAGCTGAAAACCCTGATCCTGCCCCTGGCCGTGTTCTGGATCCTCCTGCGCAGCGGCCGCGAGCTGACGGCGGCGGGGGCGGGGAATTAGCGAAGCGGGATCAGGCGGATCGGGAAAAGTCAGTCTCTGCAGGACGGCGATATTTTCGGGAGGAGTGCATTCGGCCAGTCGGTCACACGAACGTTGCCGGCAATCGACCGCCTTACTATAATGTAAAACGTAAGGACAAAAGGAGGTTGCCATGTCAAACGACGCGACGCTGACCAGCAAGGGCCAAACAACCATTCCCAAGGAAATTCGGGACAGCCTTTCCATGAAGGCCGGCGACCGGATGACGTTTACCCTGATGCCGGATGGCACGGTCGTCATGCGAGTGAAAACCAGGAGCGTCACCGAACTGGCGGGCGTGTTGCACAAGAAGGGTCGCAAGCCCGTACCGGTCGCGCGGTTGTCGCGGTGATGCTGGGGCTCGATACCAGTGTCCTCGTTCGCTTTCTGGTTCGGGATGACGAGGCTCGGTTCGAGAAGGCACGAAAACTGATCAGGCGTGAAATCGGGGCAGGGCGCCGCGTTTTCGTCAGCCAGCTGGCGCTCCTCGAAACCGAATGGGTCCTGCGTAGCCGGTACGGCCTGCCGAAGCATCTGATCGTTGCGGCCATCTCGGGCCTGCTCGATGCGGCCGATGTCCGATTCGAGGACGAGCCGGCCATCGAGGAGGCGCTTTTCGTCTGGAAGGATACGACGGCCGATTTCGCCGATTGCCTGATCGGCAGCCGGAACCGGCGACTTGGATGCCGGGCGACGGCCACCTTCGATGCGAAGGCCGCCAGGTTGCCGGGATTTATGGTTGCGTAACGATTCGCGCCGAGCCGTTTCGCGGCGAACGACAGGCTGGCTGCCTCCGGACAGTTACCGTCATTCCGGCCGTCCGGCTGGGCCGCCCGGAGGTATCGGACAAAATGCCATAATGCTCAAAAGTCGTAGCCCGAAGCCTGTTGCCTATGAATCTGATCAAGTCCCGTAAACGCGTTGCTGACCACGGCGAGGTATTCACTCCCGCGTGGCTGGTCGATGCCATGCTCGACCTCGTGAAGGACGAGTCGGAGCGCATCGATGCGCGCTTTCTGGAACCGGCGTGCGGCAGCGGCAACTTTCTGGTGCGGGTGCTGCAACGCAAGCTGGCCGCAGTCGAACTCAAATACAGGCAATCGGACTTCGAGCGGCAGCACTTCGCCCTTTATGGATTGATGTGCGTCTACGGCATCGAGCTGCTGGCGGACAACGTCGCCGAGTGCCGTGAGAACCTGCTGGAAATCTTCGCCGACTTCCTGCGAATCGAAGAGTCGGACGATCTTTATCGGGCCGCATCCTACGTTTTGTCACAAAATCTCATCCACGGCGACGCACTGAAAATGCTGGGCAACGACGGACAACCGATCACCTTTGCGGAGTGGGGCTATCTCGGCAAGGGCAAATTTCAGCGCCGTGACTTCCGCTTCGACATCCTCACCGGCATGTCGATCCATGTCGAACGAGGCTCGCTATTTGCCAAACATGAAATCTTCACGCCCATCAAAACCTATCCGCCGACGACGGTACGCGAGCTGGCCGCCTGTGCCGACCGGGGAACGCTCGCGCCATTACCCGTGGGGGCAAGATGAAGACCGTGGCGGCTTCCGTGCCGGTGCTTCACTGGGCGGCGCGGCGTGCGCGCTTGCACGACGACGATCTGGTTAGACGTTTCCCAAACTGGCCCTCGTGGTTGAGCGGCGAGGCGCAGCCCACGCTCAAGCAACTGGAAGACTTCGCGCGTCTTACGCACACGGCCATTGGCTACTTTTTCCTGCCGGAGCCGCCGCGGCTTTCGCTGCCGGTGCCGGACTTCCGCACCTCGCGCGATGATGCGCTGTGCGAACCCAGCAGCGATCTGCTCGATACCCTCTATCTGTGCCAGCAGCGGCAGGACTGGTACCGCGACCATGCCCGCATGCGCGGCCTGCCTGCCTTGTCTTTCGTTGGCAGCGCCAATGTGCAGGAAGCGCCGGAAGCGGTGGCGCAACGCCTGCGCGCGACGCTCGGCCTGTCCGTCGAGGAGCGCCGCCGGTTGCCCACCTGGACGGAGGCGCTGCGCCAGTTGATCGCCAGGGCCGAAGCGGCAGGCGTGCTGGTGATGGTCAGCTCCGTGGTGGGCGGCAACAGCCATCGCAAGCTGGACGTGGGCGAGTTTCGCGGCTTCGCGCTGGCGGACGAGCTCGCGCCGCTCGTCTTTCTGAACGGCGCCGACAGCAAGGCCGCGCAGATGTTCACGCTGGCGCACGAGCTGGCCCATGTGTGGCTGGGCGCGAGCGGCGTTTCCGACACCCAGGCTGGCCAGGTGCCCGAGCAGCACACCGAGCGCTGGTGCAACCGGGTCGCGGCGGAACTGCTGATGCCGCTGGAAGAGGTGCACGCTGCACACCAGCCTGATGCGCCGATTCTGGAAGAAATCCAGCGGCTGGCGCGCGAGTTCAAGGTCAGCACCCTGGTCGCGCTGCGCCGCCTGTTCGATGGCGGTTACATCAGCGAAGCTGCGTTGTGGCAACACTATCGGGAAGAACAGGAGCGGCTGCGCCAGCTTCCGGAGCGGGGCAGCGGTGGCGGCGACTTCTATCGCTTCCTGGGCGCGCGCACCGGCAAGCGTTTTGCCTGCGCCATCGTGTCCAGCACGCTGGAAGGTCTGACATCATTCCCGGACGCCCTTCATATGCTGGGCATGCGCAAGACGGCCACGTTTTACGAAGCGGCGCGCGAACTGGGAGTGACGGCGTGAGCTATCTGCTGGATGCCTTGGAGGTAAAATGAAAGAAATATCGGTCGAATCCCAGGAGGAGCTTGGCTCGTTTGTCTTTGCAGAAGGCGCGCGATGGATTCGCGCGGACTTCCATCTGCACACCCGGGCGGATCGCGAGTTCAAGTACACAGGCGATGACAACCTCTACAACAGCAACTACGTGGACGCGCTGGAGAAAGCAGACATCCGGTTGGGCGTCATCGCCAATCACAACAAGTTCGACTTCGAGGAGTTCAAGGCGCTACGCAAGGCAGCCCAAAAGAAAGGGATTATGCTGCTGCCAGGCGTCGAGTTGTCGGTCGGCGATGGTGCCAACGGCATCCATACGCTGGTAGTCTTTTCTGACGCATGGATCGAGGGGCATGACTACATCAATCCATTTTTGGCTAGCGCTTTCGTTGGCAAAGCGCCGGACGAATACGAGCAGGAAAACGGGCGCAGCGGCTGGGCGCTTTTGGAGACCATCAAACAGCTCGAAGCGCAGCACCGCGATTTCTTTTTGGTCTTTGCCCACGTCGAGGCGAGAAGCGGATTGTGGACCGAGCTGAAAGGGGGGCGCCTAGAGGAGCTGGGGCGCAACGCGGCTTTTCGCCGCCATACTTTGGGTTTTCAGAAAGTCAGAACCCGCGATGAGGGTGGCAAAGGTGAAGTTAGTCGTAGCAAAGTTAAATCATGGCTACAAGACTGGTACCCTGCCGAACTCGAAGGCAGCGACCCCAAGAGTATCCAAGAAATCGGCAAGGGAGAACCCTCTTATCTGAAACTGAGCGAGCTATCCTTTGAAGCAGTCAAGTTTGCCTTGAGCGATCCCGACGCGCGGGTCGCCACAGAGCCACCAAAACACCAGACATCGCACATCCGCAGCATCCACTTCGACGGCGGCATCCTCGACGGTCAGACGCTGCATTTTTCTCCCGAACTGAACACACTGATCGGCATTCGGGGCAGCGGCAAATCATCCATCCTGGAGGCCGTGCGCTATGCCCTCGACATCCCGCGCGGCGAGAAAGCGCAGGACACCAGGTACAAGGATGAGCTGGTCCGCCACACCCTCGGTAGCGGCGGCAAGGTGACGCTGACGGCATGCGATGCGTACGGGCAGGAATTCACCATTTCCCGCATCTTCCGCGAAGCACCAAACGTCTACTTGAACGGCAAGTTGCAGCCCGGCGTGTCGATCCGGGAGACCGTGTTGCGCCGCCCGATCTACTTCGGACAAAAAGACCTATCCAGCACCGGAGAGGGCTTCGAGACGGATCTGGTGGAAAAGCTGGTGGGCGAAAAGCTGCGCGCGCTGAGGGATGAAATCGGAACCCAGCGCCAGCATGTGCGCGATGCGGCGCAGCGCTGGCTCAAACTCAGCAATACCGCCGAACTCAGGCGCGATTACGAATCCCAGCTCGCCGATGCCAATTTCCGGCTCAAGAAGTTTGAGGAATACGGTGTCGCTGACAAACTCCAGAAGCGCCTCGGCTTCCAGCAGGATGCTGCTGCGCTGGCGCGCATGAAGGAGCGCGCCGACAGCTTTCTCCTTGCCCTGGGGCAATTGATCGCCGAGCACGAGGACGAGCTGCGAAACGCCACAAGCTACGTATCCAAACAGAATCCGGACTTCTTCACGGCCTACTCCGCAGAGTTTGCCAACCTCGTTGCCAAGGTGGATCAGCTCAAACAAATCGAGCAGGAGGCACGCGCCATCATGGCCCGCCTCCAAGCCAAACAAGGTGAGTTCGAAAGCGCCCGCGACAGCCTTCAGGAAGAATTCGCCCAGGTCGAGCGCCAACTGGCTCAGGAGCTCAAGCAAACCGGCATGACGGCCATCCAGCCGGATGACTTTCTGACCCAACAGCAACGCAAAACCAAGGCGGAGCAAATGCTGGAGGCGCTGGCCAAGCAGGAAAGCCAGCAAGGCAGCATCCGCGACGCCCTGTTTGCCGAGATCGACAAGCTCAACGCGCTTTGGCTGCGCGAGTTCAACACCATCAAGGTCGAACTGGATCGCGTAAACGCCGGCCATACCGCCTTGCAGATCGAAGCCGAGTTCAAGGGTGACCGGGAAGCCGCCATCGGCTTCATGCAGCAGCTTTTCAAGGGCAGCAATATCCGCGAGACCACCCTGCGCGCAGTGATGGAGGATTACGCCGACTTCGGCGGTTTATTGCGTGATTTGCCAAACGCGCTCAACAAAGCGGGCAGCACGCCGGAGGTGTTCGAGAAGACCTTCATGCAGAATCTGGTGGAGTTCGTCTCTTGGCAGGTGCCCAACCGCTTCGTCATCCGCTATCGCGGCAAGGAGCTGAAGCACCACTCGCTCGGGCAGCGCGCTTCGGCCCTGCTGCTGTATGTGCTCAGCCAGCGCCAAAACGACGTCATCATCATCGACCAGCCGGAAGACGATCTGGACAACCAGACCATCTACGACGATGTGATCAAGCTGCTGCGCGAGATGAAGCCGCGCGCCCAATTCATCTTCGCCACCCACAACGCCAATTTCCCGGTGCTGGGTGACGCGGAGCAGGTGCTTGCCTGCCGCTATCAGGATGAGAAAGTTGCCGTGCGCAGCGGCAGCATCGACGCCAGCACGGTGCAGGAGGCCATCATCAGCATCATGGAAGGCGGCCTGGAGGCATTCAACCGACGTAAAGAGGTCTACAACCTATGGAAACCACAGAGCTGATCGACCTCCTCAGCCGGGGAGAAGACAGCCGCCGTCAATTCAAGGAAAACTTCACCAATGCCGATGCGCTGGCGGCTGAAATCGTCGCCTTCAGCAACACTGCCGGCGGGCAGATTTTCATCGGTGTGCGCAACGATGGCTCGGTGCTGGGCTTGTCCGGCGCGGACATTGACCGGCTGAACCAGCTCGTCTCGAACAGTGCATCGCAAAATGTGCGGCCCGCTGTCAACCCCCTCACCGAGAATGTGCAGCACCCGAATGGCACCGTGATGGTAGTCACCATTGCCGAAGGCGTCAGCAAGCCTTACATGGACAAGGACGGCACTATCTGGGTGAAGAGCGGCTCAGACAAGCGCCGCGCCACTTCACGAGAAGAACTCCGGCGTCTGTTTCAACAGGCTGGTCTGGTGCACGCCGATGAAACGCCCGTGGCGGGGATGGGCGCGGGCGATGTGGACATACCCTATTTTGAAGCCTTTTTCGAGAAACAGTTTGGCGAGACTTTGGCTCAGCACAACCTGCCCCTGCCGCAGTTGCTGACCAACATGAACCTGATGAACCACGGGCAGCTCAATGTGGCCGGAGCGCTCCTGTTCGCCAAGGCACCGCAGTACGCCCTGCCTGCGTTCATCGTCAAGGCGGTGGCATTTGTCGGCACGCAAATCGAGGACGAGCGCTACATCGACAGCCGCGACATCACCGGCAAGCTGGCCGATGTGTTCCAGCAGGCGCTGGGTTTCATCGTCGCCAACACCCGCGCCACGCAGGGCGAACAGGGCTTCGACTCCCTTGGCCAGCCCGAGATTCCACGCATCGTCTGGGAAGAGCTGGTCGCCAATGCCCTCATTCACCGCGACTACTTCGTCAGCGCGCCGGTGCGCGTGTTGGTCTTTGCCGATCGCGTCGAGATCATCAGCCCCGGCCACCTGCCCAACAACTTGACCATCGAAAACATCAAGGCAGGCAACTCCAACATCCGCAATCCGATTCTGGCCTCGTTCGCCGCCAAGCTCCTGCCGTATCGGGGTCTCGGAAGCGGCATCCTGCGCGCCTTGCGGGCCTGGCCGCGAATCGAATTCACCGATGACCATGCGGGCAATCTATTCAAGGCCACTGTGTCCCGGCCTACAGCGCAGATGGCGCAACGCGAGTGAGCCAGAATATGACCCGCCAGGCCCCCTTCGCCCTGCGCGGGCGCAACCCGGATGTTCTCACCTGCATCGCCAACCTCTCCAATGATGAAGTCTTCACCCCGCCGGAGTTCGCCAACCGCATGCTCGACACCCTGGCCGAGGCGTGGGCGGCCAGCCACGGCGGGGCGAACCTGTGGGCGGACAAGGCGGTCACCTTCCTCGACCCCTGCGCCAAGTCCGGCGTGTTCCTGCGCGAGATCACCCGCCGGCTGGTGGAAGGGCTGAAAGACGAAATCCCCGACCTCGAAGCGCGCGTCGATCACATTTTGACGCGGCAGGTGTTCGGCATCGGCATCACCCGGCTCACGGCGATGCTGGCGCGGCGCAGCGTGTATTGCAGCAAGCACGCCAACGGGC
>CALJZP010000224.1 GCA_937983545.1 uncultured Azonexus sp.
GTCGGCCCATGCCGCCGTGGTGATGCCCAGCCACGGGCGGTTCATCGGCGCATCCAGCCGCCCGTTGAACGATTACCAGCGCAAGCCGGGCGACCGCTGCGGGCTCAACTGGCGTATCCCTAACGTCCAAGGCCGCCGGGCTGTGCGGTACGTGATCTACGACACAAATTTCTGGAAGTCGTTCGTCTACACTCGGCTGGCCGTGGCGATGGGCGACCGGGGCTGCCTGTCGCTCTTTGGCGACCGGCCTGAGCAGCACAGGCTTTTCGCTGAGCATATCACAGCCGAGTACCGCGTGAAGACAGAAGGCCGGGGCAGAACCGTAGACGAGTGGAAGTTGCGCCCTTCGGCAGGCGACAACCACTGGCTTGACTGCCTGGTTGGCTGTGCAGTGGCAGCGTCGATTCTAGGTGTTTCCCCCACAGGAATGGCCGCCGAAACAGGCAAAGACCGCCGACGTGTAAGTTTTGCCGAGCTTCAGCGTAGGAGAAGGAGCCAATGAACGAGTCAATGGAAGCCTCGCGTTCCACGCCACAGCCCCCCCTATCGGAGCGTGGCATTGCCTGCCCACGTTGCGGGTGTTGCCACTTCCGCACTACGCACACCGAGCCTTTGCAGAGCGGTCGCATACGCCGTCGCAAGGTATGTCGGCACTGTGGTCATAAAGTGGTGACCTATGAACTGCCTCCCCACATGATAAAGCAATGATTGCTATATGTAGCACGATTTTGATTTTTTTGGCGATTTAGCAGACAGATCGTCTTTGTTTGGCATATATAAAAAATAAAAGCGAACTGCCTACACATGACTGATTGTCTGAGTCAAAAAAAATGACCGAGAACCTTGACGACGCCATTCGTCAGAACGCCAAAGGGCCAGCGAAGGTGACCGGCGATGCCGGCAGCGTCGAGCAGCATGCGCTTTCTGAGCAGGTCGCGGCAGACCGCTACCTGGCCAGCAAGGAGGCGGCTGGCAAAACAAAGCGCGGCCTGAGATTCAATAAGCTTGTTCCGCCTGGGGTAAATTGACTTGTTTGCATGGATGCGGTTTATTTGGCCATGGAAGGCCAACACCTCCCGTCGTCAGCCGCGTTCGTGGCGGGCCTTCTCCCTCAAGGCCCGCTACGACGCGGCGATGACTTCTGAAGATAATCGCCGACACTGGTTGGCCGCCGATGGGCTTTCAGCACGAGCGGCTAATAGCCCCGAGGTCCGGCGTATCTTGCGAAACCGCGCACGGTACGAGGTGGCCAACAATAGCTACGCTCGTGGCATCGTGCTCACGCTGGCAAACGACACGATTGGCACGGGTCCGCGGCTTCAGATGCTCACGCCAAATGCTGAGGCCAACCGGCGAATCGAACAGGAGTTCTCCAGGTGGGCCAAGGCGATTGGCCTTGCTGAAAAACTTCGCACCATGCGCATGGCGCGTGCGCAAGATGGCGAGGCATTTGCTATTTTGACGAGCAACCCGCGATTGCCTACTCCGGTTAAGCTAGACTTGCGACTGGTCGAGGCCGACCAGGTAACCACGCCGGATCTGAGTTCCCTTGGCGGCAATGCCGTCGATGGGATCGTCTTCGACGCCTTCGGCAACCCGGTCGAGTACCACGTCCTGCGGAATCACCCGGGCGACGCTTCACTGGCTTTGGACCTTCAGTACGACCGCGTGCCGGCCGAGTCGGTAATCCACTGGTTCCGCATGGACCGCCCGGGCCAGGTCCGTGGCATCCCGGACATCATGCCGGCCTTGCCGCTCTTCGCCCAGCTTCGGCGGTTCACGCTGGCCGTGATCGCCGCTGCCGAGACGGCGGCCGATTTTGCCGGCATCCTTTACACAGACGCCCCGCCCGGCGGCGAGGCCGACGCGGCTGAACCGTTCGAGCCCATCGAACTAGAACAGCGTGCCCTGGTGACCATGCCAGGCGGCTGGAAGATGAGCCAGTTGCAGGCAGAACAGCCCGCCACGACCTATGCCGAGTTCAAACACGAAATTCTCAACGAGATCGCTCGTTGCCTCAATATGCCATTCAACATCGCGGCGGGGAATTCTTCAGGCTACAACTACGCTTCTGGCCGGCTCGACCACCAGACCTACTACAAGAGTCTGAGAGTAGAGCAAGCACACTTGGAGACCGTAGTGTTGGATTGCGTGCTGGCCGCCTGGCTTGACGAGGCGGTGCTGATCCCCGAGCTCTGGCCCGAAGCGTTAGGGCCGTTTGCCGAGTGGCCGCATCAGTGGTTCTGGGACGGGCAAGAGCACGTGGACCCGGCCAAGGAGGCCACGGCCCAGGCCACGCGCTTGGCCAGCCACACCACGACATTGGCCTACGAGTACGCCCGGCAGGGCCGCGATTGGGAAGACGCCTTGCGTCAGCGGGCCAAGGAACTGGCCCTCATGCGCGAGCTGGGGCTTACTCCCACCCAGACCATGCCTGGTGCGGTATCAGAGGATGAATACACAGACGAGGAAGCTACAGAGGAGGAAATCACGGATGCCGTTGCCGCAGCGTAAGCCTGATGAATCGCATGACGAGTTTATCGAGCGATGCATGGGTGATGCCGTGATGGTAGAGGAGTTTCCAGACGCGGCTCAGCGCCGCGCCGTCTGTGAGCGCCAGGCCAGGGTGCGCACTGAGGCGTATCTGAACCTGGTATGCGATCCTGGCTCGCTCACGATTGAGGCCGCTGAGGAGGGCCATGGCGACGGTAGGCCCCCGCTCCCGCGTTTCACGATGGTCGCCTACACGGGCGGGCCAATGCGGATTGCCGGTTGGCGTTATCCGGTGATCGTGGACCTGGCTGGTTTGGCCATTCCCTCGCAGAGCTGTCCAGTTCGCTTCGGCCATGACATGGCAAGCGGCGTGGGCCACAGC
>CALJZP010000225.1 GCA_937983545.1 uncultured Azonexus sp.
AAAAATAAAAACGGCCGGCACGCCAAGCGTGCCAGCCGTTCGGGAATGCAGTCTGATGCGACCACACGGGAGGCCACCTTATGGGCGACCATTGTCTCCTCCTTGCCCCTTGTTCTATCAGGATGACGTGGCAAGCGCGCCATCCCTGTTGATCGTGTCAGGCGTTCAATCCGTGGATTGTCCGCCGGCGACCGGGTTTCACCGTAGGCAAAACCCGGCACGCTCGCCTTAGCCCTTCAGCTGTTCCAGAATGGCCGGGTTCTCCAGAGTCGAGGTGTCCTGCGTGAGTTCCTCGCCCTTGGCCAGGCCACGGAGCAGACGGCGCATGATCTTGCCGGAACGGGTCTTCGGCAGGTTGTCGCCGAAACGGATGTCCTTCGGCTTGGCGATCGGACCAATTTCCTTGCCAACCCAGTCGGACAGTTCCTTGATGATCTTCTTGGCGGCTTCCGGATCGGTCGGGCGAGCGCCCTTCAGCACCACGAAGGCGACGATGGCTTCACCGGTCAGGTCGTCCGGACGGCCAACGACGGCAGCCTCGGCAACCAGCGGGTTGGCAACCAGCGCGGATTCGATTTCCATGGTGCCCATGCGGTGACCGGAAACGTTCAGCACGTCGTCGATACGGCCAGTAATCGTGAAGTAGCCGGTTTCCGCATCGCGGATCGCACCGTCACCCGCCAGGTAGTACTTGCCCTGGAAGTCGGCCGGGTAGTAAGACTTCACGAAACGGTCCGGATCGCCCCAGATGGTACGGATCATCGACGGCCACGGCTTCTTGCAGACCAGGATGCCGCCCTGGCCCCACGGCAGGTCGGCGCCGGTCTCGTCGACCACGGCGAACTGGATGCCCGGGAACGGCAGGGTGCAGGAGCCCGGAACCAGCGGGGTGGCGCCCGGCAGCGGGGTGATCATGTGGCCGCCGGTCTCGGTCTGCCAGAAGGTATCGACGATCGGGCAACGACCGCCGCCGACATTGTCGTAGTACCACTGCCAGGCGGCCGGGTTGATCGGCTCGCCGACCGAACCGAGGATACGCAACGACGACAGGTTGTAGCTCTTCGGATGCACGGCGGCATTGCTGTCGGCAGCCTTGATCAGCGAACGGATCGCGGTCGGTGCGGTGTAGAAGATGGTGGCCTTGTGATCCTGGATCATCTTCCAGAAACGACCGGCATCCGGGTAGGTCGGCACGCCTTCGAAAACGATTTCCGTAGCGCCGCAGGCCAGCGGGCCATAGGTGATGTAAGTGTGGCCGGTGACCCAGCCGATGTCGGCCGTACACCAGAAGGTATCCGTCGGCTTGATGTCGAAGGTCCACTTCATGGTCAGGATGGCGTGCAGCAGGTAGCCGCCGGTGGAGTGCTGGACACCCTTCGGCTTGCCGGTGGAACCCGAGGTGTAGAGCAGAAACAGCGGGTGTTCGGCTTCGACCCATTCCGGTTCACAGGTTTCCGGCTGGTTGGCCAAGCCGTCGTGCAGCCACTCGTCGCGACCGGCAACCATGTTGACGTCGCCACCGGTGCGCTTGAAGACGATGACGCTCTTGACGGATTCACAACCGCCCATGGAGAAGGCTTCGTCGGCGATCGGCTTCAGCGGAATAGCCTTGCCACCGCGGAACTGGCCGTCGGAGGTGATCAGCATGACAGCGCCGGCGTCGTTGATACGATCGCGCAGCGACTGGGCGGAAAAGCCGCCGAAAACGATGGAGTGCGGGGCGCCGATACGGGCACAGGCCTGCATGGCAACGATGCCTTCGATGGTCATCGGCAGGTAGATGACGACGCGGTCACCCTTCTTGACACCCTTGGAACGCAGCAGGTTGGCCATCTTGCAAACCTTGGCCAGCAGTTCCTTGTAGGTGACCTTGGTGACTTCGCCGTTGTCGGCTTCGAAGATGATGGCGACCTTGTCGCCCAGACCGGCTTCAACATTGCGGTCGAGACAGTTGTAGGAAACGTTCAGCTTGCCGTCGGCAAACCACTTGAAGAACGGAGCATTGGACTCATCGAGGACCTGGGTGAATGGGGTTTTCCAGGTGATGAATTCGCGGGCACGCTTGGCCCAGAAACCTTCGTAGTCGGCTTCTGCTTCCGCGCACAGCGCCTTGTAGGCGTCCATCCCGGAAACCGCCGCGTTTTTGACGATTTCGTCAGACGGATAAATAAGCTGCACGGACTCATTCGACATATTCTTCTCCTCTGCGGTACTTCGCAATTATGTTGAAACAACCGATCGGATCTCGGGCTTTCCCCCGGGACGTTTAAAGCCGCGCAAGCTGGAGAACACCTCATTCCCCTCGCCAGCGTTGAGGCGGCATTAGACCGGGATAATCTTACAAAGGACTTACGAAATCACGCTGCGCCGCAACAATTCAAGCACCTTCGATGACAACCGACACGCACCCCGGCAGACCCATGCCCCGTGGTAAACTCGGCACCCCCAACCCACCCTTTCCCGATGATGAGTTCGCCTGTCAAATACCTTGAATCGTTCATCTTTGCGAGCCGCTGGATTCAGGCTCCGCTCTACGTCGGCCTGATCGTTGCCCAGGTGGTTTACTGCTGGCTGTTCATGGTCGAGTTGAGCCATCTGGTCACCGGCGCCTTCGGCCCGCACCAGATGACCGAAACCGACGTCATGCTGATCGTCCTCGGCCTGATCGACGTGGTGATGATCGCCAACCTGCTGGTCATGGTCATTGTCGGCGGCTACGAAACCTTCGTCTCGCGCCTCGATCTGGAAGATCACCCTGACCAGCCGGAATGGCTGTCGCACGTCAATGCCGGCGTCCTCAAGATCAAGCTGTCCACGGCCATCATCGGCATCTCGTCGATCCACCTGCTGAAAAGCTTCATCAATGCTGCCAACCTGTCTGAGCACACGCTGCTCTGGCAAGTTGTCATCCATGTGGTCTTCCTTGTCTCGGCCCTCGCCATGGCGCTGGTCGACAAGATGATGACCCAGACCCTCGCCTTGCAACACAAGAGCCACTAAAACGGAGTCCCGCATGACCGCCATCAAACAGGAAGACCTGATCCAGTCCGTCGCCGATGCCTTCCAGTACATCAGCTACTATCACCCGCTGGATTACATCAAGGCCTTGGGTGAAGCCTACGAGCGCGAGGAAAACCCGGCCGCCAAGGATGCCATCGCCCAGATTCTGACCAATTCCCGCATGGCCGCCGAAGGCCATCGCCCGATCTGCCAGGACACCGGCATCGGCATGGTCTTCATCAAGGTCGGCATGCAGGTCAGCTGGCCGGATGCCACGATGAGCATCCAGGAAATGATCAACGAGGGCGTCCGCCGCGCCTACGCCAACCCGGACAATCCGCTGCGCGCCTCCGTGCTGGCCGACCCGGCCGGCACCCGCAAGAACACCAAGGACAACACCCCGGCCGTGGTGCACTTCGAGATCGTCGAAGGTCATCATGTTGAAGTCATCTGCGCGGCGAAGGGCGGCGGCTCGGAAGCCAAGTCCAAGTTCGCCATGCTCAACCCGTCCGACGATCTGGTCGACTGGGTTCTGAAGAAGATTCCGGAAATGGGCGCCGGCTGGTGCCCGCCCGGCATCATCGGCATCGGTATCGGCGGCACGCCGGAAAAGGCGATGTTGCTGGCCAAGGAATCGATCATGGCCCCGGTGGACATCCACGAACTGAAGGCGAAGGCTGCCACCGGCGCCAAACTGACCCGTCCGGAAGAACTGCGCCTTGAGTTGATGGAAAAGATCAACGCACTGGGCGTGGGCGCACAAGGCCTGGGCGGCCTGACCACCGTGCTCGACGTCAAGGTGCTCGACTACCCCTGCCACGCCGCCAATCTGCCGGTCGCGCTGGTCCCCAACTGCGCCGCCACCCGCCACTGCCACTTCCACCTCGACGGCAGCGGTCCGGCCAAGCTTGAGCCGCCAAAGCTGGAAGACTGGCCGGCCGTGACCTGGACGCCCGATCTCCAGTCGGCCACCCAGGTCAACCTCGACACGCTGACCAAGGAGGAAGTCGCCTCCTGGAAACCCGGCCAGAAACTGCTCCTGAACGGCAAGATGCTGACTGGCCGCGATGCCGCCCACAAGCGCATCGCCGACATGCTGGCCAAGGGCGAGAAGCTGCCGGTCGACTTCACCAACCGCGTCATCTACTACGTCGGCCCGGTCGATCCGGTGCGCGATGAAGTGGTCGGTCCGGCCGGCCCGACCACCGCCACCCGCATGGACAAGTTCACCCGCATGATGCTGGAACAGACCGGACTGATCTCCATGGTCGGCAAATCCGAGCGTGGTCCGACCGCGATTCAGGCGATCAAGGACAACAAGTCGGCTTACCTGATGGCCGTCGGCGGCGCCGCCTACCTGGTCGCCAAGGCGATCAAATCGGCCAAGGTCGTCGGCTTCGCCGACCTCGGCATGGAAGCCATCTACGAATTCGATGTCGAGAATATGCCGGTCACCGTGGCCGTCGATTCGTCCGGCACCAGCGTGCATGAAACCGGTCCGAAAACGTGGCAAGTCAAGATCGGCAAGATTCCGCTGAAGGCCTGAGCGCCGGCATGCACGAAAACCCGGCTCAGGCCGGGTTTTTTGCATCCGGTTTTGTCATCAATGGCAGCAGATTCCGATTCAGCGCATGTTCCGAAAATTTCGCATCGCGATACTCATCTTCGTTCTGGCCACCGTCGGCCTTGGAGCGTGGCGGGCCAACGCCAGGTTAACCGCATGGGAGCACTCCGTCCACGTGGCGATCTATCCGATTGCCGCGGATGACTCGTCGGCCACACGCAATTACCTGAACAGCCTGAGTGCCGACAGTTTTGAGGACATCGCGCAATGGCTGCAAACCGAGAGCAATCGCCACGGGCGTTCAGTCCTGCAACCCGTCGTATTGCAACTGGCACCGCCCTTGACCGACAGACCCCCTCTTCCGCCAAGTCGGCCTAGCGCGCTGGAGGCTATCCTGTGGAGCTTGAAACTACGCTGGTGGGCATTCCAGCACGATGCAATAGACGGCCCCAAGCCACAGGTTCGCCTGTTCGTGATGTTCCACAACCCGGAATTGAACGACAGGATTCCACACTCCACAGGCCTCACCAAGGGCCAGATCGGGCTCATCCACGCTTACGCCAGCCGCCAGCAAAGACGGCAGAACAACGTGGTCATTGCCCACGAATTGCTGCATACCTTCGGCGCCACCGACAAATACGACCCGGCCACGCTGCAGCCCATTCATCCTCAAGGCTACGCCGAACCGCAACGCTCTCCGCGATTGCCGCAAGTTCTCGCTGAAATCATGGGCGGGCGCACCCCGATCGACGAAAGCCGCTCCGACATACCAGCCAACCTCGGAGAGACGGTCATCGGCCTGGATACGGCAAGGGAAATTGGCCTGCTGAAGACCGCGCGCTGAACCCGGTTTGTTTCCAAGGCTCGGGCCAGAACCATGCCCGAAGGCACAGCTCAAAGCATGCGTTCGGCCCGCGCCTTGTCCCATAGGCGCCGCTTCAACTCATCGATCGGCAAGCCGAGGCGGAAGCTGCTCTCGATCTCCTTGAGCAGCGGGATCAATTGCAAGCCGACGGTCCCGAGACAAGGACGCAAGACGGCCGGATCGACCGATGCAAGCAGTTCCTTGAGCTGAGGCACAAACGCCTCGCAACTCCCCAAGGCGCTCCCCTTGGCATTGGCTTTCGTAACAACCCGATTACCCCCCGCTCGCTGAGCATCATCGAGACGGGTCTGGGCCAAATTCAGCAACTCCTGCCCGGAAAGAGAAGCGCCATCCTCGGGGACCACGGCAACACCGGCGCTTACAGTCAGGTCGATACGCTGACCACGAACCGCGATTTGCGCAGTTGCCATGGCCTTGCAGATGCGATTCGCAAACCCCGCACAGATTGTGCTGGTCGTCGCAGGGGCGATGATGACGATTCGGCCACCCGGCAGTTGGCTGATCACATCCTCAGGCCTGATTTTCCTGGCCACCATGAAGGAGAATTTCTCGACCGTTCGTGCGACGAGTTCCTCACCGTGCCGGTCAATCAGTTCCTGGTAGTTATCAAGTCCGAAGGCCAGAACGCTGACCCCACGCCCGTCAGCAGCACCGGGAAGCATTTTTGCCAACGCCGCATCCAGACTGTCTTGCGCATACACCGGACTTTCGTGACCCAGATTCTCCTCGGTCTGCCCGGCCACATCGAAACTGGAGGGTTCAAGCCCCGCCATGCCGCCCAGCGTTCCGAGAACGTCACTGACACCGACATCGGTGCGCATCGCCAGATCTTCCGGATGGATATCGGCTGACACGACGGCGGCGGGAAGCGCCTCATGAGCCACCTCATCGAGGCCATCCTGCACGTCGTGCGAAAGGCCCAGCAGCATGGAGGTCACGCTCTCCAGCGAAGTATTGCTGGAATCCTTGGCAACAAAATCGGTTACGCCGCGGGCACGGGCATGCATCCGCTCCGAATCGCCAAAAGAATTTGAAACGACGAGAAAGAAGGGGAGCGATTTGAGGCGCGACAATTTGCTTTCGCGAATCCGCTCCAGCAGATCGAGGCCATCGAGTTTCGTCAGGCTGACGCCGGAAACAACGCCGACGATGGCGCTGTCGAGAACCAGTGTTTGCCAGGCAGACTCGCCGCTTGCCTCCTCGCGCACCTCGAAATGCTCAGCCAGCTGTTTGGACAGCGATGCGCGAACCACCTTCGAGGCATCGGCAACCAGAACTTTTCGCTTCAATGTCATCTCTATGTCAGCATCCCGGGCCGTTTCAAACGCGTGACCCCTTTGCTTCTTAAAAATGAGAGTGTAAGCGAGACACGGTGGCCCGCGTCAAGGTTCGAAGATGTAAATCCTTATTGGTCGATAAATGCAAGTGCTTGATCGGGCAACACTCCGCCGAATTTCCGCGGCCCCATCCGCGAACGGCATCCACGGTATTTCCGGCAAAGTGTGGAATACGCCACACACTACTCACCTGGCATCGCGCTACCTTAGCTTCAGGAGGAAAACGACATGACGACAGCTGCCAGCATTATCCTGTTCAAGAACGAATTCATCGCAACATTGAGCGATGGTTGCCGCATACAAAAAGCTGAATTGCGCGAATTGGCCAATGCACTGATTCACGCCGGGGTTCACCTTAACAACGTGCAGTTCGAGTGGAATGGCAGTTCGGGACAGCGGATGATCACCGCCGGACAACAGGTTGCCTTCCGCGCCGAGATGCGGCGCCTGGAACGGCACCAGGTCAAGGGGCTTGCCGTCGCGGCCTGAGCGACAAACGACAACCGATCAAGCGCAACGCAATACCCCTACTGACAGCGCGCTTGATTTTCCCGAATGACTCGGCGATAGTTCGAAGCCATCACGAATTTACCTGAACCGCCCCCCGATGAACGCTACCCGATCCTTCCGCTCTGCCACTGCCCATGCAGTGTCGTCGGTTGTCGTACGCGTAATCAAGGTAGGCGTCGTAACGCGCGTGCCGTCGCGGGTCAGGTAAACCGAAACATCAGGAATTCACCAACCCCCGCCGGCCCAAACCGGCGGGGGTTTTGTTTTGGAGCCTGCCGGTTGAGCCAACAACCCCAAAGGAACCTCCATGACAGACAAACTGAACGGTGCCCAAATCACCATACGGCTGCTTGAACGCCAAGGCATCCGCACCGTCGCCGGTATTCCCGGCGGTGCCATCCTGCCGATCTACGATGCCCTCGGGCAGTCATCCATCATTCATCATGTGCTGGCCCGGCACGAACAGGGCGCCGGCTTCATGGCCCAGGGCATGGCCCGCGCCAGCGGCCAGACAGCCGTCTGCCTGGCCTCCTCCGGCCCCGGGGCGACCAACCTGCTGACAGCCATCGCCGATGCCAAGCTCGACTCGATTCCGCTGGTCGCGATCACCGGTCAGGTGCCCAAGGCCATGATCGGCACCGACGCTTTCCAGGAAGTCGACACCTACGGTTTATCGATCCCGATCACCAAGCACAACTTCCTTGTGTCCTCGGCCGAGGAATTGCTGGAAGTGATCCCTCGCGCCTTCGAGCTTGCCGCCTCGGGTCGTCCCGGTCCGGTGTTGGTCGACATTCCGAAGGATGTACAGATGCAAGTCATCGACATTGAGGAATGGCCGGCACCCGGCCGGCGCCAGTCGCCTCCGGAGCCTGATGGCTGGGCACTGTCCGAAGCGGCAGCCATGATCAACGCCGCCAGGCGCCCGATTCTCTACCTGGGCGGAGGTGTCGTGCACTCGGGTGCGTCCGGACAGGCTGTCCGGCTGGCCGAGAAGGCTGGTTTGCCGACCGTGATGACCTTGATGGGACTGGGCGCCATGCCGGTTGATCACGCCTTGTCGCTGGGCATGCTCGGCATGCACGCCGCCCGCTACACAAATCTGGCGCTGGACGAGTGCGACCTGCTGATCGCCGTCGGTGCCCGTTTCGACGACCGCGCCACGGGCAAGGTTGCCGCCTTCTGCCCGCAGGCGAAAATCATTCACATCGACATTGACCCGGCGGAACTGGACAAGATCAAGACAGCCCACATCGGGATCACCGCCGATGTCGACGCGGCACTGCTTCGACTGACACCGGCGGTGGCGGAAAACAGACGCACCCAATGGCTACAGCGCATCGCCGACCTCAAATCCGAGTATCCCCTGGCGATGCCCGAGCAGGACAATCCGCTGTCGCACTTCGGTCTGATTCGCACCGTCGCGGCCTGCCTCGACGACGAAGCCACCATCGCCACCGATGTCGGCCAGCACCAGATGTGGGTTGCCCAAGCCTACCCCCTGCGTCGCCCCCGGCAGTGGCTGACCTCCGGTGGCCTGGGCACCATGGGCTTCGGCATTCCCGCCGCGATCGGGGCAGCACTGGCCGAACCGGAGAGGACGGTGGTGTGCTTCACCGGCGACGGTTCGATCCTGATGAATATCCAGGAACTGGTCACGGCTGCCGAGGAAGGGGCGAACGTCAAGATCGTGCTGATGAACAACGCAACCCTCGGCCTGGTGCATCAGCAGCAGACATTGTTCTACGGGGAGCGCCTGTTCGCCTCGCAATTCAAGTCCACACCCGACTTCGTCAAGGTAGCCCAAGGCTTCGGCATTGCCGCCGTCGATCTCGATCAGGCGGCCAACCCGTGTGCCGCGCTGATGGAAGCCATCAACCGCCGCGGCCCATGCCTCATTCATGCCAGCATCGATGCCGAGCAAAAAGTCTATCCCATGGTGCCACCGGGCGCTGCCAACCGCGACATGATCGGAGCCTGAACATGAATGCCATCAACCGCCACGAACAAAATGCGCTGTCCCGTGCCGTGCTGGAAATCGACGTCAACAACCACCCTGGCGTCATGTCCCACGTCGTCGGCCTGTTCTCCCGCCGGGCCTACAACGTCGAAGGCATTCTCTGCCTGCCGCTGGATGACGGCAGCCGCAGCCGGATCTGGCTATTGGTCAACGAAGACCAACGCCTGCCGCAAATGATGAAACAAGTGGACAAGCTCGAAGACGTGATCGGAATTCAACGCCATAACGCCGACCATGCCGTCTTCCAGAACCTGGAGAATTTTTTCCGGGGCTGAGGAAAGAGTCAGGAAGTTGCCGGCTCAAGCCGGCACTTCCGCTTGTATTCGCTGATCAGTTCGAGCTCTTCATCGCTGATCGATTCAAAACGCAAGCCCACCAGTCGAAGGCCCCCAACGCGGCGTATCCGCATCACGCTGACATACGCCTCGATGACGCCGCCCAAATCCGGCGATTCGATGCGGCATACCCCTACCTCACCACTGGGCTTGGCCCCCAGAACGCGCTCCTCGATCAGCACCCCGACGCCGGATACCGAAATATCCGCAGCCGGCAACTGCAGCTTTTTTCCGCCCAGGCTGAGATGGATTTCTCCCTGCAGGCGAACACGGGGAGAGCGGCGACGTTCTTTCACGGTGGCATTCCAATCTAACTGGTGAAGATGCATTCTCACACGAGCAGCGCCGCGACGTACAGGCATGTCGCACCACGAAAAACTCGCCTCTGATCAAGCAAGCAAATCCCCAAATATTTCAAAGGCATATAACCCATCCGAACGCATAGGCGAACTCGCCACCAATTGATCCACGTCAATAATACCCCCCCGAAAATAGCCGAAAGTGTTGCCACAATTTTGCCAACATCGTTTCAAAGCACCGCTTACTTGGCCGTCGCTTCACTGTTGGCTCACCTGAAAACAGCCCTTCGCAAGGCACCAAGGGCACCAGAATTGCGACTACGGGAGAACGGACATGCCTATCATTTGGGAAAGCAAGCTGGACACAGGGATCGACGTCATCGATTCCCAGCACCGACGTATCGTCGACTACATCAATGACCTCGAAATCGCCAAGATGAAGGGTGACAAGGCGATGGTCACCGACGTCATCGAACAATTGATCGACTACACGCAATCCCACTTCGGTTTCGAAGAATCGATGATGGAAGAGGCCGGCTACAAGTTCATCAAGCCGCACAAAAAAGTCCATGAGCTGTTCATCAAGCGGGTCACCGAATTCACGATGCGTGCCGCCAAGGGCGAAGATATCGTCGACGAACTGCATTCCATGCTGGCCAAGTGGCTGCTGAACCATATTGCCAACGAAGACCGCGACTATGCCGACTCGGTGAAGCAAATGGTCGGCACCGCAGCAGCACACCATGACGTCGTCACCGCCAAGGCAGAAGCGCGCTCCGGCTTTATTTCGGGTTTGCTGAGCCGCTTCTTCCGCTAAGCGCGAACAACGGGAAAGCATGCCGGGCCTTCGGCAGGCACGCTCTCCCGCACGGATACCCACGCGGCACATCAAATCGGCAACAGTCTGCCGACGCTATACTTCGGCTCATTGCAACCAACAGCCGAATCATGACGACAAGCATCCGCTGGCAAAGCGCCCACACATACTCCGACATTCTTTACGAAACTGCAGAGGGTATTGCCAAGATATCCATCAACCGGCCCGAGCGGCGCAACGCCTTTCGCCCGGAAACCGTCAAGCAGTTGATTGATGCCTTCCATCGCGCCCACCACGACAACGCCATCGGCGCCATTATCCTGACCGGCGCCGGAAGCGAAGCGTTCTGTTCGGGCGGCGACCAGAAGGTGCGGGGCGACGAAGGTTACATCGACGAAGGCGGCACCCCTCACCTCAACGTGCTCGACCTGCAGATGCAGATTCGTCGTCTGCCCAAACCCGTCATTGCGATGGTTGCGGGCTTTGCCATTGGCGGCGGCCATGTCTTGCACCTGGTCTGCGACCTCTCCATTGCAGCCGACAACGCCCGCTTCGGGCAAACCGGACCGCGCGTCGGCAGCTTCGACGCCGGCTTGGGCGCCGGACTCATGGCGCGCACCATCGGCATGAAACGCGCCAAGGAAATCTGGCTGCTCTGTCGTCAGTACGATGCCGCCACGGCACTCGACTGGGGCTTGGTCAATGCGGTCGTACCGGTCGACAAGCTGGAAGAAGAAACGGTGAACTGGTGTCGCGACATGCTGAAACTGTCGCCGATGGCGCTGCGCATGATC
>CALJZP010000226.1 GCA_937983545.1 uncultured Azonexus sp.
TTTTCATGACGTTCCTGTCATCGAGGATGACGTCATGATCGGTACCGGTGCCAAGATTCTTGGCCCGGTGCGGATCGGTCGCGGCGCACGCATCGGTGCCAATGCAGTCGTAGTCAAGGACGTTCCGCCGGGCGCCACCGCGACAGGCATTCCTGCTCGCATCTTGGGCGAGGCGAATTAAAAGCTCTGTCATGAAAAAAGCCCTGAAAAAAGCCCTCCCCCATCTGCCCCACCCCGTCCAGCACTGGTTGCGCTCACTGGCCGAGAGCAAGCGGCAGGCCGACAAGGTAAAGCGCAAGGAGCGGACGCAGGTTCGCCTGGAAGACTTGCTGGCCCGGCTGGATGATTTCGGTTTGCAGGGTGATGTCATCCTCCATTCCTCGCTTTCAAATATTGGCAAATTCGACTGTGCACCGCAGCAGATTGCGGCGGCCTTTGCCGACCGGCTGAGCGGCCCCGGCCGCACGCTGCTGGTGCCGGCGCTGCCTTACAACACGACCATGAAGGAGTATCTGGATGGCGTGGCGGGCTTTGATGTGCGCAGCGCACCGAATGCGATGGGGGCGATTCCCAATATCCTGATGGGTAGGGAAGGCGCCTTGCGCAGCGTGCACCCCAGCCATTCGATTGTCGCGCTGGGCGAACGGGCGGCAGATTACGTGCGCCATCACGAGCGCGATGCCACGCCTTTCGGCGCGAACAGCCCGTACCGCAAGTTGACCGTGGCCGAGGGTTCGATCCTGATGCTGGGCGTCGGCCTCAATTCGGTGACCAACTTCCACGTTTATGAAGACCTGTTGGGCGATGCGATGCCGATTCAGGTTTATTTGCCAACCCCGCGCAAGGTGCCTTGCGTGCGAGGCGACGGTTCGCTGATCGAGGTCAGTGCCGTTTGCCATGACCCGAAGGTTTCGGCAATTCGCGAATGCGAGCGGGCGCGGCCTTTCCTGCTGAAGGAAGGAGCGATCCGCAGCGTGCCGTTCGGTGAATCGGAGTTGTCTGTGATCGATGCCAAGGGCTTCAGCCGCACCCTGTTGAAGATGCTGCTGGCCGGGGAATCGATCTATGGTCCGGTACGCTTGAACGAGGTGCAACGGCAGAAAGTTGATGCCACCCTGGAGTTTCTGGCGTGAATTTCCTGATCTCGCTCGACTACGAACTGTTCTTCGGCCGGCGTACCGGCTCAGTGGAGCGTTGCCTGTTCGAGCCGAGCGAGGCGCTGTGCAAGGCGGTGCATCCGTATGGCGGCAAGTTGAGCTTTTTTGTCGATGCCGGTTTTCTGCTGCGGCTGGCGGCGGAGGCAGGCAAGAGCGATACATTGCGCCGGGAATACGATCAGCTTTGCCACCATCTGGAACGCCTGGTGCAACTGGGCCACGAGTTGCAGTTGCACATCCACCCGCACTGGGAGGATTCGTACTGGGCCGACGGGAACTGGCAGGTCGATGTCCGGCGTTATCGCCTGCATGATTTTGCCGAGGATGAAATTGCCTCGATTGTCAGCCGCTACCGCAAGGCGCTGGCGGAATTTTGCCCGCCTGAATCGATCTGCGCCTTCCGCGCCGGGGGCTGGGTCTTGCAGCCTTTCTCCAAGTTAGCTGAGGCGCTGGCGGCCAATGGTATCGAGATCGACAGCACCGTGTTCGAGAACGGGCAGAGCGAGAGCGATACGCATGTGTTCGATTTTCGCGGAGCTCCACAGAAATCGCTCTGGCGTTTCAATGACGACCCGCTGATTGCCGTTGAACAGGGCCGCTTTCTTGAGGTGCCGATTGCCGCCCACCCGGTGAGCCCGGCGTTCTTCTGGAAGCTGGCTTTCATCAGGAAGCTGGGCCGCAGCACCGACCGTTCCTTTGGCGATGGCGCGGCGATTCCGCTTGGCCGCAACGATCTGCTGAAAAAGCTGCTGGCCCGGACGTGGAGCGTGGTTTCCATCGACGGGCGCAAGGTTGATTTTCTGGAAGCGGCATTCGAACGTTATGCCCGACTGGGGCGTAAGGATTTTGTCGTGATTGGCCATCCCAAGGCACTGACCCGCCACTCGATTGCGCGTCTGGAACAATTTTTGGCCAGCCGCCGGGATATCCGTTTCGTAAATTATCAGGATTACCGGGCTCCCCAACTTAAGCCAGGCGTCGCTGCCTGTTGATTTCGAAAGATTGATGATGCCGATTGAAGACTGGATTCACCCCCTGCTCAAGCACTACACGGCCGCCCCGCAGTGGGTCAAATCGTTTGTCGGCACTGCCTATTCGGCGGTGCCGGTGGGCATTCGCTACGGCCGCAAGGCGCCGGAGTTTCTTGAGGAAATCGCCATCACCGATCCGGCGATCCTGCAGCGTCGCGCCGGTGAAAAGATGTTCGCGGTACTCGATGCGGCAACCCGGCATGTGCCGGCCTATCGGCATCTGCGGGATGTTGTCACGCAACCGGGTGCCACGCCGCTGGAGATGCTTCAGGCGTTTCCGCTGCTCACCAAGCTGGAACTGAAGGCGAGCCTTGAAGAGTACGTTTCGGCCGGCCTGCCGGAATCCATGCGGATGGCGACCTTCACCGGCGGTTCGACCTCGGTGCCGATGAAGCTTTACTGGCATCGCCACGTCACCCGCCCGAAGAGTTTTGCCTACAACGGCGAATTCGACCGGATCGCCGGAATCGGCGACAAGGATGTCACGCTGGCGCTACGCGGCCGGACGGTGCCGGGGGCTGGCCAATCCGGGCAGCCCTTATGGATGTACGACCCGATCAAGCGCTACCTGCATTTGAGTTCCGACCATCTGGAAGCGGAACACATGCCGGCGTATATCGCGGCGATCGAGCAGTGGCAACCAACCTTCATTCATGCTTTCCCTTCCGCCATCACGCCGCTGGCGAAATGGCTGGAAGCGCATCCGGCGCCGGCGATTACCGAGCGGATCAAGTGCATCCAGTTGTTCTCGGAAAACATCTATGACTATCAGGTCGAGTTGCTGAAGCGGGTTTTCGGCTGCGAGGTACTGTGCGACTACGGTCATTCCGAGGGAGCCATCAAGTCGATTTCACTGCCCGGCGACAGCCGCTATTTCTTCTGGCCGCTGTACGGTTACGTTGAACTGATCGATTTCGATGGCTGGCCGATCACCGAACCCGGCGTGCTGGGTGAGATCGTCGCCACCGGCTACGACAACCTGGTGATGCCGCTGATCCGCTACCGGACTGGCGACATGGCAATGTGGACGGCACAACCGAATACCCTGCGGCCGGGCTTTCAAGTCGTGGATCGCATCGAGGGGCGCCTGCAGGAGTTTCTGGTGTGCCGCGATCACCGGCTGGTTTCGATCTGCACCATCGGCGCCGCGCACTTCGAGCAGTTGGCCGACGCCGACCGGATGCAGTTCGAACAGCATGAAACCGGCCGCGCCACGCTCAAGGTGATCTCGCGCGAAGACTTGCCGAGCAACGTAAAGGCCGCGCTGGCCGAAGGTATCCTCAAGAAAACCCAGGGCGGCCTTGAGGTCGAGGTGGTGCGCGTCGACGAAATCCCGCGAACGAGGATCGGCAAGCACCGCCTGCTGGTGCAACATCTCGATATTTCCAGCTACCTCGGCGCCGCACATATCGACAACGGTGAAAGCGCCCTGCCGTGAAAACTGCGGTCATGATCGGCCCTTGCCCAGACGCCAAAGGCGGGATGGCTTCTGTTATTGCGATCTACCGGAAGAACGGGCTGTTTTCGAAAAGTCGTTGCCGCTACCTGACTACGGCCACAGAAGGCGATGCGCTCCGTAAGCTGTGGGTAGCAGCATCAGCACTGATTCGGTTTTCTGTCATGCTGATCATGCAGCAGGTCGGTCTGTTGCATGTACATGGGGCTTCGCATGGCAGTTTCTGGCGTAAGCGGGTATTCATGCGGCTGGCCTATGCGTTCGGGGTGCCGGTCATTTTTCATTTGCATGGAGGCGAGTTCCGGCAGTTTGTCGATCAGCGGCTTGATGCCGGGTCACGCCAAAAAGTGCTGGAAACGCTCCAGACTTGCAGTTTGATCTATTGCCTGAACGACGAAGTTGCAGGCTGGCTGCGCTCAGTGCTCTCCGGTGTTGCGGTGCAGGTTATGCCTAACCCGGTTGATCTTCCGCAGGAAGAAGCACCTCGGGAAAAACGCGATTCGAGCATTCTGTTTCTCGGTCGACTGGAACAGGAAAAGGGGGTTTTTGATCTGCTAGCTGCCTTTTCAGCGATTGCCAGGCAAGCACCGGAAGCCCGCTTATTGCTCTGCGGCGTTGGCTCGGCCCGAGCAAAACTTGAGAAGATAGTGCAGGAAAACAGGCTGTCGTCGCGTGTGGATTTTCCCGGTTGGGTGGATGGTAAAGAGAAAGCGCGTTTGCTACGCCGCGCCGGGGTTTTTGTCTTGCCTTCTTACGCCGAGGGAATGCCGATGTCGGTTCTGGAGGCCATGGCGTCGGGCACGCCTGTCGTGGCCTCTCGCGTTGGCGCTGTGCCGGAAATGCTGGAGAACGGCAATAGCGGCTTTGTAGTGGAAGCGGGGCAACTTGATCAACTGGCCGAGGCAATCCTAGCGGCGCTGGATGAATCCCGCAGTGCTGACTTGAGTTCGCGCGCCTTGGCCAGAGTAAACGAATACTATTCGGCCAAAGTGGTCCTTGACCGCCTGCGCTGGCAATACGCCAAATTTTCACAATGAGTTTTTGCTTGAAAACCTGCTTGTTATGCTGCCTCCTGGCTGTTGCGTCGAGTACATATTCGGCCACCGATCCTCGCTTCGACGCGCCAGCGATTTCAGCAGCCCTGAATGCTTTCGAGAAGGCCCCGGCCATGGGACACCCTCGCCTCTTCGGCGGCCAGTCCGACTATGCCGGCATAGTCTTGGCAGCATCTGCGGAAAGAGCCAATGGATACAAATCCTTGTCCGGCACCTTGCGCCGTACCTCCTTGATGACGGCAAGTACCAGTTTTTCTCCGACAGCCAAGTCAGTAAACAGCTTGAGTGGCCTCAAGGACTGGTTCACGCAGGAACGAGTGCTGGAGGGTATGACTGAGTCAGCGGTCGGATGGTACATGACGCGTGACTCATGGTATCTGGAGGAAATGCGTGTTCGAATGGCATCGTTTTCTTCGCAGATTCTGGATTCCGGGTGTTCTGCCGAGCTCCCCCAGACACGAGCCTATGCATATTATTTTGCGCTGACGTATGACTTTGCCTTTCCTGCTCTCTCATCAAGTGAGCGTAAGTTGATCAGGAATGTCATCAAGACTTGCGCGAGCTCATCTTTGCCGGCTGCGATCGCGAATATTTCCGCCAATCCTCGCGACGGAATCGCCTTTCATTCGCTGGGCAAGTTCATTGGCGCCTTGACCATCTTGCTGGGTGAAATGCCTGAAGTCCGCGCGTTGCTGGAACCAGCCTTACAGATTTACCTGGCCCACCTAAGCCCATGGGGTGGAGATGATGGCGGGTATGCGAACGGCACTAGCTATGCGCTCTGGGATGCCGGGACTTCCTTGCTAACCTGGGATCTGATCGAGCGTGTGCTACGCATCCCGATCTACAAAAAAAACTGGTTAGCGCAATTGCCGCGTTTTATTGCCTACACACTTCCGCCAGGCACTCCCGCTGGAGTCTTTGGCGATGGAGCAGAAATCGCACGCAAAGAGGAGTGGGCACGTTTCGGGAAGGCAATAATGAGCCGCTATGAAACTCCGCTGGCTCGCTGGTACGAAAAGCAACTGTTTGGCGAAGATTTTGCGCGGCTTGATATTTTACTCAGCCCTCGGCACCCAGGTACCAGCGGCTTATGGCCGGATGGTGAAGCAGACAGTGCATCGTTTGCCAACGTCGGCTGGGCCGCATTGCATAGTTCCCTACCTGATCGTTCGCGAGTTTCTGTGTATTTCAAAAGCAGCCCGTACGGTTCGCTAAACCATTCACACGCTGACCAGAACGGATTCGTGCTCTATGCCCGCGGCAAGGTGCTAGCGATGGATAGCGGCTATTACGACTCCTACAATTCTCCACACTGGCGTAACTGGTACAAACAGACAAAAGCGCACAACGCAGTCACCTTCGACGACGGCAAAGGGCAGAGCCTGGGCGTGGATGGCCTGGGGAATGCAAAGTTTTCCGGGAAGATAACTCAATTTGTAACAAGCGCTGACTACGATGTGGTGGCTGGCGATGCCTCTGCTGCCTACGGCGGACAGTTGTCGATGGCGAAGAGAACATTATTTTTCTTACGCCCTGCGACGCTGGTGGTGATAGACCAACTACAGAGTCCGACACCGCGCCAATGGGAGTGGAACTTGCACACGACCGCGCCTTTGGCAGTGGATGCCTTGGGATACAAACTGGATTTGGGGGAAACGGAGATGTGCGCCGAGGTTTTGGCGCCGGCGAGCTTGGCGTTGGCTACCAGTTCAGGGTATTCGCCGGCACCAGCAATGACGACTGGGGTTGGACCGCATTTCTGGAACCGTTTTCACTACAAGAGGCCGAGCTTGGAGGGTTACTTTGTTGCGGTATTGCGAGCAGATTGTTCTTTGCCTCGCGCTCAAGTCGACTTCCCTGGCGGCAAGCCTCTGATCCGACTAGGCGAGCGCGAAATCTCCTTTGTTGGTACCAACATATTGATCCGTTAATCCCATTGTTTTCGAGTTTCCATGCCTAATCCTCTTGCTTATCTCGTTGCTGGCGCCAGGCCGAATTTCATGAAAATTGCCCCCATTGTGCGCGCCATTGAGGCTCATGGAGGCCTTGACTACAAGATCATCCACACCGGCCAGCATTACGATCGCGAGATGAACGAGGTGTTTTTCGAGGAGCTAGGTATTCCTGAGCCGGATGTTTTCATGGCCGCTGGCGGCGGTAGCCATGCGCAGCAGACCGCAAAGATTATGGTGACCTTTGAAGAGCTTTGTCAGGCTCAGCGGCCAGATGCAGTCCTGGTCGTGGGCGATGTCAATTCGACGCTGGCCTGCTCGATTGTGGCCAAGAAACTTAACATCCCTGTCGCCCACGTAGAGGCGGGCTTGCGCAGCGGCGACATGACGATGCCGGAGGAGATCAACCGTCTGGTCACGGACAGTATTTCGGACTGGTTCTTTGTAACAGAGCCAAGCGGCGTCGATCACTTACGCCGCGAAGGCAAGGAGGAATCGGCGATTCATTATGTTGGCCATGTGATGGTAGACAACGTGTTGTATCAGGCTGAAAAGTTGAAGGATACCGATACCTCGGGCTTTGAAACCTCTGCACTCAAGGCATCCAAGCAGCGCTACGGGGTGGTAACACTGCATCGCCCGAGCAACGTGGATAGCGCAGAGATGATGGCGCGCATTGGCGGGGCGCTACGCGAGATTGCGGCCGAACTGCAGTTGATCTTTCCCGTACATCCGCGTACCCAAGCCAATCTGGAAAAGTTTGGCGTTGATCTCGGGCCTAACGTCACTTTAATGAGTCCGCAGGCCTATATGCCCTTTCTCAGTTTGTGGAAGGATGCGACCGTGGTGCTGACCGACAGCGGAGGCTTACAGGAGGAAACCACAGCGCTCGGTGTGCCGTGCATCACAATTCGCGAGAATACAGAGCGTCCAGTGACGGTGGACGAGGGTTCGAACGTGCTGGCGGGCACGGACCCTGTTCGGATTATCGAGGAGGCACGCAAGGTAATACGTGGTGACGGAAAACAGGGCCGCCGCCCCCTGTTGTGGGACGGCAAAGCAGCCGAACGGATCGTCGAAACTCTGGCCAGGGAGCTTGCGCAATGAATACGCGTATTGAAATGATGGGCTGCAAGATCGACAATCTGTCGATGGAAGAATCCTTGCAAACGATTGAAGGTTTTATCCGTAGCGGCAAACCGCACCAGCATGTCGTGGTGAATGTGGACAAACTGGTCAAGGCAAGCCGCGACCCAGAACTCCGCCAAATCATCAATGACTGTGCGCTGATCAACGCCGACGGCATGCCAGTAGTCTGGGCATCGCGGCTACTTGGCAAGGGCTTGAAGGAGCGCGTCGCGGGGGTCGATTTATTTGACGCACTGATGGCCCGTGCAGCAAAAAAGGGCTGGCGGGTATTTCTGCTGGGCGCTCACGAAGAGGTCGTTTCGGGGGTTTTCCGCTTGTATCAGAAAAAATACCCAAACCTGCCGTTTGCCGGCTACCGAAATGGTTACTGGAAGCCAGAAGAAGAAGCTGAGGTCGTGGAGCATATTAAGGCCGCCAATGCCGACCTGCTCTTCGTCGCCATCAGCTCGCCAAAAAAAGAGCAATTCTTGGGAAGATATCAAGCTGAAATGCGGATTCCGTTTGCGATGGGCGTTGGCGGCACGTTCGATGTGGCCGTCGGTAAGGTAAAGCGCGCTCCCGTCTGGATGCAGAAAAGCGGCCTAGAGTGGTTTTACCGGTTTCTTCAGGAGCCACGGCGGATGTTCAAACGTTACTTCATCGATGACATGGCATTTTTTGGGTTATTGATGAAGGAAATGGCAGCCCCCGCGCGGGAGAGCAAGTAACCAGGCAGGTCAAAACGTACCGGCGAGCGCTTCCAGGTCAAGCGCATAGGCGTCAAGCCAGGTGGGACGCTATCGTTACAGATGCATCACCATCGTGCGGAGCACTGGATTGTGGTCAGCGGCACAGCCCGCGTCACGCGCGGCCAGGATAGTTTTCTGGTCAGCGAAAACCAGTCAACCTACATTCCGCTTGGCGTCACCCACCGCCTGGAAAATCCCGGAGTGATTCCGCTGGAGATGATCGAGGTGCAGTCCGGAAGCTATCTGGGTGAGGACGACATCGTGCGCTTCGAGGATTCCTACGGGCGGGCTTGAGTGCGCCAGAGTATCCAAACGCTCTGGCATCGCCAGCCCACGGAGAGCACCGCCCTCAGTCTCAGCTTCCCCCAAGCAAAAAAGGCGGCCGAAGCCGCCCAAACTGATGCAAAGGGATAAGTCTATTTTCGACGAACCATCAAACCCGAAATGACGACAAGGCCGCTCAGCAGCATGGCATAGCGTTGAGGCTCGGGAACGGCGGATACTGATGGCGGCAGAATGCCATCGCCCGAACTCAAGCGAATCTCCCCACCGCGAATCACGATTTGCCCACCCGGCGCTGGCTCAACCACAGCGGGGTACGGGATTCCGTTTCCAAGGCTGGGCATGAAGTCGCCCCCGGGCGAGGTGATTACCGCGCCTGAACCCAACTGATAACTCGTTGGACGAATCGGAGCGCAGCAATCGGATGATGGCTCTGACCGGCCATCCTGAACTGGCAGTCTGAGCTGCGTACCAACCTCAGTGGAAATCACTGTTGCATCGACGGTGGCATGGCATATCGACGGCAGAGCAATCAGCAGACTCAGCAACGGGAAGATTTTCATACGGGGCTTATGAAGATTGAATAAGCCAAGTCTAGTGCTCGCAACCCTTTCAAGCCATCCGCCGAACGGCTCATTCATATGTCACATTCAGACATGGAGACGCCGGTCAAATCCAGTAGATCGCACTACTGCAATTGCATGCTCTTTGTATGAAATGGGTTTCACAATTTCCAAACAATCTTCGATCAGACTGCCACGCAGGGTTTCTCAATATCAAGTTCAACTCGTGTCATGGTCAGCAAGCCAGAACACGCGCACCACAAGGAATACAGAATGGCAAAAGGCATGATTCTGGCAGCCGGCCAGGGAACTCGCGTTCGTCCGTTGACCAAGGATTGGCCCAAGCCGATGGTTCCCATCTTGGGAAAGCCGGTCATGGAGTACCTGATCGAGCATCTGGTTCGCTACGGCATCACCGAAATCATGGTAAATGTGGCTTATCACCATAAAAAAATCGAGGAATATTTCGGAGATGGCCGGCGCTGGGGCGCTTCGATTGGCTATTCCTACGAAGGCATACACGATCATGGCGATATCGTGCCCAAGCCCAAAGGTTCTGCCGGTGGCATGAAAGCCATTCAAGATTTTGGTGGCTTCTTTGATGAAACGACGCTGGTCATTTGCGGTGATGCGATCATCGACCTCGATATTGGGGCAGCCTTGCAGGAACACCATGAGAAAGGCGCCTTGGCTAGCGTGGTTGCGCTGGACGTCCCTCGAGAGCAGGTGCAGAACTACGGCATTGTCGTGACCGATGAAAACGGCCGAGTGGCATCCTTCCAGGAAAAGCCAAAGCCCGCTGATGCCAAATCCACCTTGGCGAGTACCGGCATCTATCTGTTTGAACCGTCCGTTTTGGATTTGATACCGTCGGGAGTCGAATTCGACATCGGTAGCCAACTGTTCCCACTCCTGGCTGAACGCGGCCTGCCCTTTTTTGCACAAAGCCGATTTTTTAACTGGATCGACATTGGTCGGTTGACGGATTATTGGTCGGTGCTGCAACGCGTGCTACGCGGTGAGGTTGCCGACATAAAGATGCCAGGGAAGGAAGTTCAACCGGGAATTTGGGTTGGACCCAATACCTCGATTGCCTGGGAAAGCAGCAAGATAATCGGCCCCGTCTATATCGGCTCCGGGGTCAGGATAGAAACAGGAAGTTCCGTCATTGGTCCTGCCTGGATTGGTCATGGCTGCCATTTGCGAAAGGGTGCCAAGGTGATTCGCAGCGTGCTCTTCGAATACACGCGGATCGGCGAGGGCATGGAGTTTTCGGAGATGATCGTGTCGCCTCGCTACTGTGTTGATCGTGAGGGCAATACCACCTATGTGGGTGATGATCAGTGTCGGCTGCGCTGGGGTGACGCCCGAGGCTGAATTTCCCTGACCGATCAAACTGGAGCGATTAGCGCGGGTTTTCTGGTTTTTTGTCATATAGGCGGTGCTGACTAGCTCCGTTCGATCCCCACTAGGGACAATGTATTTCGAATGCCGACCTCGCCTTCAAACCGAGATGCCAGCGGAAGGCAGTCGGCAGGGTTGGCGTTCACCTACTCGCCGGTCGCGCATCGCTGAGTCCAGATTCCTGCGCCATATGCCCTGAAGCGACGCTTCCAATTTCGCCACCTCAAAATACTTATTCGGCATACACGGAACTTGTCTCACGATTTTCATATTGCTTACTTATTGATGCTGTAACTTGACAGGATTTAGCGCAATCTTGCGGCAACTCATCGGACCCGCCTTTTCATCATCTGGCCATTCTGCTGACATGCTCCCTCTCCCCGAAGCCGTCCGAAAGTCGATCGAAAGCAGGCAGATTCAGTCGCTGTCGGAAATCTTGATGCGTGCGCTGGATAGCGAGCCGGTGGCGATAACGTATCTGGGGATCATCGTCGAGAGGAATTCCAGACTGGCCGGCCGGTTTCGCGGCATCGTCAATCCGTTGGCTGGCGGCCTGACTCGACAGGAGCGCATCCAGATCTCTTGCCGCAGCTCCCAGGGCGTTGAAACGAGCACTGCCTTGTTGATCCCCGGCCCCGACGAAAGCCGCGACCGAACCTTGGATAGCGACTCATGAATGCGATCAATGCGCTGTATGAACTGGCAAGAATCCCGGATGTTCCGACTGAGCAAAACATACTGATCGTCGATGACGAGCCGCGTTTCCGTCATGCCTACCGTACCCTGCTCGCGGCCGATGATCGCAAGATCGGCGAAGCCGGCTCGGGCCGCGAGGCAATCGACAAGCTCAAGCATGGCCATGTCGATCTCGTCATCCTCGACTTGATGCTGCCGGATGTTTCCGGGCTGGAAATCATGGCATGGCTGACTGCACACAAAATTGACACTTCGGTGATCGTATTCAGTGCCGACAAGTCGATCAATTCAGCGATCCATGCCCTTCGCCATCGTGCCTTCGAGTTTCTGCGCAAGGATTGCGACCCGGACGACATGATCATCGCCGTCGAGCGTGCCTTGAGCCAGCGCAGCAGGGAGAAGGAACACACGGCCATCGCTGCCCGATTGCGGCATTCGGAGAGCCTGCATCGATTTCTGGTGGAGCAGTCGCCGGACCTGATCTTCACGCTGGACAGTGAGGGAAGGTTCATCTTCACCAACAACCGGATTCAGTCACTGCTGGGCTATACCCCCGAGGAACTGGCCGGCCAGCACTACACGGTCATAGTCGATTCGCGGGACCACGAGCATGCCCAGTATGCATTCACCGAGCGGCGTGTGGGCACGCGCTCGACCAATAACATCGAGGTCCGCTTCAAGTACAAGCCTTCGGCCTCAACAGCACTGAATGGCACGTGTATCACGGCCATCCTGAGTTCGCAGGGCTTGTACAAAACTGCGGAACTTGGGCAACCGCCTGTTTTCCTGGGCACGACCGGCGTCGCAAGGGATATCACGGAACGGAAACACGCCGAGGAAACAATCGCCTTCCAGGCATTTCACGATCAGCTGACCCGCTTGCCGAACCGTATCCTGTTCACCGATCGCCTGGAAATGGCCATCAAGCAGGCAGCGCGCCGCGAGGAAAAGCTGGCCGTGATGTTTCTCGACCTAGACCGCTTCAAGCTGGTGAACGATACCTACGGACACCAGGCGGGAGACCAGCTTCTGCGGGAATTTTCCGCCCGCCTCCGCCGCTGCCTGAGGACAGGCGATACCCTGGCCCGCCAGGGTGGCGACGAATTCACGGCGTTGTTGCCCAACCTGACGACTCACGATGACATCAATATAGTTGCCGAGAAAATCCTCGCCGAACTGCGCAAGCCATTTCTGGTAGGTGATACCGAGTTTTTGGCCACGGCGAGCATTGGTATCGCTGTTTTCCCTGACGATGCTTCCAGCGCCCAGGATCTGGTTCGCTGCGCCGACATGGCGATGTATCAGGTCAAGGCGCAGGGAAAGAACGGTTACGTTGCCTTTGCGCCTTATATGCACGATGCTCAGCTGGATCGTTTGTCCATCGAAAACGATCTGCGCAACGCGGTCAAGGCCGGCGACCAGTTCGAGCTCCACTTCCAGCCGCAGATCGATGCCATCTCGGGGCGCGTAGTCGGCCTGGAAGCGCTGATCCGCTGGCATCACCCAAGTGCAGGCTTGATCAGGCCCGATGTGTTCATTCCGATTGCCGAAGAAACCGGGCTGATCGTGGCGATCAGCGACTGGGTGCTATACGAGGCGTGCGCAAGACTGAATGATCTCCGGCAACGAGGATTCGGGCATTTGCGCATGGGCGTCAATCTGTCGCCCCGGGAGTTCGAGCGGGAAGACCTGCCGGAACGCATCGCAGCACCACTCGCCCACTTCGGCATCCCGCCCGAGTCGCTGGAAATCGAGATTACTGAAAGCCTGCTAATGCGGGATGTCGAGAATATCGTCGTCAGGGTCAAGCGCTTGCGCAGCACGGGCGTGCATATCTCGATCGACGATTTCGGAACACGCTATTCGTCCCTGAACTACTTGCGTCGATTTTCTGTCAGCCGGATCAAGATCGACCAGTGTTTCGTCCGCGATCTGCAAGCACCGCAGGACTCCTGCGCGATTATCCAGGCCATCGTCGGCCTCGCCCGCAACTTCAACCTGCAGGTGATGGTCGAGGGTGTCGAGACCAAGCATCAGGTTGCCGTGCTTCGCCAGCTCGGCTGCAACGAGATGCAGGGTTATTTCTTCTGTCAGCCTATGCCGGCCGAGCAGTTGAACAACTTCCTGGAGCCTGAGTGCTGCCTGGCAGCCAACTGAACTTCAAGCTGCTCTGGCACCGGCTAGCCACTGTTCGACCTGGAGTGTGTTGAGTGGCCGGGCGAAAAAATAGCCCTGTCCCTCCTTGCAGCCCAGGCTATTGAGGAAATCGTTCTCTACAGACTCCTCGATCCCTTCTGCAACCACTTCGAGCGACAGGCTATCGGCCAGAGCGATGATAGCCTTGGTGATGGAGGCATTGGCCGGAGTCTGGGTAATGCCGCGTATGAAGGACTGGTCGATCTTCAAACGGTCTATGGGAAAGCGTCGCAGATAGTTAAGGCTCGAAAAGCCAGTACCGAAATCGTCGATGGCGAGCATGACGCCATGACTCTTGATGCGGCGTAGATTGTCGAGGACTTCCTCGACGTTATGCATGAGCACGCTTTCGGTCAGTTCCAATTCGACCAGCGTCGGGTCGATGTCGAAATCTGCCAGTGCACGGGCCAATAAATCGGCAAAGTCGCCGTGGTGGAACTGGACGGCCGAAATGTTGATGGCCATACGCAGGGTTGGCAGTCCGGCAGTTTTCCAGGCTGCCATTTGGGCAAATGCCTGACGCATCACCCAGGCACCGACCGGGACGATCAGCCCGGTCTCTTCGGCCAGCGGGATGAACTCGAGTGGGGAAATGAGCCCGCGCTGGGGATGATTCCAGCGCAACAGGGCTTCGACACCGCGCGGCAAACCGCTGGCAATCTCGACCTGGGGCTGGAATACGAGGCTGAATTCGTTGCGCGCCAACGCATGGCGCAAGTCGTTTTCAAGTGAGAGGCGGGCCGGGTTGAAGGTGGCAGTAGCTTCGGTGTATATGCGGAAGCCGTTACGCCCCTTGGCCTTGGCCTCGTACATGGCTGCATCAGCTTTCGCCATCAAGCGGCTGAAGTCACGGTCGTCACGCGGGTAAATGGCGACACCAATGCTTACGGTGACAAGCAGCGAATGGCCAAGCACGTCGACCGGAGCACGCATGGCATCGATCAGCCGACTGGCTAGCAGATCGGCTGATTCTGGCATGGCGATACTTTCCATGAGGATCATGAACTCGTCGCCGCCTATGCGGGCAACGGTATCCATCTTGCGAGCGACCGACTTGAAGCGGCTGACCAGAGCGCGCAGCACGGCATCGCCAACCCGATGGCCGAGCGAATCGTTGATCTGCTTGAAGCGGTCCACGTCAATGAAGAGCAGCGCCACCATGCCTGCATTGCGCTCCGCCTCACGACAGGCCTGCCCAATACGGTCGGCAAGCAGCACGCGATTGGGAACGCCTGTCAGGTGGTCGTAATGAGCCAGATAATAGAGTTCGGCCTGCTTGCGCTGTGTGATCAGGCTGAGCAGGTCGTGGCCATTGGCGACCCCGGCGTATTGACCGGCACGGGTAACGATGAATCCGGTAACCATGTGCTCGATGCCGGAGGTGATGATGATCTGTGCCACATCTTCTAAGCTGCAAGTATCTTCAACGATGACCGGGGCTGGCGCGAGATAGTGGTTGCCGTTCAGGAAATCGACGATGCCCTGCCTGCCGAAGAGCTCCTTGCTGTAGGGTTTGGTAAAGAACTCAACGAAGCGCTTGCGGTCGACCAGTGCCACCGGACAACCTCTGTCATCCACGATGGGCAGCGCGTAAACAGAGGGCTCAGCGAGAAAGCGCTGGATCAGGTGCTCGCAGGGGGACAACTGCTCCACCGGGGACATCCAGCGCACCAGGCTGCGCACCGTAGGTGCCTCCTGCAGATGATCGTCCTTGATGAAAAGCATCTGGCCGAGGAATCGCTCTGGCGCTTGCTCTGCGATGTTCTCGACACACTCTTCCGGCAGGGTGACTCTATCCATGGCGCTCGGGTGGAATGGTGAATTTGGAAGAGTAGATTACGGCTATCTCATGACGAAATTATTGCCTTAGTAATACCCATTTACTTGAAGCCAACGATAATGCTGCTCGCACATGAGCTAGCGGCAGTTAGGCTGCGGCAAATCGACACGCCTTTTTCACATAAGTTTAATGAATCGTGAATATTCTGGACGGTCCGTACCCAACCGGGTACCCGAGCAATCCGGAAAGCGATGACTGCGATCACCTCCCAACACGATAGCGAAATTCAGAATGCGGTATCGCCTCCCCACCTTGGGAGCATCACCCGCTTCCGACGTGCTGCGAGTTTGCATATTGGACGTGACGACCTGATCAATCTGGTCGAGGTGATTCTCGAACCGGCAGTGCTGACCCTGACGATTTGGCTCATCGCATTTCTCGAGGAAGGCGAACTCACCCTCCCCTACCTCATCCTTTCGCTGATGGCTTTTTCGTTGACCTTTCCCGCCAAGCAGCGACTCCAGGAATCATTTGCCCGCAGCACGGTGGAAATCTTGATTGGTTGGATACTGCTATCGAGTTTGATGCTGCTCTTCGGATATGCCACGCAAAGCCTCACGCTTTTTTCAGCCCATGCCGTGATCACTGGCCTGTGGTGTACCCCGCTCGCCCTGGTGACGACGCATGGCCTCTTCCGCCTAGCTGCCCCCATTCTCCTCAAGGCACAGGGCAGCAAGCAGGCGGTTGTCATCGGCATGAACGAGCAGGGGGCTGAATTGACCACCCGCCTGACCCAAAGTCCTTATACCGATCTGCGCCTGCTCGGCTTTTTCGACGACCGCAATCCAGAACGCTTGCACAATAGCGGTCGGCATGCCGCCCCGCTGCTCGGACGAATCGACGACGTGGCCGATTTCGTGAAGCGCGAGGGTGTGCATTTGATTTACATTTCGCTCCCCATGGCAACGCAGCCACGCATCATGCGCCTGCTCGACGCCCTGCGCGACACGACAGCTTCCGTCTATTTCGTGCCGGACCTGTTCGTCACCGATCTGATCCAGAGCCGCATGGAAACGGTGTGCGAGATGCCGGTAGTCTCAGTTTGCGAAACGCCGTTCACAGGCAGCAACGGCATCCTGAAGCGCCTGTCGGACATAGTGCTCGCCATGCTCATCCTGGCGCTCGTTTCACCGCTACTACTGGCCATTGCAGCCGGAGTAAAGCTGTCGTCACCGGGGCCAGTAATCTTCAGGCAGCGTCGCTACGGCCTCGACGGCAAGGAAATCATCGTCTACAAGTTCCGTTCAATGACGGTGTGCGAGGATGGCGGCCAGATCGCCCAGGCCCGCAAGGGCGACCAGCGAGTTACGCCTCTCGGGCGCATCCTGCGCAAGACCTCGCTCGACGAGCTGCCGCAGTTCATCAACGTGCTGCAGGGTCGCATGAGCATCGTCGGTCCCCGCCCGCATGCCGTAGCCCACAACGAGATGTACCGCAAGCTGATCAAGGGCTACATGGTGCGCCACAAGGTCAAGCCGGGCATCACCGGCTGGGCCCAGGTCAACGGCCTGCGCGGCGAGACGGAAACGCTGGACAAGATGAAGGCGCGCGTCGATTGCGACCTCGACTACCTTCGCAACTGGTCGCTCGGCCTGGACATCTACATCATCTTCAAGACCGTGGCTGTCGTCATCAAAGACCAGCATGCCTACTGACGCGTTTAGGCGCCGTACCCTATTGACGATACTGGGTACGACAGTGGTCGTAGGTGTATTTTTCCTGCTTTTCGGATTTGGCAGCACACCGGAGTCCGGCAATCTGCTACCCACCCCGTGGGACAAAGGCGTGCACCTCGCTGTTTTCGCCATACTGGCCATTGGCATGCGCATGCTGATGCCTGGCCTGCCCGCTTGGTTGTTGTTCGGCCTGGCAATCGTGATTGCACTGGCCGACGAACTGCATCAGCAATGGGTGCCGACCCGGCAGCCGGACTGGAACGACGGCATCGCCGACCTGCTCGGCGCCGCCCTCGGCCTGGCCATGTGGAAGCGTCTGCTGAAATGAGGGGCGGCCTGAAGCTACCGGCTGTCATTCCCGCAGCGGCGGAAATCCGGCAATGCACCCAGAGTAGGGTCTCCCACTCCGGATTTCCGCCGGCTCGGGAGTGACGATAACAGCGCCGCTCAGCGGCGCCGAGCCACGATGCCTCGGCCCAGTGCGGCGGCCAGCAGGAGCAGGCTCCAGGCCGGCAGGGGAACGTCCTCGCTTGCCCCTGCACTGGCCGGCACATTAATCGTGGTGGCAGCCAATGCGCTGTCGTTACTGCCCTGCGGGTCGCTCCACAGACCGGCAACGCCGGCGATAACGGTGGCGCTGCCGGCGTTGTCCGTGGTCACGACCACTTGCCGGACGAGGCTCTGCCCGACGACGATGTTACCCAGAGGACAAGCCACAGCCCCGACCGCAATGGTGCAGCCAGCGCTGCCCGAGCGGACGCTGATTCCGGCTGGGATGGTGAAATTGAGCAGCACCGATTCGGCGACGCTGGGACCGTTGTTGACCACCGTAGCGGTGTAGGTCACATCGCTGCCTGCCACTGCCGGGTCCGGGCTGTCGACCAAGGTGATGGCGAGGTCGGCGACCGGCTCGGTCAGGCTCCAGGCAAGCGCGATACTGCCGGTCGCCCCCGCGTTGCCGGCAACCGCCAGGTGGTAGGTCGTTCCGGCCTGGGCACGAAAGGCGATTCGGCTTGCCGTCTGGCCGGCTGCGGCATTGTTGTTGGCCATCACCAGGGTCAGCCCGCCGACGCTGTTGCCGGTGTAGGCGGCGAGTACCGTATCGAAACCACTGCCCGTCGTTTCGAAGACGGCATCGCCGCCGGCGGGAGCCGTCCATTTCCACCAGACCGAGCGAACGGGGCTGGCCCCGGCATGGGCTGGCTCACCGCTCTCCGAGGTGGCGACGACGTTACTGCCGCTGGCATTGCCGCTGCTTCCTGCCAGCACCAGCGCAGCGGCGAAATCGTCGTTGGCGGGAAAAGCGAGGGCGGCCGCCAGGTCAATGCGCGGCCGGGTCACCCCGTTGCGTAAATCGGTCACCGGCACGCCATAGCTGGCCAGCCGACTGGCAGAGCCCTCCGCCCCCTCGCCCGGACGGGCCGCGCGCAATACAGCATGCGCCCCGGCAGCATGCGGTGCTGCATAGGACGTACCGCCCCCCGTCGCGCCGGCAGCCGTGATCATGGCCCCCGGCGCCAGCAGGTCAAGAAAGCTGGCGCTGTTGGAGAAACAGACTACCTTGTCGGCCGCCGTAGCGCTGTCACTACACGCGCTCCATGTCACGCCACCGAGATTGGCGTCATAGACGGCACCGACCGACTCCGCTTCCGGGGTGCAGGCGGGCATAGCCAGGCCGTCGCTGTAGGCGCTGTTTCCGCTGGCCACATAGGCGACAAGGCCGGCTGCACGCGCGCTCAGCAAGGCTGGACGGAAAGGATTGCCGGAGGTACAGGGGGTGATGAACTTGGTCGAACCGCCCAAGCTGAGGTTGAGAGCGACGATGTTGTAGACGGTGCGATTGGCAATGGCCCAGTCAATGGCGTCGACGACATCGATACTTGAAGCGCTGCTTCCATCGAAGACATCGAGCGCCAGGATGGCGGCCCCCGGTGCGGTTCGGGCGGCGATGGCGGCGACCACCGTACCGTGCCCGTTGGCATCGCGTACACCGTCATCGGTGGCAAAATCCTGCGCGTAGGCGACGCGACAAGTGGCCGGCACGCCCGGCGCCGTACAACCGCCGAATTCACTGCGCGTGTAATCGACGCCGGTATCGATGACGGCGATGGAGGTACCAGCTCCCTGCTGCCCCTTCGCGACGGCGAGCGGCTGGCCGATTTTCGGCAGGCTCTGTTCAAGGATGGCATAGAGCGGGATGTCCTCGTAGATTTCCAACACCTCCTTGCGGGCGGCCAGGCGGCGCAGGGCATTGGCATCGCGAACGCGGACGGCAAGCATGGGCAGTTGCTCGTAGCGGCGGATGCGCTCGATCCCTACGTCGGCGACGGCGGCTTCCAGCTGGTCCTTGAGCACGTTACGGGCAGCGCGCCGGGCCGGATCGGCGGCTGAAGCCCCTTGCGGCAGCACAACATCCGGTTCCGCCAGGCGAACCAGCAGCCGCGTCGCCTCACCCCGTTCAAGCCCGGACAGGGCGGCGCTGGGAATCTTGCCCTCGCTGGACAAGGCGCTGCCGCACAGGCAAGCCGTGGCCAGCAGCGCGGCCAGGCTGCGAAAAATCACACTGCTTGTAGCTTGCGCTGGCCGGTGCCCGGCAGGGTGCGCAGTGACATGCCGTCGAGCACCGTGTAATCCTTGTCTTTGACGGTGCTGACGTAGTGCCAATCGCATCGGCATTCAGCCGGCGTGGCGGTAACCACCATGTAGCCTCTGTCGCCGGTGTTGGCGTATCGGAGGGGCTCGATGATGGCTTCCAGCCCGGCCGCGACGGCCGCCGGATTTTCGCTCGGGAAATATGTTTCCAGACCCGGCGACGACACCGAGGCGACGGCAAATTCGACGCCGACCTGCCGGCCCTGCATGTCCAGCAAGTCGCTGGCCCAGGCGTTATGGGTGTCTCCGGCCAAGACGACGAGGTTCTTGTCGAGGAAGCGCGCCATGCCGAGCACGGTTTCGCGGGCGACGACGTAGCCGTCCCAGGCATCGAGGTTGTAGGGGATGGATGGCTGGGCGAGGATGGCCCGCTCCTGCGCTGTCAGACTGCCGGGGGCTGCCCGTGCCTTTCCGAGCAAGGCGCTGTAGTCCGCGAAGCCGATCTGGCCGAGCACCAGCGGCGCAGGAATGTTCATGCGGCCCATCAATACTTGCTGGCCGAGAATCTGCCAGGTGGCCGACGAGGCGCTCAATTGCCGATGCAACCAGAGCATCTGTTCGGCGCCGAGCAACTGACGGGCCGGATCGGCCATGTCGACGGCGAAACGGGCGCTGTCGAAGCTGCCGTCACTGCCGAAGTAGCTCGCGTATTCGAGTTGCAGGTCGCGGGCGATGACGCGGGTGTCGAGCATGTGCAGCGCGATCAGGTTGCCGAACGGGAAGGACCGGAAGATTTTTTCCTTGCGCTGCGGATCGGGGCTGCGGATAGGCAACCATTCGTGGAAGGCTTGCAGGGCGGCGGCACGGCGGGCGCCAAAGTCACCTTCGCTGGCCGGATCGTGGTTTTCGGCACCGTTCTTCCAGGTGTCGTTGGCGATTTCATGATC
>CALJZP010000227.1 GCA_937983545.1 uncultured Azonexus sp.
GCTACAAGGGCAAGACCATCCACGACGTGCTGCGCATGACGGTCGAACAGGCGCACGCCTTCTTCGACGCCGTGCCGGTCGTCGCCCGCAAGCTGCAGACGCTGGTCGATGTCGGCCTCAGCTACATCACCCTCGGCCAGAGCGCGACCACGCTGTCCGGCGGCGAGGCACAGCGGGTCAAGCTGGCGCTCGAACTGTCCAAACGCGACACCGGCCGTACCCTCTACATCCTCGACGAGCCGACCACCGGCCTGCATTTCCAAGACATCGAGATGCTGCTCAGCGTACTCCAGCGCCTGGCTGCCAACGGCAATACCATTGTCGTCATCGAGCACAACCTCGACGTCATCAAGACCGCCGACTGGATCGTCGACCTCGGCCCCGAGGGGGGGGGCGGCGGCGGCCGTATCCTGGTTTCCGGTCCGCCTGAAATCGTGGCGAAACACAAAACCAGCCATACTGGCCGCTTCCTCAAACCGCTACTGGGAAAAAGCTGACGGACTATGGAACACAACGGTATTGCCCTGCTCATCGATGCCGATAACTGCCCTGCCAGCAAGATCACCGACATCCTCGACGAACTGTCGAAATATGGCGTGATCAACATCCGCCGAGCCTATGGCGACTGGAAGAGTCAAAACCTGAACGGTTGGGCGGAGATTCTGCACGACCATGCCATCCAGCCGATTCAGCAATTTGCCTACACCAAAGGCAAAAATGCGACAGACAGTGCCATCATCATCGATGCGATGGACTTGCTGCATGGTCAGAAACTGAGTGCTTTCGGTATTGCCTCAAGCGACTCTGATTTCACGCCCCTTGCCATGCGTCTGCGCGCTGCAGGCCACAAGGTTTTCGGGTTCGGCGAAAAGAAAACGCCACCGCCATTCGTCAATGCCTGCACCAAATTCCTGTTCCTCGAAAGCCTCGGCCAACCGACGACAACCGAAACCCCGGTAACTACCCCCACTCCGACCCAGCGCAAGTCCACCAATGAATTGCGCTGCGACACCCGGCTGGTTAACGCTTTGCGCAACGCAGTCACCGCGATTTCGGATGAAGAAGGATGGGCAGCGCTGGCTTCGGTCGGACACCACATCAACAAAGGCTGGCCTGCTTTTGACCAGCGCAACTACGGCTACAGCAAGCTCGGCGACCTGGTCATTGCCAGCGAGTTGTTCGAATTGCGCCGCGACAACCATAACCACATGCAGCTTCGCTCAACCGGCAAAAAGAGCCAAAAGCCGAAGCCCACCGAGAAAAGCACGCAATGAACGACTTCGAAGAATTCAAGGGCAAACAAGGCCTGACCCGGCTGATCAATGCGCTCGGCTACTCGAAGGATGGCCTGTACGCCGCCTGGAAAAACGAAGCCGCCTTCCGCGAGGAAGTGTTGCTGGCGGCAGTGGCCTTTCCCCTGGCTTTCTATCTCGGACACACCGGCGTCGAGCGGGCGCTGATGGCCGGCAGCATCATCGTCATCCTGATCGTCGAAATCCTGAATTCGGCCGTCGAAGCCGTCGTCGACAAGGCTTCGCCGGAAAAGCACGAACTGGCCAAGCGGGCCAAGGACATGGGCAGCGCAGCGGTGCTGCTGTCGCTGCTCAATGCAGCGGTGATCTGGGCCTGCGTACTCTGGCCCTGAGCGCCGCTCAGGGCTTGCGGCACCCGGCCGAGAAGTCCATTTCCCTGGCGTAGGCCGAGGTTTTCACGTCGAGCAGCCCGAGCAGGGTGTGGAAGACGTGATCATGGCTGAGCGGCGTGGCGGCGACCTTGCCGATGCAGCCGCCATCCAGCGCGAAGCTCGCCGGGAAGCCCGCCGAGAACCACATCACCATCGGCACCTTGGTCTGCACGTCCGGGGCGATCTTGTACGGTACGCCATGGAGGAAAAGTCCCTTCTCGCCCAGCGATTCGCCATGGTCCGACACATAGAGCAAGGCCGAATCGTGCGCGGCATGGTCGCGCAATGTGCGCACCAGCGAAGCGACGACGTGGTCGGTGTAGCGGATCGCGTTGTCGTAGGCGTTGACGATGCTCTCGTTGCTGCACTTGGGTAGATCGGGGTCTTCGCAGGCCGGGGTGAAATGCTTGAAGGCGTCCGGATAGCGCTTGAAGTAGGCCGGGCCGTGGTTACCCATCTGGTGCAGGACGATGAGCAGGTTGCCCGGCGTCTCGCCGATCAACTGCTTCAACGAATCGACCAGCGCGCCATCCTGGCATTCGCCCCCGGCGCAAGCTGCCGGCGATTTGAGCGGATCGGGACGAATCGATTCCACCCCGTCGCACACGCCCTTGCAACCGGACTGGTTGTCGACCCAGACGACGCGGAAACCGGCTCGGGCAACGACATCGAGAACCGACTCGCTGCGCCGGATGCGTGTTTCGTCGTAGGCACGCCGCCCCCAGGGCGAGAAGATGCAGGGCAGCGAGGTTTCGGTATCGGTACCGCAACTGGTCACGTCGGCAAAATTGACGATGCCCTCCTCGGCGGCCAATTCCGGCGTCGTCTGCCGGGCATAGCCGGACAGCCCCCAGTTGGCGGCCCGCGCCGTTTCACCGAGCACCATGACCATGACTACCGGCTTCCGGCGCTCTGCCCAGGCCGCCCCCGGGGTTGCGTCGGCACCGACCGCTTCGCGCGGGCGGTCGGCCTCCTTCGCCTGGCTGCGCGCCACCTGGCTCAGCGAGTAGATGTAATTGGCCGGGGTGACCAGGAAACGTAGTTCCCGGTTATTGCGCATCAGCGAAGCGATATCCTGGAAATTGGCGAAAATCGCGCCCCCTGCGGCGAGCAGCGCCAGCAACAACGCACCGGCGCGAACCAGTACGGCCCGCCCGAAAGTCCTTTGCTGCAGGCGAATCCGGCTCAGTAGCCAGAGTGGAATAGCGGCATACAACAGCAGCTGGGGGATCAGCGACCACGTCATCAGGTCGCGCGCCTCGCGTACATCGGTCGCCATCACGTTGCGCAGCATGGCGGTGTCGAGATAGACCTTGTAGCGGGACATGAAATGCACGGCAAAGGCTGTTGCCACGAACAGCAAGGCCAGGAGCGGCTTGGTCGTCCACCGCGTGGCGACCAGGCCCAGCAGTGCGAAATGCAGGGCAATCAGGACGACCAGCAGCGAAGCGCCGAGCAGCCAGCTATCCGGCTGCGCCATGTCGTAGCCGGATAGCATGCCGGACAGGAACAAGCCATTGCAGAACAGGGCGAAGAAAAGGCTGGCCAGCAGCAGCACGCTCTCGATGGAGAGAACGACCTGCCCCGCAGCGAGGCGTTGAACGAAGGAGAAAAGTGCCGCCAGCGGTCGACGCATTGGAAATTCCCGAAAATTTCAGCCCGGGATTTTACTGCCCGGCACGACCCGCTCAGGGATTTTCTTGTATCGGATTTGTGACGGCCCCGGCATCGCCGATCACCACCCGGTTGCGCCCCTGCCGCTTGGCCTCATACAGGGCCTCGTCGGCATGCCGCAGGGCGGCCTCGATCGGACATTCGCTGGCGTCGGCCAGGCCGATGCTGACGGTTACCGTGACCCGTCGCCCATCGGGCAGCAGCACCTCGTTGTCGGCACAGCCGGCGCGCAGGCGTTCGGCCAGCTTGACAGTTTCCACGGTGGAAATCTCGGGAAACAGGAAAGCGAACTCCTCGCCCCCGTAACGACAGACGAGATCGGACTGGCGCAACGCCTCGCGAACCCGCTCGGCAAATGCCTTCAACACGGCATCGCCGGCGGCGTGGCCATAGGTGTCGTTCAGCTTCTTGAAGAAATCGAGATCGGCCATCGCCACCGTGACCGGCCGTCGGTAGCGTTGGGCACGCTGTAGCTCCACCTCGGCCGACTGCATGAAATGGCGCCGGTTCATCAGGCCGGTCAGGCCATCCTTGTTGGCCAGCGACTCCAGGCCGCGCCGGATTTCCTCGTTCTGGACCAGCAGTGCGTGGTGCTCGCGAATGGCTTCCTCGACCGCCTGAATCTCGAGCAGGCGCGAGGTATTGAACACGGGCGCCGGTTTGTCCGCACTGAGGCCGGACAAGGCGCGATCGATGCGCTGCAATGGATGAATCAGGTGACGGCGCACCAGCACGACGAGAACGACAAGGAACAGACCGACCAGCAACAGCACCGCCATCAGCTTGTAGCGCGCCAGATTCATGGCAATCGACGCCTGCTGCAGATCACTGCCGGCCAGGTTGATGCCCTCGATCGATATGTCATCGACCAGGATGCCCAGACGAGCGGCAATGCCTTGCCATTCGTCGTAATGGCCCATCGGTCGCTTGTCGCTTCGCGACGACTGG
>CALJZP010000228.1 GCA_937983545.1 uncultured Azonexus sp.
AGATGAACGATGCTGCCGTCGATCGCCTGAAGATCGAGAACAGCCTGCGCCAGGCATTGGCCAATCAGGAGTTTCGTCTGCACTACCAGCCCGTTATCGACGTGGTGTCGGGGCGGGTGCGCGGTCTGGAGGCGCTGGTGCGCTGGCAGCATCCCGAGCAAGGGCTGCTCTCGCCCATACGGTTCATCGGCGTGGCCGAGGAAACGGGGCTGATCCAGCCGTTGGGCGAATGGGTGATCTGGGAGGCCTGCCGGCAGCTTGCGGAATTCAAGGCGGCCGGATTGAGCGACTTTCGCATGGCCATCAACATTTCGGCTGTCCAGATGCGCAATGGCAACCTGCCCCTGCTCGTCCGCGGAGTTATCGAGGCTTATGACCTCAATCCCGAAGACCTGATGTTCGAGATAACCGAGTCGGTGGCCATGGAACAGCCGACGGAAACGGTGCGCATACTCGATCTTCTGAACGCCATGGGGATCAGCATTGCGATCGACGACTTCGGTACCGGCTATTCGTCGCTGAGTTACCTGCACATGTTCCCGATCAGCCACCTCAAGCTCGATCGATCCTTCGTCGAGGAGATCGGCAACGGCACCGACGGCTCGGTGATCTGCGATGCCACCATCGGCCTGGCGCACAGTCTGGGACTGAAGGTGGTCGCCGAAGGGGTGGAAACCCAGGCGCAGTTCGATTACCTGCAACAACTCCGGTGCGACATGGTGCAGGGCTACCTGTTCAGCCGTCCGCTGCCGGCGAATGAGGTTGCTGACGCGATTCGTCAGCGGAATGTCCGAGGCTAAAGCAAAGGGCGACAAAAGGCTTGCCAAGCCTTTTTGTTTTCCCTATGATTAAAACGAACGTATGAATTAAAGGAGCCTGAGATGGCTGAAATCCGTACCGGCGACACCCGCGAACGCATTCTCGATGCTGGCGAGCGCTTGTTCATGGCCCACGGCTACGAGGGAACCTCGATGCGCCAGATTACCAGCGAGGCCGGTGTCAACCTGGCTGCCGTCAATTATCACTTCGGCTCCAAAGAGGCGTTGATGCAGGAAGTCTTCCGGCGTCGCCTCGACTGGTTGAACGAAGAGCGCATGCGCGTGCTGGATCTGATGGAGGCCGAGGCGGACGGCAAGCCGCTGAAGCCGTCGCAGATCGTCGATGGCTTTTTCGGCACGCTGCTGCGCATGGCGGGCGACGAGAAGCGCGGCGGGGTGACTTTCCTGCGCCTCCTGGGCCGCACCTTGACCGAACCGTCCGAGTTTATCAGGGCCTTTCTTGCCCACGAGTACAAGGAAGTGATGGATCGATACAAGGAGGCGCTGTTCAGGGCCTTGCCGGATGTTCCCAAGGCGGAAATCGTCTGGCGTTTTCACTTCATGCTGGGAGCAACCTCCTACGCGATCGCGGGTACCGATGCCCTGCGCCTGGTAACCGACTGGCAGATCGAGGACGAGGATTCGACGGATCGCCTCGACCGTCTGGTGCCGCGCCTGATGTCCTTCCTGCTCGGCGGCCTGCGCGCCCCCTTGCCCCAGTTTTCAGATACGACGGCCGCCAGCAATTAAGTGGCCTATACCAATAAAGACATAAAAGGAGACCTGTAATGCAAACCGTGTTGATGATTTTGGCGGGATTGTTGGGGGCGATCGTATTGATCGTTGCCATCCGTCCGATTCGCCGCTCGTTGATAACCAGCCCCATTTTCGCCACGTATCGCAAGGTTCTTCCGCAGATGTCGGATACCGAGCGCGATGCGCTGGAAGCCGGCACGGTCTGGTGGGAAGGCGAGTTGTTCCGCGGCAAGCCCGACTGGCAGAAGCTGCACGCCTACCCGGTGCCCAAGCTGACGCCGGCCGAGCAGTCCTTCCTCGACAACGAGTGCGAGGAAGCCTGCCGTCTGGTCGATGACTGGAAGGTTACCCACGAACTCTACGATCTGCCCAACGAGGCGTGGCGATATATCAAGGACAAGGGCTTCCTCGGCATGATCATCCCGAAGAAGTACGGCGGCCTGGAATTCTCGGCCTACGCCCATTCGCAAGTGGTGACCAAGCTGTCGACGCGCTCTTCAGCGTTGTCGGTATCGGTCATGGTGCCCAACTCGCTCGGCCCGGCCGAGCTGCTGCTGCACTACGGCACCGAGGAGCAGAAAAACCATTACCTGCCGCGCCTGGCCAAGGGCATCGAGGTGCCGGCCTTTGCACTGACCAGCCCGTGGGCGGGTTCCGATGCGGCGTCGATTCCGGATACCGGTGTCGTCTGCAAGGGCATGTACCAAGGCAAGGAAGTGCTCGGCATGCGCGTCAGCTGGGACAAGCGCTACATCACGCTGGCTCCGGTGTGCACGGTGTTCGGCCTGGCTTTCCATCTGTTCGATCCGGACGGCCTGCTCGGCGACAAGAAGCATATCGGCATCACCTGTGCGCTGGTTCCCTACGATCACCCGGGCGTCGATACCGGTCGTCGCCACTTCCCGCTGAACGCCATGTTCATGAACGGCCCGACGCGCGGCAAGGAAGTCTTCATGCCGCTCGATTTCATCATCGGTGGCCCGAAGATGGCCGGCCAGGGCTGGCGCATGCTGATGGAGTGCCTGGCCGCCGGCCGCTCGATCTCGCTGCCGTCGTCGAACACCGGCATGGCACAGATGACGGCGCGCGCTGTCGGCGGCTATGCCCGCGTCCGCAGCCAATTCAAGATGGCCGTCGGCAAGTTCGAGGGCGTCGAGGAAGCGCTGACCCGCATCGGCGCCTACACTTACATGATGGATGCCGTGCGCAAGATGACGGCCGGTGCCGTCGATCTAGGCGAAAAACCCTCGGTCGTTTCGGCCATCGCCAAATACCACGTGACCGAGCGCGCCCGCCAGGTGGTCAATGACGGCATGGATGTCATTGGCGGCAAGGGCATCTGCCTCGGCCCCAACAACTTCCTCGGCCGCGCCTACCAGCAGGTGCCGATCGGCATTACCGTCGAAGGCGCCAACATCCTGACCCGTTCGTTGATCATCTTCGGGCAAGGCGCCATCCGCTGCCATCCGTACCTTTTGCCGGAAATGCAGGCGGCGCAGAATCCGGATACGAAGAAGGGCCTGGTTGATTTCGACAAGGCGTTGTTCGGCCATATCGGCTTCACCATCAAGAACGGTTTCCGTGCGTTGTGGCTGGGCATGACCGGCTCGCACTTCGCCGGTGTCAATACCGATGTGGCGCCGGAAATGCGCCGCTACTACCAGCAGCTGACCCGTTTTTCGGCCGCCTTCGCTTTCATGTCCGATATCTCGCTGCTCGTCCTCGGCGGCAGCGTCAAGCGTCGCGAAAAGCTGTCGGCGCGTCTGGGCGATATCCTGGCGCAGATGTATCTCATCTCCTGCACCCTGAAGCGTTATGAAGCCGAAGGCCGCAAGAAGGAAGACGCCGCGCTCGCCCATTGGGCGATCTGGGATGCGATGTACAAGGCGCAGCAGGCTTTCGACGGCGTGATTGCCAATTTCCCGGTGCGCTTCATCGCCGCCTTCCTGCATCGCTCGATCTTCCCGTGGGGCCATCCGTACGTCGTGCCGTCCGACGACGTCGGCCACGATGTTGCCAAGACCCTGATTGCACCGTCGGCGACCCGCGACCGCCTGACCGCGGAATGCTACTTGCCGTTGATCGAGAAGGAGCCGGTCGGCGCCATCGAACTGGCGCTCAAGGCAACCCTGGAGGCCGAGCCGATCGAGGCGAAAATCCGCGCCGCCGAGAAGGATGGCCGTTTCGACAACAATCCGCAGGCCAATGTCCGCGATATCGCCATCGTCGCCTTCGAGACCGGTGTGATCAATGCAGCCGAATATGAGGTGATGAAGCGCCGCAACCATCTGCGCGATATCGTTGTCCACGTTGACGACTTCCCTTTCGACTACAACGTTGCCACGGCCAACAAGCCGGTTGATGACCGGATGGCCGCCTGATATGAGCAAGACGATCTACGTGGTGGACGGGGCGCGCACGCCCTTCCTCAAGGCGCAGAAAGGGCCGGGGCCGTTCGCGGCTTCCGACCTCGCCACCCAGGCCGGGCGGGCGTTGCTGTTGCGCCAGCCGTTCGAGCCGGGCGATCTGGACGAGGTGATCCTCGGTTGTGCCGCACCCTCGCCGGACGAGACCAATATCGGTCGCATGGTTGCCCTGCGCATGGGCTGCGGCAAGAAGGTGCCGGGCTGGACCGTGATGCGCAACTGCGCCTCCGGCATGCAGGCCATCGATTCGGCCATCGCCAACATCCAGTCCGGGCGTTCCGAACTGGTGCTGGCCGGCGGTGTCGATGCGCTGTCGCGCGCGCCGCTGCTTTACTCGGACACCATGGTGCGCTGGTTCGCCGGCATGATGTCGCTGCGTACGGCAGGCGAGAAGGTCAGGCATTTCCTGAAGTTGCGTCCGGCTGCCTTGCTGACGCCGGTCATCGGCCTGATGAAGGGGCTCACCGACCCGGTGGTCGGCCTGCTGATGGGGCAGACAGCCGAAAACCTGGCTTGGCGTTTCGGCATCAATCGCCAGCAGATGGATGAATTCGCCGTGCGCAGCCATCTGCGTGCCTTGGCGGGCCGCGAGGCCGGTCACTTTGGCGAGATCGTTCCGGTGGTCGATGCACAGGGGAAGGTCTATGCCGAGGACGACGGGGTGCGCGCCGATGCCAGCATGGCCGGCATGGCCAAGCTGAAGCCTTTCTTCGACAAGAAATACGGCAACATCACCGCCGCCAACAGTTCGCAGATCACCGACGGGGCCGCCTGGGTGCTGCTCGCTTCGGAAGAGGCGGTCAGGAAGTGGAATCTGAAGCCGCTCGGCAAGATCGTGGACAGCCAGTGGTCCGGTCTGGAGCCGGAGCAGATGGGCCTTGGTCCGGTGCATGCATCGACGCCCATCCTGCAGCGCAACGGGTTGTCGCTGGCCGACGTGGATTACTGGGAGCTGAACGAAGCCTTCGCGGCACAGGTGCTCGGCTGCCAGGCCGCCTGGAAGGACGATGCCTATTGCCGCGAGCAACTGGGTCTCGAGGGGGCGTTCGGCAGCATTGCCGACGACCGCCTCAACGTCGATGGCGGCGCCGTGTCGATCGGTCATCCGGTCGGTGCCTCGGGCGCGCGCATCGTCCTTCATCTGCTGCACGTGCTGCGCCGGAACAAGGCGAAGCGGGGCGTCGCGACGATCTGCATCGGAGGCGGCCTGGGCGGCGCGATGCTGGTCGAGAGCCTGAACTGAGATGCGCATCGGTATCGTGGTCGACTCGGCGTGCGATCTGCCGCGCGAGTTCCTTGACCAGCACGGCGTTCTGGTCATGCCGATCACCTTGCGCATCGGCGATGCACTGGTCGAGGACCGCCGCCATCCGGACGAAACGCAGGCCTTCTATATCCGGCATCTGGACCGGAAAAACCAGGATTTTGCCGAGTCGATCCCGTATTCGGCATCGCAGATCGAGCGCCTTTTCCTCGAGCGGCTGGTACTCGATTACGACTACGTGTTCTGTCTGACCATCACCAGCACACGCAGCCCGATATTCGATCACGCCATGCAGGCCTCGCGTGCCATCCTGACCAAGTACAAGGCCATCCGCCGCGAGGCCGGCATGGAGGAGCGCTTCGGTCTGGCCGTCTTTTCCACGCGCAATCTGTTTACCGGACAGGCCGTGCCGGTTGCCGAGGCGGTGCGCCTGATCCGTCAGGGTGGCTTGCCCAGCGAGATCGGCGCCCGTTTGAAGCAGCTGATCGACGAGACACATACCTATCTGGTGCCGGCTGATCTGTTCCACATCTACAAGCGGGCTTCCAAGAAAGGCGATACCAGCCTGAGCTGGGGCTCCTACACCCTGGGTTCCTGGCTGGACGTCAAGCCCATCCTGCATTGCCATCGCGATGTGACTACCACGGTCGACAAGGTGCGGGGTTTCGAGGCAGGCGTCGAGCAGCTGTTCGAGCGGGCGGTCAAGCGCATCCATGATGGGCTCGATGCGCCGAACGTCTGTCTCAGCTACGGCGGTTCGCCATCGGCCGTCAGCCGGTTTCCCGGCTATACGCGCTTCGTCAAGACAGCAGAGGACAACGGCGTGCAAATACTGGTGTCGCCGATGAGCAAGACGGCGGCTGTCAATGTCGGGCCGGGTGCCCTGTCGCTGGCTTTCGCCGCGAAGGGCCATCGTGCCCACTGAGGACTATGCAATGAATGTGAATCTTCAACACTGGAAGCTGGTTGTCGATGCCGAGGGCATCGCGACGGCCACCTTCGACAAGGCGGGCGAGACCGCCAATTCGCTGTCAGCCGACGTGCTGCGCGAGTTTTCTTCCTTACTCGACCAACTCGACCTCTATCCGCCCAAGGGGCTGATCATCCGCTCCGGCAAGGACGCGGGCTTCATCGCCGGGGCCGATATCGGCGAATTCTCGCAACTCGATACGCCGGAAAAGGGCAGGGAACTCGTCGAGCGCGGCTGGACCCTGTTCAATCGTCTGGAAGCCGTCAAATACCCGACCTTGGCGCTGGTGCGCGGCCATTGCCTGGGGGGCGGCCTGGAACTGGCGCTGGCTTGCCGCTATCTGCTGGCCGTGGACGAGTCGGGAACCAAGATGGGCTTGCCGGAAGTCATGCTCGGCATCTTCCCCGGCTGGGGAGGCATGCTGCGGCTACCCAAGCGGGTTGGCCCGGCTGCCGCGCTGGACATGATGCTCACTGGCAAGACCATCGACGCGAAGCGGGCCAAGAAAACGGGCCTGGCCGATGACTGCGTGCCGCCCCGCGTCATGGAGCCGGCGGCCCGCCAGCTGCTGCTTTCGGGGCAGCCGCGCCGGCCGCTGCCGTTGATGCAGCGCCTGATGAACGGGCCGCTCAAGAGCGTTGTAGCCAACGGTGCGCGCAAGCAGGTGGCGAAGAAGGCACGCCCACAGCACTATCCGGCACCCTACGCCATCATCGACCTGTGGCAGAAGCACGACGGCAATGCGTTGGCCGCGCCGGAGGTGGTCGACCGCATCATCTCGTCGCCGACGGCCCGCAACCTGGTTCGCGTTTTCCATTTGCAGGAACGCATGAAGAGTTTTGGCAAGGATGCCGACTTCAAGGCCCGGCGCGTTCATGTCATCGGCGCCGGCGTCATGGGGGGCGATATCGCTGCCTGGTGCGCCCTGCGCGGCATGACGGTGACCCTGCAGGACCAGACGCTGGAACGCATCTCGCCGGCCATGAAGCGCGCCCACGCCCTGTTCAGCAAGAAGCTCCGCGAGCCGCTCAAGGTGCGTGCAGCCTACGACCGTCTCATTCCCGATCCGCAAGGCGACGGGGTACCGCACGCCGATGTGATCATCGAGGCCATTTTCGAGAATGTCGAGGCCAAGCATGCCCTGTTCCGTTCGCTGGAGCCGCGCATGAAGCCACAGGCCGTTCTGGCCACCAACACGTCTAGTCTCCGTCTGGAAGATCTGCGTACCGTGCTGGCAAGGCCGGAGCGGCTGGTCGGCATCCATTTCTTCAATCCGGTTGCGATGATGCCATTGGTCGAAGTGGTCGAGGCCGAAGGGGCCGATCCGGCCGCTGTGCAGGCGGCCTGCGCCTTCGTCAAGCAGATCGACAAGCTGCCGCTGCCGGTGAAGAGCGCGCCGGGCTTTCTGGTCAATGCGGTACTCGCTCCCTACATGCTGGCCGCCATGCGCGCGGTCGACGAGGGCGTTTCTCCCGAAACGGTCGATGAGGCCATGCTCGCCTTCGGCATGCCGATGGGGCCCATCGAACTGGTCGATACCGTTGGTCTGGACATCGCGATGGCGGCCGGCAAACAGCTGGCCGGCGGTGCCGATGCGCCGAAATGCCTGCTCGACAAGGTCGAACAGAACATGCTCGGCAAAAAATCCGGACGGGGTTTCTATGACTGGACTTCCGGCAAGGCCGCCAAGGGCAGCGCCGGCTCTGTGCCTGACGGACTGGCGGAGCGGTTGGTCAAGCCGTTGATCGACCGCGTCGAGCAGCTAGTTGCCGACGGGGTTGTCGCGGATGGCGAACTGGCGGACGGTGGCGTGATCTTCGGGACCGGCTTTGCACCATTTACCGGTGGGCCGCTGAACTATCGCGCGAGATTGCGCGGGTGATGTTGCTGAATTGCAACAGGTCGTAAATTTTTCTTTGATTAAACAGAATTTCAAACGTTTGTTTGAGTTTTAATTGTTACACCAACCGGGGCCAGTTCCCACCACAATCACAACAGGAGACATATCGATGCACAAGAGAATCACCATGCGCCTGATCCCGGCGCTGATTGCCGTTTCGTTTTCGGGGGGTGCCTTCGCGGCTGCCTTTCAACTGACCGGCCAGAGTGCCTCAGGTGTTGGTATGGCCAATGCCGGTGCAGCCGCCGCCGCAGAAGATGCCAGCACGCTGTATTACAACCCGGCCGGGATGACCTATCTGTCCGAGGGGCATAACATCAGCTTCGCCACGACGCTGCTGAATCGCAGCACTCGCTTTACCGATGAGGGAACGGGTGGCTATCTTAACAACCCGGGTAGCCCGCCGTTCTATGCGACTGGATTGGGTAAGGAAGTTGGTGGAAATGGTGGAAATGGTGGTGGTTTGCACGCAGTCCCCGCCTTCTATTATTCCTATGCCTTGGCACCGCAGTGGCGTCTGGGTCTTGCTGTCAATCCGACTTTTGCGGATGAGACCGAGTACGACAAGGATTTTGCCGGCCGCTATTCCGGTTTGAGAACCAAAATCCGGATCGTCAACGTAAACCCCTCGATTGCTTACAAGGTGAATGACGCGCTGTCGGTGGCGTTCGGTATCAATTACGCCAAGGCTGACGTTGAATTCAATCAGGCGGTGCCGAGGGCTGGTCAGCCGGATGGCTCCGGTGCCTTGAAGGGCGATGCAACCGGCTGGGGCTTTAACCTGGGCGCGATGTACCAGATCACGAACGATACCCGCGTGGGTCTGAGCTATCGCTCCACGATCAAGTTCAATCTTGAAGGCGATAAAAACCAGACGGGGCAAGCGACCCGCGACATCTATGCCGACTTGACGACGCCGGATACCGCCTCCTTGGCGGTCCGTCATCAGTTCAACGATAAGTGGGCAATCCTTGCTGACTACACCTGGACGGGTTGGAGCAAGCTTCAGAAACTCGAGCCGGTCTATTCGGACGGCAGCCGTGCCGTGGCGCCATTGCGCTACAACTTCAAGGACACTTATCGGATTGGTCTGGGTAGCACTTACCAATTGAATAATCAGTGGATGTTGCGAATGGGCGTCGCCTTCGACAAAGGGGCGGTTCCCGACAATGAATCCCGCACGATGACCGTGCCCGACCAAGATCGTACTTGGCTGTCGCTGGGGGCAAAATGGAAGATCACGCCGCAAGCATCGCTCGACATTGGTTATGCCCACATTTTCGTGAAGGATGCTTATACGGCACGGAAGGTTTATAGCAGTGCGGCAGAAACGACGGTTGTGCAGACCATTCGTGGCAAGTTCGAAACTTCGGTCGATTATTTGTCGCTTCAACTGAACTATTCCTTCTGATTCAGAAAGAACCTTGCGTACTTTAATCCCCGGCTGGCCCGGGGATTTTTTTTAATTCAGTGTGCAAAAAAGAAGTTGACCCGAAGGTCGGCTTGTCTATAATTCAAACGTTCGTTTTATTTAACGAGATGTTAGAACGAGACCAAAGGAGAACCGCTTGAACAAGCTGATTGTGAAGAAAGCCGCTGTGCTCGGCGCCGGCGTGATGGGGGCGCAGATTGCGGCGCATCTCGCCAACGCCAACGTGCCGGTCGTGCTGTTTGACCTGCCGGCCAAGGAAGGAGACAAGAACGGTATCGTCAAGAAGGCCCTCGACGGCCTCAAGAAGCTGGACCCGGCTCCGCTCTCCAGCAAGAGCAAGCTGAAGTTCATCGATGCCGCCAACTACGACGAGCATCTGGCCCAGCTGGCCGAGTGCGACCTGATCGTCGAAGCCATTGCCGAGCGCATGGACTGGAAGAACGATCTGTACGCCAAGATCGCCCCGCACATCGCACCGAACGCCGTCGTCGCATCCAATACCTCCGGCTTGTCGATGAACCTGCTGGCGCAGGGGCTGCCGGCGGATATCCGTCCGCGCTTCTGCGGCATCCATTTC
>CALJZP010000229.1 GCA_937983545.1 uncultured Azonexus sp.
ATAGGTTTCCCAGCCACCGCAGGCGGGACAGCGCCAGTAGAACTGGCGAGCCTTGAAACCGCAATTATCGCACCGATAGCGCGACAGGCGCTTGGTATAGCCCTGGATGATGCTTTTCGCCAACTCAACATCGGGCCTGACTTCGGGTGCCGCCAGCGGCAGTCGCGCACTCATCAGCTTCTCGAGACCAAGCAGGGTCGGATTGCGCTGCAATTCGGCGCGAACGAGACGATAAGCCGCTTCGGAGCCTTCGCTCTCCAGCACCAGTTGATAGACGACATCGAGGAGATCCAGCGACGGATAACGCTCGAGGTAACCACTCAACAGAGCAACGCCTTCCGACAAGCGCCCCTGCTTGCGATAGGTCTCCAGCAAACGCTGGGCAACCAGTGCCAGATAGGCCGGATCCTGCTGTTCGATGCGCTGCCAGGCCTCGATGGCCTCCAGCAGCTTCCCCTCCTGAAGGAGGAGATCGCCTTGAAGCAGGCTGGCTCGCACGCACTTGCGGTTTTCCTGCATGGCGACGTCAAGATACTGGCGCGCCTCGCCGGGATGCGAACGCATGATTTCGTTGGCCGCCAGCTCGCAGTAATACTCGGCAATTTCGCGATGCGAGGCAACATCGGGCAGTTCGCGGGCAATCTCGACGGCTTTCAACCACTCTTTCCCGACCTGGTAAATCTCCAGCAGATTGCGCTTGGCCTCTTCTTCGAATGAGGTACCCAGCAGCTTGTTGAAGATTTCCTCGGCACGATCGAGCAAACCGGCCTTGAGGTAATCCTGCCCCAATTCCGAGAGCGCCTGCAGGCGGACGCGTTCGTCGAGGTCGGGAAGATCGATCAGATTCTGATGCATGCGGATAGCACGCTCGGTTTCACCACGACGGCGAAAAAGATTGCCGAGTGCGAAATGCAGTTCGACGGTTTGGGAATCGACCTTGGCGACCTCGAGGAAGGAGTCGATGGCCTTGTCCGGCTGCTCGTTGAGCAGGAAATTCAAGCCCTGGAAATATGATCGCGGCAATGCCCGTGACTCGTGAATGACCTGCCGCATATCAACGCGCGCCGCAGCCCAGCCCAGGCCAAAAAATACCGGAATCAGCAGCAACTGCCAGTAATCGACAACGTCACTCATACGGCAGGCGGCGTTTCAATGCTTGGTGCTTGCGGCTGGCGCGTAGCTGCCTTTTTCAATCGGGAAATCTCGCGCCGCTGACGGAAGAGCACACCGAGCAACGAAAGCGCCCCGATGACTATGCCGCCAACAAAAAAAGCGAGCAAGGCAAGCACCAGCGGCGCCTGCCAGATCTGCCCAGGCAAAAGCCTCAGGCTGACCGGATCGGTGTTCTGTGCAGCAAACACCACCAAAAAGATGAAGATTATGAGCCGGATGGCCCAAGTCAATGCTGTCATGACATTCAATAAAAAGGGGCAGTGAAATCATTCACCGCCCCAAATCTACCACATTGAGCCAAGCCCGGCGTCAGATCATCTGATCGACCCGTTCGCGCAACTCTTTTCCGGCCTTGAAATGGGGAACCCATTTGGCCGGCACACTGACCTTCTCCCCCGATTTGGGGTTGCGTCCAACACGCGGCGGCCGGTAGTTGAGCGCAAAGCTGCCGAATCCGCGGATCTCGATGCGATCCCCGCGCACCAGCGCTTCGGACATCGCATCGAGAATCATCTTGACCGCAAAATCAGCATCCTTCGCCACCAACTGCGGAAACCGCTCCGCCAGTCGGGCGATGAGCTCGGATTTGGTCATGCTAGTGCCTTATCAGCCTTGTTGGTTGAGTTTGGCCTTCAGCAGGGCACCCAGGTTGGTCGTACCGGAAGCAGCGGAGGCGGAGTCAGAAGCCAGCTTCTGCATCGCTTCGTGCTGCTCGGCATTGTCCTTGGCCTTGATGGACAGGTTGATGCCACGGGTCTTGCGATCCACGTTGATGATCATGGCTTCGACTTCGTCGCCCACCTTCAGGTGTTGCGACAGGTCGTCGATACGATCACGCGAGAACTCGGAAGCACGCAGGTAACCTTCGTTCTCGCCATCCAGGGTCAGCACGGCGCCGCGGGCATCCACCGTCTTGACGGTAGCGCGCACGATGCTGTTCTTCTCGTGGGTAGCGATGAAGTTGGTGTACGGGTCGCCTTCGAGCTGCTTGATGCCCAGGGAGATACGCTCCTTCTCGACGTCGATGCCGAGCACGACTGCCTCGACTTCGTCGCCCTTCTTGAAGTTGCGGATGGCTTCTTCGCCGGTCGCGGACCAAGACAGGTCGGACAGGTGAACCAGGCCATCGATACCGCCAGGCAGGCCGATGAAGATGCCGAAGTCGGTGATCGACTTGATGGCACCGCGGACCTTGTCGCCCTTCTTGTGGTTCATGGCGAAATCGTCCCACGGGTTCGGCAGGCACTGCTTCATGCCCAGGGAGATACGACGACGCTCTTCGTCGATTTCCAGAATCATGACTTCGACTTCGTCGCCCAGGGAAACGACCTTGGACGGATGGACGTTCTTGTTGGTCCAGTCCATCTCGGAGACGTGCACCAGGCCTTCGATGCCTTGTTCGATTTCAACGAAGGAACCGTAGTCGGTCAGGTTGGTGACCTTGCCGAACAGGCGGGTGCCGGCCGGGTAGCGGCGGGCGATACCAACCCACGGATCGTCGCCCAGTTGCTTCATGCCCAGGGAAACGCGGTTCTTCTCGGCATCGAACTTGAGGATCTTGGCGGTAACTTCGTCACCAACGTTGAGCACTTCGCTCGGGTGACGGACACGGCGCCAGGCCAGGTCGGTGATGTGCAGCAGGCCATCGATGCCGCCCAGGTCGACGAATGCGCCGTAGTCGGTGATGTTCTTGACGATACCCTTGACGGTGGTGCCTTCCTTGAGGTTCTCGAGGAGCTTTTCGCGATCCTTGTCAGCGGTGGCTTCGAGCACGGCACGGCGGGACATCACAACGTTGTTGCGCTTG
>CALJZP010000230.1 GCA_937983545.1 uncultured Azonexus sp.
GCATCACTCTTTCCCGACACCGGTCAGCATCGCCTTCAGCGCCGAAACGCCTTTCACGGCCACCCGTTCCTCAGCCTTGACGCCCTCGACAGCGACCGTCTCGCCTCCCTGGCTGAGCACGCGCAGGGGGCGCGGCTCGAATCGGGCGCCCTTGTCGTCGCTGCCCACCTGCACGAAGGCGAAGGTCTTTCCATCGTGGCGGAACAACGCCGTGGCGGGCAGGCGCTCGCCGGCGCTGCCGATCCCGGCCAACTCCACCTCGACGACCTGCCCCGGGGTCAGCGTTTCCGCTCCCTTGGCGACGCTGGCGCGCAGCAGCACGGTCTGGCTCGCGCTGTCCACCGCCCGGCCTATGGCGATCAGCTTGCCGCTGATGTCCGAATTGCCCAGCTTGACCGGCATTCCTTCGCGCAAGCCGGCGGCCAGGCTCAGCGGAGCCTGAATTTCGAGCCACAGCGGCGACAGGCGGGCGATGCGGTAGATCGGGGCCGAGGTGTCGACGCGTTGCCCCAGTTGCACTGTTTGTTCGAGCACGACGCCATCGATCGGTGCGAGCAGCGACAACGGCCCGCCCAGCTTGCCCGGCGCGATGCCGGCCAGGGCCAGGCCCTGCCGCCGTTCGCTGGCCTGCGCCCCGGCCTGGGCGGCGGCGGCGCGCGTGGCCTGGAGCCGCGATTCGGCGATCAGCCCCTCGGCGAACAGTTGCTCGTCGCGCTTCAGGTTCTGCTGCAGCAAGGCCGACTGACTGCCGGCTTGCAGCGCATCGCGCTGCAATTCAAGCGCTTGCGGGCTGGCCAGCCGGGCGACTTCCTGGCCGCGTTTGACGCGGGTGCCGGGGGCGACGGCGAGCCATTCGATCATGCCGCCGACCGGGGCGGCGACAACCCGCATCTGCTCGTTGGGCACGATGACGCGGGCGGGCAGTCCGCCCGGTCGGCCATCGTCGGCATGGCCGACGGCTTGTGTCGCGATGCCGAGCGCCTTCAGCTGGGCTGTCTGCAGGGTCAGCGTTTCGGCAAGGACGATGGCTGGGCTGGAGAGGGCCAGCATCAGGCAATACAGGTTAAGTCGGGCGCGCATGACAGGTTCCGGAGTGAGTCGGAAACGAGTCTACCGGTGCCGGATTAAGGCTCCCTTAAGGCACCGGTCGGCTGTCAATCGGCGTTTCGAACCCCGGCCTGCCGGGGGAGCACCCAGCGGGCCATCAACAGCGCGGCGAGCAGGGCGCAGGTGCCGGAAAAGGCGAACGCCAGCCAGCTGGCCACGGATTGCCATAGCCAGCCGAAAGCCAGCGAGGCCGGCAGTAACATGATGCCGGCGGTCAGGTTGAACCAGCCGAAGGCCGTTCCCCGCCGGTCGGCCGGGGCCAGATCGGCCACCAGCGCCTTTTCGACGCCTTCGGTGGCGGCCATGAACAGGCCGTAGAAGCCGAAAAGGGCAAACAGCCAGAGGCCATCCGTCGCCAGGCTGCCGAGCGCGATATAGAAAATGCCATAGGCCAGGTAGCCGCCGACCAGCAGGCGGCGGCGCCCGAAGCGGTCGGAGAGCGCCGACAGGGGCGTGGAAAAAACCGTGGCCACGGCCGAAATGGCGGCCCACAGCAAGGGAATCTGGGCTTCGCCGACGCCCAGTTCGCGGGCCCGCAGGAGCAGGAACATGTTCGACGAATTGCCCAGCGTGAACAGCGCGACGACGACGAGGTAGCGACGGAAAACGGGCGGCATGTCGTTCAGGCGCCAGTCGAATGGTCGGTGCTCGGCGGCTTCGTGGGCCGGTTCGCGAATCGCCATGGCCAGCAACAGGCAAAGGACGGCCGGCAGCAGCGACCACAGGAAGACTTCGCGCAGCGCCATGCCGCTGGCCAGAAGGGCCGCCGCGACGAGCGGGCCGACGACGGCGCCGGCGTTGTCCATGGCGCGGTGCAGGCCGAAGGCGAGGCCGCGCTGCTCGGCGGGAACGCTGGCGGCCAGGAGCGCATCGCGCGGCGATGAGCGCAGGCCCTTGCCGATGCGGTCGGCAAAACGGATGCAGAGCAGGGCCGGCCAGGCCGTGACGAAGGCGATCAGCGGGCGGGCAAAACCGGCCAGCGCGTAGCCGAAGACGATCCATGGCTTGGCGCGCCGGGTGCGGTCGAGCACCACCCCCGAGAACAGCTTGAGCAGGCTGGCCGTCGCCTCGGCGATGCCTTCGATCAGACCCAGCACCCGGGGGCCGGCCATCAGCACGGAGGCCAGGTAGAGGGGGATCAGCGGATACAGCATGTCGCTGGCGGCATCGTTGATCAGGCTGATCAGGCCGATGAACCAGACGGTACGGGGCAGCGAGCGGAGCGTGGCGAGCATGGCGGAAGACAGCATGCCAGAAGGCGGCTGGCTTGTGTATTTCCGGCCCGGCACGTTTTCGCGCGTGCCTTGCGGCGCCGGCCGGCCCGGGCCTCGCTTGAGATCGCCATGAATGGCCAGGAAAACCGGGGATGGAGTCGGCAAGGCGAACGGGTATCATGCAGCCATGATTTCCGGAAAATTCCTGCCGTTGTTGTTGGCGCTGTTGTCGATACCACCGCTGCCCGCCGTGGCCGATGCATCGCGGCCGGGCGCGGCGGAGGGGGCCGGCGAGGCCGGCGAGCCGTGGGCATTCAAGCTGACGCCGTCCTACTACGCAACGACCAACCAGCATTCGGCAACCGACCTCAACTTGCGTACCAACAGCGGGGCGCATGCCTTGTGGCTCGGCTATTACCGGCGCGGCACCGAATTCGAGCAGACGCGGGCCGGCTACGAATTCACCCTCGAAGCCGGCTACGCCACGCTCATTCCCTCGCTGCAACTGGCGACCCACGGGTTCGCCGGGACGGCGGCCAACCTGGAAATCGGCACGTCGGTCTATGCCTTGCTGGGCTACGGCCGGACCAATGCCAGGGATTACTACAACCTGAACTTCGACCCCAACGATTCCATCGTTTATGGGATCGGCACGAGGCTGATTCCGGGCACCCGCCTGGCGCTCTATACGGTCAAGGACAACCGTCTGCACACCGAACAGGCGGTCACCCATCTGGTCGCACGCACGCAGTGGGCGGACCGCCAGCGCCTGACGCTCGACCTCTTCGAAAAAAGTGGCCGGGAGGCCGAGGAGGCGCCGAAGGTTTCAGGCCATGGCGTCGCGCTAACCTACGACTATCGCGACTTCTTCGTGCGCATGGCCCGGGATCACAAGGTCAATTTCTCATCGGAGACCCAGTCGCGCATCTCGCTCGGGCTGCGTTTCTGACATTCTGCGGCGCAACTCGCCGGCGGCTGCACGGTCGAATTGGCTGGGATATGCCGAGGGTTGCACCATGAAGTTTGAAACGAATTTTCGTCCCGGCACGCTGCCGCAGCCGACCGACAAGGCCACGCAGGAGCGTGTGCTGTCGATTCGCCCGTGGTGCGACAAGCTGTTGTCGTTCCGCACCTCGCGCAGCCAAAGTTTTCGTTTCCAGCCGGGGCAGTTCGTCCGGCTCGGCCTGGGGAGCGCTGCCGGCGACGTAGTCTGGCGGCCCTTCTCGATGGTCTCTGCGAGCTACGATGAGTACCTGGAGTTTTTCTCCATCCTGGTTCCCGACGGCGCGTTCTCCAGCCGCCTCGCCCGGCTCGGCCCAGACGATCCGATTTACGTCGAAAAAGCGCCCTACGGTTATCTGACGACCAGCCGGTTCGTGGGTGGCCGGGATTTGTGGCTGCTGGCCAGCGGCACCGGGCTGGCGCCGTTCCTTTCCATCCTGCGCGATCCCGAGGTTTGGGCGCAATACGAAAACCTCGTCCTTGCCTACAGCGTCCGTCAGGCGCGGGAATTGGCCTATCAGGAAGAGATCGCCGCGCTGGCGAGCGATGCGCTGTTCGCCGGCGAAAAAGCCCGGCTGCACTACGTTCCCATCGTGACCCGCGAGGCGGTTCCCGGTTGCCTCGGGCAGCGGCTGACCACGCTGCTGGGCGACGGATCGCTGGAAGGGCTGATCGGTTTGCCCCTCGACCAGGCGCGCTCGCGATTGCTGATCTGCGGCAATCCGCAGATGCTGGACGACGTGCGCGGCATCCTGCAGACACGCGGCCTGCGCCCCGACCGCAGCCGCGAGCCGGGCAACTTTGCCAGCGAGAATTACTGGTGAATACAGCCGACGACGAACCGATGCCGGGTGTCGTCTATCTGGTCGAGCTGTGCAGCGGCGAACGGCGCCGCTGGCGATATCTCGGCCCGCCCGGGGCAGAGAACGCGCGCTGGCAGGATGCCGAGACGGCCCGCGAATTCGGTGAAGCGAGCGTGCTGTATGCCTGGAAAATTATCCGGCGGCTGGACTGATGAGTGTGCTTGCCGGCACACCATGAAAAACGCCGGCCTAGCGGCCGGCGTTCCGTGACGAGGTAAGACCTCGCTTATTCCTTGATCGCTTCGATCGCCACGTCGATGCGCACTTCGTCGCCGACGTAGGGTGCGTACTTGCCGGCGTTGAATTCGGAGCGCTTGACCACGGTCCAGGCGTTGGCGCCGATGGCGTCCTTCTTCAGCATCGGGTGCGGCATGGCCTGGAAGGAGGTGACGGTCAGCGTGACCGGCTTGGTGACGCCCTTGAGCGTCAGGTTGCCTTCGACCTTGACCGGCTTGTCGCCTTCGAAGACGACCTTGGTGGATTTGAAATGGGCGGTCGGGTACTTGGCGGTGTCGAGGAAATCCTCGCCCTGGATGTGTTCGTCGAAGGTGGCGTAGCCGGTATCGACCGACTTGGTGTCGATGGTGATGTCGACCGAGCCGGTCTTGGCGGCCTTGTCGAAAACGACCTTGCCGCTGTTCTTGTTGAAGCGCGACAGCTGGGTCGAGTAGCCGAAGTGGCTGTACGAGAAGCGCGAGAAGGTATGGGTGCTGTCGGCGACGAAGGTTTCCGGCGCGGCGAAGGCCGGTGCGGCAGCAGCGATGGCCAGGACGAGGGTGGCGAGTTGTTTCTTCATGGTGATTTCTCCGTGTGGGATTGGGGTTACTTGCTGGTGGCGGTGATGCGGAACTTGATCACGACGTCGTTGGCGACGATGTCGAACTTGGCCCAGGTGCCTTCGCCGATGGAAAAGTCGGCGCGGCGGATGGTGAAGCTGCCGTCGAAGACGCCGGTGTTGCCCTGGGTGGTGAAGGTGGCGGGGACAATGACATCCTGCGTCTTGCCCTTGATGCTGAGCTGGCCGGCGACTTCATACTTGTTGCCGCCGAGCGGCTTGACGGTGCCGGAGACGAACCTGGCGGTCGGGAAGGCCTTGGTGTTGAACCACGGCTTGCCGGCGACTTCCTGGTCGCCTTCCGGCGCGCCGGTGTCGACGCTGGCCAGTTCGACATCGAAGGTGGCCTTGGCGGCGGCCGGCTTGGCCGGGTCGAAATTGAGCTGGCTGGCAAACTTCTTGAACTTGCCATCGACGGCAACGCCCATCTGCTTGTAGGTGAAATTGATGGCGCTCTTGTCCGGCTGGACCTGGGTGAATTCGGCGGCCTGGGCCGAGAAGGCGCCGGCCAGGGCGAGGGCGAGAATGATTTTTTTCATGTCGGTTCTCCGTTTGGGGTGGGGTTCAGTGCCTGGGCAGCATCCGGGTCAGGATGTCGTCCTTGTCGATGAAATGGTGCTTGAGCGCGGCGCCGATGTGGCCGGCCAGCACGGCGATGAAGAGGAGGTTCAGGCTTTTGTGCACCAGGGCCAGCAGGTCGCCGACTTCCTTGTTCTTGTCGAGCAGGTCGGGGATGGGCAGCACGCCGAAATAGACGGTCTGGAAACCCTTGGCCGAGCTCATCAGCCAGCCGGACAGCGGGATGGCGATCATCAGCGCGTAGAGCAGCAGATGGCCGGCGTGGGCGGCGACCTGCATGAGCTTCGGCATGCTGTCTGGCAAGGCCGGCGGGCGGTGCGCGATGCGCCAGGACAGGCGGAAGGCGACGAGCAGGAAGGCGGTGACGCCGGCCCACTTGTGCCAGGAATAGAGCTTCAGCTTGTCCGGCGACAGCGGCAGGTCCTGCATATAGAAGCCGAGCGCCAGCAGGCCGAAGAGCAGGATGGCCATCAGCCAGTGCAGGATTTTGGCGGTCTTGGTGTAGTTCATGCGGCTTCTCCTTGTTCGAAGGCATAGGCATCCATGGCGATCACGTAATCGTCGATGCCGGCATGGAATCGTTGGCTGCGCGGATGGTCGCCGCCGGCTCCCAGTGCCACGTGAAAGGGCAGCAGGTGTTCTTCGCTGGGGTGTGCCTGCATGCCGTCCGGCGCCTGGCGGCGGTAGTCGAGCAGGGCCGGCACGTCGTCGGCAGCGACCCGTCCGGCTAGCCAGTCGGCAAATTCGCGGACGTAAGCCGGCGTTTTGCCGCCGTTTTGCCAGGCGTTCTGATAGTCGCGCAGGTTGTGGGTGATACTGCCCGAACCGATGATCAGGAATCCCCGGGCCGCCAGCGGGGCGAGGGCTCGACCCAGCCGGTAGGCTTCTGCCGGGCCGCCGCGGCTCTGCACCGAGAGCGGGACGACGGGTACTTCGGCGTCGGGGAACATCAGGCGCAACGGTACCCAGGCACCGTGGTCCAGGCCCCGGGTGGCATCGGTGGCGACGGGCAGGCCGGCCATCTCCAGGGCGGCAACCACTTCGCGCGAGGCTTCGGGGCAGCCGGTGGCCGGGTAGCGGATGGCATACAGCGCCTCGGGGAAGCCCCAAAAGTCGTGGATGGTTTCCAGCTTCTCGGCAAAGCCGACGGTCGGCACGGCGGTATCCCAGTGTGCGCTGACGATGACGATGGCGCGCGGCAAGGGCAACATGGCCGCCTTGGCGGCCAGCGCGGCACCGGCTGCCCCCGGGCGCAGCGCAAAGGTGGGTGCGCCGTGCGGGACGAAGAGGGCGGGTTGGATGAGGTTCATGACATCACTCCGTTTGCGATGGGCGTACTGTATGCTCGTTTTTTGGTGCTAAATAGAGGACAATTTGCAAATAACTGTTCTTGGATTTGCAACAATGGACCGTCTCGATGCAATGCAGCTGTTTGTGCGGGTGGCCGAGCTGGGCAGCTTCGCGGCGGTCGCTCAGCAGATCGGCGTCGCCCGTTCGGTGGTGACCCGCCAGATTGCCGGCCTGGAGTCGCATCTGGGCATCAAGTTGATGGTGCGCAGCACCCGGCGCCTGGCGCTGACTTCGGCCGGTACGGCGTACCTGGAAAAATGCCGGGTCATCCTGAATCTGGTCGAAGCCGCCGAAACGGGGGTGGCCGAAGAGCGGCAGATGCCGCGCGGCAATATCCGCCTGGGCGTGCCCCTCAGTTTCGGCCTGAAGTGCCTGGCCCCGGTGCTGCTCGAATTTGCCCGGCGTTATCCGGAAGTGAAGCTGGACATGGATTTCAGCGATCGGCGAGTCAACCTGATCAAGGAGGGTATCGACCTGTCCATTCGCATCACCCGGCGCCTTGAGCCGGGCGATGTCGCGCGCCGGATCGGCAGCAGTCGCCTGATGCTGCTGGCCGCACCCGATTACCTGGCTCGGCATGGCACGCCGCAGCATCCCGCCGAGTTGGCGCGTCACCTGTGCCTTGGTTATACCAATGCAGGCAATGCCATCGTCTGGCAGTTCCTGGTGAATGGCCAGTTCGAGAATTTCCCCGTCCGCAGTTGCCTCGATGCCAATAACGGCGATGTTCTGGCCGAAGCGGCGGCGCAGGGGATGGGGATTACCTGCCATCCCGATTTTGTTGCCGAGAGTTTTCTTGCCAGTGGCCGCCTGGTCGAGATACTGCGGGAATATCCGGGGCCCGAGCTGGGCATCTACGCCATGCTGCCCAGCAATCGGCACGTACCGCATCGGGTCCGGGTACTCATGGATACGCTCGCCGAACAACTGACGCAGCGGCCGGAGGGAAACAATTCTTTACGCAGCGACGACAACCACTGAAATGACCGCACGTTAATATGAGCGCAGGGTGTCGTGCCGTTTCGGCAGACAGCCTGCTGTTTCCGGTCAATCCAACTGAAAAGGAAAGCCTCAATGGGTATCGTGTGGACCATACTGGTCGGCTTCGCGATTGGCGTCGTGGCCAAATTGCTGCATCCCGGCAAGGAAAACATGGGTTTCCTCGCCACCATACTGCTTGGTGTGGGCGGTTCGTTCCTGGCCGGCATCATCGGGCAGGCCATGGGCTGGTATCAGGCCGGGCAGGGGGGCGGATTCATCGCGTCGGTCGTGGCGGCGATCATCCTGCTGGTCATCTACGGCCGTTTCCGTGACAAGGGAGTCCAATGAAAAAGAAACTGCTTGCCCTGTGGGCCATGAGTCTTGCCGCAACCGTCCAGGCCGGGGCCTTGATCGATCTGTCCGCAGAAGCCAGCCGGCCGGCCGCGAACGACATGGTGCGCGCCAGCGTGTTCAGCGAAGCCAGCGGCAGCAATCCGGCCGAGCTGGCGCGGCGGGTCAATGGCGATATAGCCGAGGCGCTCAAGGTCATTCGCGAAAGGAAGGGCGTCAACGTCAAGAGCGGTAGCCAGTCGACCTATCCGGTTTACACCCAGTCCCGCAAGATCGATGGCTGGCGGATGCGTAGTGAACTGCTGATCGAATCGAAGGATTTCGCTGCCGTTTCCGACCTGCTGGGTCGTCTGCAGCAGATGCGCCTGGCGGTTGGCGACATCAACCAGATGCCTTCGCCGGAAACGCGGCATCAAGCCGAAGACGAGGCCATGCGCGAGGCCATACGCGCCTTCCAGAGCCGCGCGGCGCTGATTGCCGATACCTTCGGCAAGGGCTGGAAGATCAAGCAGATGAACATCAACCAGGGGGGCGGCATGCCGCCTGCACCGGTGTTTCGCGGCAAGGCCGTCATGATGGCCGCCGATGCCGCGCCGGCGCCGCTGGAGGCGGGCGAGAGCCTGATTACCACCCATGTCAGCGGCCAGATCGAACTGGCTGACTGATTGAGCGGGCAGGCCGGCGAGCCTTGGTGCGTCGCCGGTTCGCGGTTCATTTCGTTCAGAAATGCAGCGTGGAGTGCAGCATGACGGTGCGCCCGAATTGCGGCATTTGCCAACGGCGGACGCCCATGATCTCATCGCTGGATACCGGGTCGGCATATCGCCGGTCAAACAGGTTGTAGAGTCCGAGCGCGATGTCCCAGCGTTCGCCTGACGGGGCGTAGCGCAGGTTCAGATTGGTCAGCAGGTAGGGAGGAAGCGACTGATTGCCCATGTCGGCGCTACGGCGGCTGATCCACTGGCCTTCGAGTCCCGCCATCAGATGGGGAAGACCGGCTGGCAGGCCGATATTGGCTTTGACCATGTGGCGCGGCGAGTTGTCGAAATGGCGCGTTTCGTCGGCTGCATGCTGGATGCCGTAGCCGGTGCGCAAGTGGCTCCCGTTGTTCCAGCGTTGCTCGTATTCGACTTCCAGGCCGATTGCCCGGACCGGGGAGCCGTTCATGGCTACCAGCTTCTTGTCAGCCGTGATCATTTGGTCAATATGGAAATGGTAGGCTGTGGCGGTCAGCTTCGACTGCGGGCCGAAACGCTTTTCCCAGGCAATTTCCAGTGAGCTCAGCTTCTCAGGTTCCAGGGCGGGGTTGCCGTGGGGGAAGCTCGGTGCCGTGTAGTAGCGTTCGTAAACGGTGGGTACGCGGAATGCTGTGCCATAGAGGATTTTGAACAGCCCCGCAGTTTGCGTTTCGTGGGTCAGCCCGATGCGCGGGCTCCAGAAAGAAGCGGATTGCCCTTGCGCATCGACACGATCATGGCTGATCCCCAGTGTGACCAGGGTGGCGTCGCCGATCTGGATCTCGTCCTGTGCGCTGAAGGAAATTTGCGTGCTTCTCCGGCGATCGTCGAGGCAGGGCATGGTGGTGCCGCTATCGACACAGCCGTAGCCCCGGGCGAGGTTGAGCTGGTTCTGGCGCCAGTTCGATTTGTATTCGATACCCAGTGTAATCCGCTGTCCGGACCAGGAGGTATTCACCAGCCGGTTCTCGATGCCCCACCAGCTGCCGCGCGCGGCATCGATGTCCATGACGCGGGGATCGGCAACCGGAGTGCCCGAGTAGTCGTAGGGGAAGGTGCCGTCGTAACGATAATCGCCCAGATAGAGCTGCTGATGCAGGGTGTTGCTTGTGTTGAGCCGCCACTGCTTGCTCAGGTTGATCAGGGTGTGGATGTCGGTTTCGATGTGGCCCCGGTCGTCGGCAATGGTGTCGAAGGAGGCGGTGGGAACGATCTTTTCGCGCTGGGCGTGGATCAGCGACAGATGCCAGTCGCTGCCGCGGATTTTGGCGAACAGCTGCCCGCCTTCCTTGCCACCGACGCGGTGCAGGTCGCGGCGCGAGCCGTCGCCGTTAACATCGTCAACCGAGAGCGTGCGGCCATGGGTTTCGAAGCCGGATACCGAGAGCAGCACATCGTGACCGCCGACCAGGCCGCCCCAGCTCAGGCGCAGCCGGCGGTCCGCGCCGCTGCCGACCCTGAGCGAGGCTTCGGTGCCGACGTTGCTGCCGCTGCGGGTCACCACGTTGATGACGCCGAACATGGCATCGCCGCCGTAGATCGCCGCACTGGGGCCACGGATGACCTCGATGCGCTCGATCAGGCCGATATCGAGCGGGAAGGTCGAGTCGACCGGTGCGCTGGCGAAAATGTTTTCGTTGACCGACTGGCCGTCGATCAGCGTCTGCATGCGCGGGCGGTAGTCGCCGGGCTGCGAGATGCCGCGCACGCCGCCGTAGGCATAGGTGTGGTCATGGGTGACGGTGAATCCCTGCAGGCTGCGCAGCGCGTCACCCAGCGTGCGCCAGCCGTAAAGCCGGATGTCGTCGGCGGTGAGTATGGAAACGACCGAGGGTATCTGGTCCGAGTTTTCCGCGAACTTGGGCGTCGATACGATGCGGATCTTGAGGAGATCCTCAAGCGAATTGTCGATGGCATCGATGGCGCCCCAGACCGGGGTAGCCAGAGTGAGTCC
>CALJZP010000231.1 GCA_937983545.1 uncultured Azonexus sp.
CCAGCAAAAAGAACAAACCCAATTAAAATAGCAACAGATACCGAATATAAGCGTTGCTGTCGTAAATAAACCGCACTCGCCACGCCCATCAACAACAGCGAGGCCAGAAGATTGGGTTGAGCCAAGTTGGCATATGGTCTCGCCCCTGGCGGAAAGCTCACTGCCAGCCAGCCTATCATCTCTACCGACAACCACTGCCCCAAAGCCAGGAAGGACGACAGGAGCGCCCCAGCAAGTATGGTCATTGCAAGGGTTAGTACCAAGTGCCTGCGTGGCAGGGCAGAACTAACAATTATCACGAAAGCCAACCCCAGCAAATTCAGCGAAGCCAGTACAGCATCCCCCAAAAAAAAGACAATGCCACCCAAGAATTGGGCAAAAGGCACAACGGACAGCACCAGCAACACCTTTGCCACGTAGGGAACATGGACGGCGCCTTCCCGTACCCGTGAAAAACAAAGAGCAAGTACAGGTAAGCAAAGCCATGCCAGCCAATCGTTCCTGAAGACTACCCATGGCAGGTAGTGATTCGGTTCCAGCCACGCAGCCAGTAGCAAGAAAGAGAGCGATAATCCGAAATAAGGCATAGCGAGTGAATATCGAAAAAAAAAGGCTGCCATGGCAGCCTTTTTTTGGAGATAAGTCAGGGAAGCTTACTTGCAGGAACCCGGCAAATATTTTGCAGGCATCGGCGACCCGCCTCCTGCAGCACACCGGAAGCCACCGACCTGAGTTCCCGGAGCCCAAGTCAATGCGGTACCTTGCGAGTCCGTCGGCGTCAGCGTCACAGTGGTGCTACGCACAGTTGCGGGCAAATCGGTGGCACCGGAAACCCTCACGGTAATGACACCATTGGTGTCGGTTGCCACGGCACCAACGTATTTGGAGCTTTGCGAGGCGGTCTCACAACCCCAGTTGCCCGCACCGGGAGAAGAAGCCGAGGTAGACGACTGATACACCTCGGCCACGGTGGTACGGCATTGGCTGGTCGCCAGAATAACCTCCGCCAGCTTGGCCTTGACGGTATAATCCTGATAGGCCGGCAGTGCAACAGCCGCCAGAATACCAATAATGGCCACAACAATCATCAGTTCGATAAGGGTGAAACCTTGTTGAACGCTCTTCATGTGATTCTCCTTTAGTTTAAGACGGAAAAAAACCGCTTACCCCACCTTATTCAGATTCCATGCCAGCCAATGACACGGCATTTTCAGCGGCGAACAAAAAAAAAACAAATACATTCAATTGATTAACAAAAACCCACATCCACGCCGCGAGAGGAGCTAGCCGATTAACAAAGTCCGCATGACAATTATTGGCACATGAGCCAGACAAAATGCGTCACAAACAGGGCATGCTATGTAAACGCAATGATACGCGGCAAGGCCTGCCAAAATCAGCCCCCCCTATACCTCCAGCCGCCCGGAATTCGATCCCGTCAGAAGTCGAGCACCTGATTGTTCTGCAGCATGACTGGATTAAAAACTGCGAGGCAGTTTTCTATTTCCAGCATCGTCCGCTCAATGTCGCCCGGCTTCAAATGCGTGACAAACAGCTCACAGGTGCGATCCAGCCGACTCAGTTCTTCTGCCAGAATCCTTGGACACATGTGCTTGGAGAGGGTAGCCAGAGCACATTCCTGATTCGAAAACGCACACTCGACCAACAGATAGCGGAGATTGGGAATGGCTCCGACGGCCTTCCAAAAATCTTCGCAAGGACCGGTATCACCTGAGAAAACGAGGCTCCCCATGCCGGAGTCGAGGCAATAGCCGACCGCAGGGACTGTATGGGCAACCGGCAACGCGCTGATTTTACGGTCGTCAAGGCGGACTTCGCTGCCAACCTGGATGGGCACGAACCGCACGACGGCTTGCTCGGCATTTGGCAAGCGGGAGAAATCCGGCCAGATCGCCCAGTTGAAGACGTGCCGCTGCAATGCCTCGATGACCTCGGCCAAGGCATAGACCGTGAGCGGACGCTCTCGCCGCGACGCAACCGCATCGATCATCAACGGCAGGGCCAGCACATGATCGAGATGAGCGTGGGTCAGAAAAACATGATCGATTGCCGCTAGTTCCGCGACTGACAATTCGGCGACACCGGTCCCCGCATCGATCAAGATATCGTGGTCGACCAGAAACGAGGTGGTCCGCAAATGCCGGCCGCCAATACCGCCGCTACAGCCTAGTACGCGCAGCTTCATGCCCTGGATACCTGAGTTTGTCCTGCCGTGGTCCGATCAGTCGAATGCGTGCCGGCCTTGCGGCATCACATTGTGTTAAACATGGATTTTATGCTTCGACCAATGAACAGCCCAGCCAGAGGTGTGAAATACCTCACACTGGCGGCAAATGAAAAATCGGCACGCCGCTTCGAGGGAGTACTTATCCCTTCAGGAAAAACTCCATCTTGATGCCGGCAATCTCGATCACGTCGTGATCGCCCAACGGATAGGCCTGAGCATCAAGACTGCGGCCGTTGACCACGGGAAACTGGCGACCCTCGACATGGGTGATGAAGAAGCCGTGCGGCCGCTTGGCGATGACGGCCACCTGCAAGCCCGGCTTGCCGAGCGTCGTCAAGGTCTTGGTCAGGTCCAGCTCCTTGCCGGCATTGGGGCCGTTGAGTAGTTGGATGGCCGCACCCGGCAGGGGGGATGGCGGCTTGGGTACGGAGGCAAGACCGACGCTCGAGCGCGTGATCGTATCGCCCGACTCCAGTTGCAACTCGGAGGGCATCTTCAGCTGCCCGGAACGGATCGCCGCATTTCGCTCGAAATCGCTTGCCGCCACACTGGCCTGCAAGTCAGCCAGATACTTGAGCTTGTATTTGCCCAGCTCGATGATGTCGTTGTTGCGCAGAAAGTGCTTCTTAATCGGCTGACCATTGACCAAAGTGCCATTGGTGCTGTTGAGGTCTTCGAGAAAGGAGTCCGCCAGGATGGTCACGACCACGGCGTGATCGCCGGAAATGGCAAGGTTGTCGATCTGGATGTCGTTATGCGGCTTGCGCCCGATACTCAGTCGCTCCTTGTTGAGCGGAATCTCCTTGAGTACCAATCCATCCATCGACAGGATCAGTTTTGCCATTGCGCTTTCCTCATCTTACTTCAACATATCCCGCATTCGCTGCCACCAGTTTCGGCCTGTCGCGAAGTCTTCCCGCACTTTGATCAGGATAACCGAAACATTATCTCGGCCACCGTTATCGTTTGCCAGCTGCACGAGATGATCGGCGGCCAGCTGCAAATTCCCGCCGAGCGTTCGCAAGGCCAAGGCGATCTCCTCGTCTTCGACCATGTCATTCAGGCCGTCGGAGCACAGCAAAACAATATCGCCCCGACTAACATCGAAGGTACCGATCTCGACATCGACGGCTGGATCAACCCCAAGCGCCCGCGTCACCAGATTCCTGTTTCCGGCGTAGCGTGCTTCCTCAGGGGTAATCATGCCACTATCCAGCTGCTCCTGTAAAAGAGAGTGGTCGCGCGTCAACAGTGCAAACTCGTCACCGCGCAAGCGATACAGGCGAGAGTCCCCGACGTGCGCCACCGTCATCCGGTTGTTGTGGAACCAGGCAAGCACCAACGTGGTCCCCATCCCGGCATAACGCGACGAACTGGCCGCCGCATGGAAAACGGCAAAATTCGCTGCGCTGACTTCATTGAGCAGATGGCGCTCGATCGTTGCCGTATCGCCAGCCTGGCAAGCAGCCTGCAGCGCTGAGGAGCTGATGACCCGGTCGAGATCGGCCGCCAGCCGGGTCGTCGCCATTCCGCTGGCGACCTCGCCCGCGTTGTACCCACCCATGCCATCGGCAATGATGGCCAGGCCGAGGCGCGCGTCTGCGAAAACCGAATCCTCGTTATGCGAGCTAACGACCCCCGGATCGGTACTGACCGCGATTTCGAGACAATTCTCGGTAATCACCCGGGCAATCTTTCGGAAAAACGGGTCGAGGACGAAGCAAGAGGCCGGTTGGCACCCATGGCCCAACATCTGCGGAAACGCGTTCCGCCGCGTACTACCCCGGCCAACTTGCCGATCATTGTTGTATCCCTGACGCCAGCATCATCATGAAGTGCGTGAAATCTGCCATTTCCTGCATTTTCAACGCTCATGTCCGACCGGTCAAACGAATCAATACGGCAAGCGCATGCCAAGGCCTTTTTCCTCGGCGCGCCTTACCACCCGCAGGGCAACCGCAAGATCCTGAATGGCCATGCCTTGCGATTCGAACAAGGTAATCTGCTCCCTCGTCTCCCGACCGGCACGACGACCGGTGATGACATCTCCCAACTCCAGCAGTTGCCGGTCGTGCAAACGCCCCTTTTCAAGCAGAGGGAAAAGATCGCCTGCCTCAGCCAACGCGGTGGGTACGGAATCGACGGCAATCAGGTCGCAACGGCGCACCGCCGCTTCCGAAAGCTCCTGCCGAATCAATGCATTGGAGCCGGCAGCATTGATGTGCGCGCCCGCCTCCAGCCAGTCGGCATCGAACAGCGGCGCCGAGGCCGTTGTCACTGTTCCGACGAGTCCGCTGCCCCGCACCGCCTCTTCGGGGCTACCGGCCGGGACGACGGCAACACCGGTCAGCTCGCTCATGCGATGGCAGAACTCCGCGAGCCTGTCGGCCTTGCGGCTGAATACCTTGACGCGCTGCAACGGCATGACGGTGCAAAGCGCGCGGACATGCCCTTCTGCTTGCCAGCCGGCACCGAATACGCCCGCCTCCACGACATCCTTTCGCGCCAGCCAGCGGGCCGCGACACCGCTCGCCGCCCCGGTACGCATCATGCCGAGAAAATCAGCCGAAACGACCGCCAGCGGCACGCCGCTTCCGGCATCAAAAAGATGGACATGAAAACGGTTGCCGGAGCGATTGCTGGTATAGGCCTTGTATCCAATCACCCCCTGGGCAGGCAAGGCGCCCTGAAGGATGTGCAGGGCCGTTTGCGGCAATCGGCTGCGCACACGCGGCGTATCGATGGCCAAGCCAAGGGAGAGATCGCGGTGGGCAGACTCCACTCCTTCGATCGCCAATTCCATGGTCAGCAATTGCTTGACGTCGTCTTCCGAGAGATAGAGGGCCATGATCGCAAATTCCTAAACGATGGTGACATCCTGCCGGGCGAGAATCCGGCGTTCGAGCCAGCGCCCCAGCCCGACAACCAGCAAAGCCCCCACCCCGCCGGCCAGCGTGGCGGACCATGTCGGCAACGGCGGCAGCGCTGCGCGCACACCGGGGTCGCTGAAGATCATCTGGCCGGCCACATATCCCAACAGGCCAGCGCCGAGCAGGACAATGACGGGGAAGCGCTCCATCCAGTGCATGATCAGCTGGCTGGACCAGACGATCAGCGGAATGCTCACGGCCAGACCGAACAACAAGAGAGCCAGATTGCCATGTGCCGCGCCGGCCACGCCGATGACGTTATCCAGACTCATCACGAAATCGGCGACGACGATGGTCTTGACCGCTCCCCACAGGTTCGCCGACGGCTCGATATCGTGACCATCCTCGTCCTCGGGCAGCATCAGTTTCACGGCAATCCACACCAGCAGCAGCCCACCGATGAATTTCAGCCAGGGCAGGTTCATGACCAGCGCGGCAAACACGGTGAGCACGACACGTAACCCGACAGCCCCCGCCACCCCCCAGAAGATGCCCGTCTTGCGTTGCTCCGGCGACAGGTTACGGCAGGCCAGCGCGATGACAACCGCGTTGTCGCCGGACAGCACGATATCGATCAGGATGATCTGGCCGACAGCGATCCAGAATGCGGTGGAAGAGAGGTCGATTTCCATGAAACTTCGGGCAAATAAAAAGGCGGGCACCCGGCCCGCCTTTCTGGGTTGAGTCAGACTCGAATTTTACAGCATGGCCTTGAGCAGCTTGGCCATTTCGGACGGGTTGCGCGTGACCTTGAAGCCACACTCTTCCATGATGGCGAGCTTGGCATCGGCGGTGTCGGCACCGCCGGAGATCAGGGCGCCAGCGTGGCCCATGCGCTTGCCGGCCGGAGCGGTCACACCGGCGATGAAGCCGACGATCGGCTTCTTCATGTTGGCCTTGCACCACTGGGCGGCTTCGGCTTCATCGGGACCGCCGATTTCGCCGATCATGATGACGGCGTCCGTATCCGGATCGTCGTTGAACATCTTCATGACGTCGATGTGCTTCAGACCGTTGATCGGGTCACCACCGATACCGACGGCGGAAGACTGGCCGAGGCCCAGTTCGGTCAGCTGACCAACGGCTTCGTAGGTCAGGGTGCCGGAACGGGAAACCACGCCAATGCGACCCTTGCGGTGGATGTGACCCGGCATGATGCCGATCTTCACTTCGTCCGGGGTGATCAGGCCAGGGCAGTTCGGGCCGAGCAGCAGGGTCTTCTTGCCGCCCTTGGCTTCCTTTTCCTTCATCTTGTTGCGCACCATCAGCATGTCGCGGACGGGGATGCCTTCGGTGATGCAGATGGCCAGATCGAGGTCGGCTTCGACGGCTTCCCAGATGGCGGCAGCAGCACCAGCGGGCGGCACGTAGATGACGGAAACGGTAGCACCGGTTTCAGCAGCGGCTTCCTTGACCGAACCGTAGATGGGGATGTCGAAAATCTTTTCGCCAGCCTTCTTCGGGTTCACGCCAGCGACGAAGCATTCCTTGCCGTTTGCGTATTCCTGGCACTTTTCGGTGTGGAACTGGCCGGTCTTGCCGGTGATGCCCTGGGTGATGATGCGGGTGTTCTTGTTGATCAGAATGGACATTCGGGGCTCCTTACTTGACCGCTTCGACGATCTTGGTGGCGGCTTCAGCCATGGAATCGGCAGAGATGATGGGCAGACCGGAATCCTTCAGGATCTGCTTGCCGATCTCTTCGTTGGTGCCCTTCATGCGGACGACCAGCGGCACGGACAGGTGGGTTTCCTTGGCCGCGGCGACGACGCCGGTAGCGATGGTGTCGCAGCGCATGATGCCGCCGAAGATGTTGACCAGGATGCCCTTGACCTTCGGGTTCTTGAGCATGATCTTGAAGGCTTCGGTGACCTTCTCGGTCGTGGCGCCGCCGCCGACGTCCAGGAAGTTGGCCGGCTCGGCGCCGAACAGCTTGATGGTGTCCATGGTGGCCATGGCCAGACCGGCACCGTTCACCAGGCAGCCGATGTTGCCGTCGAGGGAGATGTAGGCGAGGTCGAACTTGGAAGCTTCGATTTCGTCGGCGTCTTCTTCGTCCAGGTCGCGCATGGCGACGATTTCTTCCTGGCGGTACAGGGCGTTGGAGTCGAAATTGAACTTGGCGTCAATCGCCTTGACGGTGCCATTGCTTTCGTGGATCAGCGGGTTGATCTCGGCCAGCGAAGCATCGGTTTCCATGTAGCAGGTGTACAGCTTCTTCAGCGTATCGATGCACTGCGGAATGGAGGCTTCCAGCATGCCCATGCCCTTGGCCAGGGTCAGGGCCTGTTCGTCGGTCAGGCCGACCAACGGGTTGATGAAGACCTTGACGATCTTTTCCGGGGTCTTGTGGGCGACTTCCTCGATGTCCATACCGCCTTCGTACGAGGCCATCATGGCGACGGACTGGGTAGCGCGGTCGGTCAGGCAAGCAACGTAGTATTCATGCTGGATGTCGGCGCCTTCCTCGATCAGCAGGTTGCGGACCTTCTGGCCTTCCGGACCGGTCTGATGGGTAATCAGTTGCATGCCCAGAATCTGGCTCGCGTATTGACGCACTTCATCCAGGGACTTGGCGACCTTGACGCCACCACCCTTGCCGCGGCCACCAGCGTGAATCTGGGCCTTCACCACCCAGATCTTGCCGCCCAGGGTTTCGGCTGCCTTGACTGCGTCTTCGACGGTCGTGCAGTGAATCCCGCGCGGAACCGTAACGCCGAATTTCTTCAGGATTTGCTTGCCCTGATATTCGTGAATTTTCATGCGCTTTCCTTGCGTTTAGTTGAGTTGCGAGCAATGAGCAGTGGCCGAACTGTCCCCCGACCCCACCCGGTTATACCGTTTGTAACCCGAAATCTTATCACATAGATCAAAAACTGGATCAGGCCAAAATTCATAATTACAGGATGCATTACGAAGCATTCATGGCCTTGCGCAGGAGCGGCAAAAGCAAGGCTGCCGCGCAGATCAAACTGAGCACCGAAGCCATCCAGAAACCGGCAACGCCGAGCGGCGGCGTCCAGCGGTAGCAAAGCCAGGCACCGCCAAGCAAGCCGATCCCCCAGAAACAGAATGTCTGGACCAGCATCGGCACAAAAGTAACGCGATAGGCACGCAGGCAATGCCCGGCCACCGTCTGCAGGGCGTCGAAAAATTGATAGATGGCGACGTAACCGACCAGGCCGACAGCAATCAGGCGTACATCCGGATCGTCGGTATAGGCGGCAACCACCGGCTCGGCGGATAGCCACAACAGCAGGCCGACCAACGACGAGGAGACCGCCGACAAGGCCAGCCCGGCACGGACCGTTGCCCGCACCCGCGGCGCATCCCGTGCGCCAAGCGCCTGCCCGAGCGCCGCCATGGTCGCGATGGCGAGCGATAGCGGCAACATGTAGGTCAAGGCCGAAAGATTAGCGACGATGCGATGCCCCGCCACCACCGTCGCACCGAGCGATGCGACAAACAGGCTGATCAGCGTAAACGACGTGATTTCAACCAGATTGGAAAAACCCATCGGAACGCCGAGACGCAGCAATTCCCGCCAGGTCGACCACCGGGGCCGCGACCAGTTGGCGAACGGCCGATAGCGCCTACCGAGAGGCCCGAGCTGCAGATAAAGTGCGCCCCCGGCACAGGCCAACCAGCCAACCAGCACGTTCGACAGCGCGCAGCCCGCCACGCCAAGAGGTTCGCCCAGCCAGCCCTGAGCGGCGAACCCCCAGGCGAGGAGGGCATGCAGCGCCAGACTCAACAGACCGATGGCCATCAGCACGCGGGGTTTGCCGAGCGCATTGCAAAAAGCATAGAAAGTCCGGTAAAACAAGGCGGCCGGCAAACTCCATGCAAGCAGGCCGAGGTACTGCCGGACCTTGGCCTCGACGACGGAATCCATGCGGGAAATACCGAGGACGGCACCTGGATGGGTCAGGAACAGGATTCCGGGAATGGCGAGCAGCACCGCCAGCCAGAAACCCTGTTGCAGGACGTCGGCAACCTTATCGTCGTGCCCCGCGCCGTGCAGATGTGCAACGACCGGCGCGACGGCCTGGAGAACGCCAACCAGGGCAAACACGACCGAAATGTGGATACCGCCCCCAATGGCAACGGCAGCAAGATCAACCGGGCTGACGTGCCCGAGAACGGCCGTGTCGACAACCATCATGCCAATGGAGGCCAGCTGGGCAACCAGGATGGGAAAGGCATGGGCGATCAGCCCGCCGACGGCAATGCGAAACATGGCGCGCATTGTCGCACGTCGCGACCGGGCCAACGGCGGCGCACTTGACCCAACAGCGAATAATGACAAGTTGATCTGGGTCAAGCGCCCTCTTTTTGCCTCCCTCCAGAATCAATCGTTCAAAGGAGGGGACGCGATGAAACTAGGCTTGCATGCCATCGAAAACGCCAGCCGAGACGAAATTGCCGCCCTGCAGGGCGAGCGCCTCAAATGGACGTTGCACCACGTCTATCGCAACGTCCCCCACTACAGGCAGGCCTTTGACCGTTCGGGCGTACACCCGGACGATTTCAAATCGCTGTCCGACCTGGCGAAATTTCCCTTCACCACCAAGCAGGACCTGCGCGACAACTACCCCTACGGCATGTTTGCCGTACCGCGTGAAGAGGTAGTCCGCATCCACGCCTCCAGCGGCACGACCGGCAAGCCGACCGTCGTCGGCTACACGAAGAAGGACATCGACACCTGGGCCGACCTGATCGCCCGCTCCATCTACGCCTCCGGCGGCCGCCCCGGCGACATCGTCCATGTCGCCTACGGCTATGGCTTGTTCACCGGCGGCCTGGGCGCCCATTACGGCGCCGAGAAGCTCGGCTGCACGGTGATCCCGATGTCCGGCGGCCAGACTGAAAAGCAGGTTCAGCTGATCTGCGACTTCAAGCCGAGCATCATCATGGTCACCCCGTCGTACATGCTGAACATTGCCGACGAGTTCCGTCGCCAGGACATCGATCCGCGCAGCACCCACCTGCGCATCAGCATCCACGGCGCTGAACCGTGGACCGACGCGATGCGCCGCGAGATCGAATCCACCTTCGGCATCGAAGCCATCGACATCTACGGCCTCTCCGAAGTCATCGGCCCCGGCGTCGCCAACGAATGCGCCGAAACCAAGGACGGCCCGGTCATCTGGGAAGACCATTTCTACCCCGAGATCATCGACCCGATCACCGGCGAAGTCCTCCCCGAAGGCAGCCATGGGGAACTGGTATTCACCTCGCTGACCAAGGAAGCGATGCCCATCGTCCGCTACCGTACCCGCGACCTGACCCGCCTGCTGCCGCCCACCGCCCGCTCGATGCGCCGGATCGACCGCATTACCGGTCGCTCCGATGACATGCTGATCATCCGCGG
>CALJZP010000232.1 GCA_937983545.1 uncultured Azonexus sp.
TAGTCCACCACCAAGCCGCCTTGCTTGTCCTTGAAGACGCGATTCACCCGAGCAATCGCCTGCATCAGGTTGTGCCCCTTCATCGGCTTGTCGACGTAGAGGGTGTGGACACAGGGCGCATCGAAGCCGGTCAGCCACATGTCGCGCACGATAACGATGCGCAACGGGTCGGCAGGGTCCTTGAAGCGCTTCTCCAGGCGTTTCTTCACCTGGCCGCTGTAGATATGGGGCCGGAGCAAGGCTTTGTCGCTGGCCGAGCCCGTCATCACAATTTTGATGGCGCCCTTCTCTGGGTCGGCATCGTGCCACTCCGGGCGGAGCTTGATGATTTCGTTGTAGAGGTGGACGCAGATGTCGCGACTCATGGCGACCACCATCGCCTTGCCGGTCTGGGCCTTGCAGCGTTCTTCGTAATGCGCCACCAGGTCGGCCGCGACCGCAGCTACCCGTGGTTCGGCGCCGACCACCTTCTCGAGGGCAGCCCAGCGGCTCTTCAGCTTGGCCTGCTGGCTTTCCTCTTCATCCTCGGCCAATTCATCCACCTCGGCATCGACATGGGGAAGCTCGTCGGCCTTGAGGGAGAGCTTGGCCAGGCGCGACTCAAAGTAGATGGCCACCGTGGCGCCATCTTCCTTGGCCTGTTGCATGTCGTAGACGTGGATGTAGTCGCCGAACACGGCGCGGGTATCGCGGTCCTCGCTCGATACTGGGGTGCCCGTGAAAGCCACGAAGGTTGCATTGGGCAATGCATCGCGCAGGTGCTGGGCGTAGCCGACCTGGTATTTCTCCTGCCCCGGTTTGCCTTTGAGTTGGGCCTCGAAGCCGTACTGGGTGCGGTGGGCCTCATCGGCAATGACCACGATGTTGCTGCGCTCGGAGAGCACCGGGAAGGTGTCCTCATCTTCGCCGGGCATGAACTTCTGGATTGTGGCGAAGACAATGCCGCCGGAGGGGCGGTTGCTGAGCTTGGCCCGCAGGTCCTGGCGGGTATCGGCCTGCACTGGTTGCTCACGGAGCAGGTCTTGGGCAAGGGAGAACACACCGAACCGCTGACCATCCAGGTCGTTTCGGTCGGTGATGACGACGATGGTCGGGTTCTCCATCGCCGCTTCCTGCATCACACGGGCCGCGAAGCAAGTCATCGTGATGCTCTTGCCGCTCCCTTGCGTGTGCCAGACCACGCCGCCCTTATGAGTACCCCCGGGGCGCGAGGCGGTTACTACCTGCTGGATGGCCGAGCGCACGGCGTGGTATTGGTGGTAGCCGGCAATCTTCTTAACCAGCGTGCCGTCATCCTCGAACAGGACGAAGAAGCGTAGGTAGTCGAGCAGGTAGGCCGGCGCCAATACACCGCGTACCAGGGTTTCAAGTTCGTTGAACTGGCCGAGTGGGTCGAGCGTGACGCCGTCGATGGTGCGCCACTGCATGTAGCGCTCGCCGTTGGCCGACAATGAACCCATGCGGGCTTCAGAGCCGTCGGAGATGACCAGGATTTCGTTGTACTGGAAGACGTCAGGTATCTGCTCTTTATAGGTCTGGATTTGGTCATAGGCTTTCCAGATGTCAGCTGCTTCATCGGCCGGGTTCTTCAGCTCCAACAGAACCAGCGGCAGGCCATTCACGAACAGGATGATGTCCGGGCGGCGGGTGTGGTGCGGCCCCTTGATTGAAAACTGGTTGATGGCTAGCCATTCGTTGTTGGCCGGGGTCACCCAGTCGATGAGGCGCACGAAGTCACCGCGGGTTTCGCCATCCTTCTGGTACTGGACGGGGACACCGCCGACTAGGAGCTTGTGGAAGTGGCGATTGGCGGCGAGCTGGACCGGGGTGCCCAGGTCCTTGACCTGCAGGAGGGCATCCTCGCGGGCGAACAGCGGTATGCCTGGATTGAGGCGGGCAATGGCGTTGCGAAAACGCTCGAACAGAAGAGCCTGTCGGTAGTCGTCCCGCTCTTGGTCGGGGCCATCCGGGGAGATGTTGGGACCGAAGAGCGGGGTGTATCCGACTTCAGCAAGCCAGCCTAGGGTTTCCTGTTCGAGTTGGTCTTCGGTCATCACAGCTTCTGGATGATGGGTTTGAACACTGCGTTCATCTTGGTAAGTCGTTCGACATACCAGGTGAGGTAATTCGGCCACTGGCCTTCATCATGTATGGGACTGCCGGTACGCCATGTGGCGATGCGACACGAATGGGCGTCAGGCAATTCCTGCCAGTCCAGTTCAAAGCCAAGCGCTTGCTCAATCTCTGCGCGCTTTTCCAATAGTTCTTGATACATCTTTTTGGAGTCGGCGTGATGGATGTAAACCTCAACGCCCAAGCGCTCGTCGCGTGAATTAACTGTCGGATTGAGGTTAAACCCTGCCCGTCCTATCGAATTATTCAGCCAGTGTTGGGGCAGTGGTTTTTGGGGTTTGATATGAGGGGATTCTGTAGCCAGCTTCTTCACCAGTTCTTGCCAGAGTTTCAGTTGCTGCTGCTTGATGGGGGAAGCCTGGGCTGCTGCTTTGGCTTGCTCACGCCCTGTTTTGGCCCACTCGTTCGGCTTTGCCACAACTTCAAATTTCGGAGCCAACGGTGAGTCGTCAATGCGCCAAAGTTCCACTTCCACACCAAAGAAATTGAGCTCATCAGTGGTGTTCTGGTTCAGGAAGTCCAGCGCGGCAATGTGCTCAGGCCGAAACGACTCAGCCACCCAGATGACTTTCTTGGCTCCTATGCCGGCGGCGTAGGTCAAAATTTGGCCTAGGTGGGAATGATTGGTTTTTTCGAGTTGGTTTTCGATGATGACTTGGTCGGTGCCATCGGTGCACAGAATGTCCAGCTTGAACTCGCCTACCCAATGCTCGGTGGCCACCAACTCCAAATCATCCAGCCCCAAAGATTCGGCCAAGGTGTTGAGGTTGTCAGTCTCTGCTAGCCAAGGGGTGAAATCGGTAGCTTCGTGCTTCCATGCTTCACGCAGCGGCACGCGCTGCAACTTGCTCAAAGGCTTTTTCATGCCAAGACCTCTTCAACTTGTTGGACGGTTTCGGGTAAGCCTAACTGCCCTGAAATCAGGCGGGGAAGAAGGGTATCTTGGAGGGTGGCGAGCGTCTCAGCTTGCTTGTTGTTCGAAAAAACTCGAACTCGTAATGCCGATACCACCTCGTCGAATGTAGCCAGAATTTCATCGGGAGGGATAGGAATTTGCAAGCGATAAGCATTGCTCCTATTTAGTCCTGGGACAGCACCATCTGTGTTCATGTCTTCAAGGCCGAGAGTTTGCAGCAGGTAGTAGCAATACGTCATCGGATGCTGTGTTCTGACGTAAAAGACCGTATCAATTGGAAAGAATGGCCGGTCTTCCCAATACAAGCTACCGACGGTTCCTTTGCGACCAACGATTATTGACGGGCCGTTGACTAATGACTCGTTGTGAAAGCCGGTAATCCCTCCAGAGCCATAAACAGGTACTTGGCCAACGATACGGTCGGTCGATTTCAATGCTTTGCCGTAGGCAAGCTCCATCAAATCTTCAACCTTTCCAATCCGCCACCCTCTGGGCAACTGGCCCAACTCGGATTCCTCAAACCCGTCCGGGAACAGGAATGCCGTGGCTTCATCAATACCCGCCAGGGCACAGCCTTCCTGCTTGGCACGGACCGGGTCGAAGTCGACAAACCAGGATTTGAAGATGGCTTGGGCGATGGATTCCAGGGTGGCGTTGGTTTCACGCAGGAGGGTAATGCGGGTTATCAGAGCATCAGCAAGCTGCGTAATCCCGCGGACCACCTCATCCGGAGGAACTGGGATAGGAAGCCTCTTAATGTCCTTCAAATTGAGAGTCTTCTGAACCGTGGTGTTGAGCACCGCATCAATCAAATGCTTTCCCGCTCGACTTTCCAACACTGTTTTCAGGTAGGTTCTTAACGACGAATCCTTAAGACGGAGGGCAGCAATTGCGCGAGCAGGATTCCAGCCTTTCATATGTGGCTGAACAACAACGCATTCCCCAGGATTGCCTACCAATGTGATTAGCAGCTCATCTCCATCAAGTTGCGTTCTTCTGTACTCGTAATTTGTTTCCTTAGAGATGCAGTAACTTGGCGTGGAGTGGACTGCACCATCCGAAATGTCGCCCACTTTAATCAGGGGGACGCCGCCAGGAGTGTCTGGTCCGGGATACATGACTCCAACAGCAATACTTTTACTGTCTCTAAGTAATGATTCCAACGGCACGACTGGCCATTCTGATGGCACGGTTCCTCCGGCGCTTTCCCAAAGGGAGCGAAGTTCAGAACTCATATCCCAGCCCACCTAGCTTCTGCCGAATCAACTGGTCGAGTTCTACGCCCTTAGCCATCTGCTCTCCGAGTTTTTCGGTTAGCTTCTGCATCTTCTCGGCGAAGGCATCGTCGTCGTCCTCGACTTCCTCGGCACCGACATAGCGCCCCGGGGTCAGCACATGCCCGTGCTCAGCAATCTCGGCTAGCTTCACGCTGCGGCAGTAGCCGGCGACATCCTGATATTCGCCGCCCTCACCACGCCAGGCAGCCACGGTCCTGCCAATTCGGTTGATAACCTCATCAGTCAGTTCCGCCTGGACCCGGCTAATCATCGAACCCAGTTTACGGACGTCAATAAAGAGCACTTCACCCTTACGGCTAGTCTTCTGCTTGGCGAGGAACCACAGGCAGGCCGGAATCTGCGTATTGAAGAACAACTGCCCCGGCAAGGCCACCATGACCTCAATAACATCAGCGTCGACCATTGCGCGGCGGATGTCGCCTTCGCTGTTCTGGCTGGAACTCATCGAACCATTGGCCAGCACAATGCCAGCACGGCCATTAAGCTTCAGGTGATACAGCATGTGCTGTAGCCAGGCGTAGTTGGCGTTCCCTTGCGGCGGCGTGCCATAGACCCAACGCGGGTCGCCTTCCAAACTGCCATGCCACCAATCGCTGATATTGAAAGGTGGGTTGGCCAGGATGAAGTCAGCACGCAGGTCCGGGTGCTGGTTCTTGGTGAAGGTGTCGCTCGGTTCGCGGCCCAGGTTGTAATCGATGCCGCGAATGGCTAGGTTCATGGCGGCCAGGCGCCAGGTGGTCGGGTTCGATTCCTGACCATAGATGGAAACATCACCAATCTTGCCGCCATGAGCCTCGATGAATTTCTCGGACTGTACGAACATCCCGCCGGAGCCGCAACAAGGGTCATAGACCTTGCCGTGATGTGGAGAGAGCACGGCTACCAAGGTTTTTACGATGCTGGCCGGTGTGTAGAACTGGCCGCCCTTCTTGCCTTCGGCGTTAGCGAACTGACCGAGGAAGTATTCGTAGACTTGCCCGAGGATGTCCCTCGCTTGGCTGGCATCGTTGCCGAAGCCGATGGTGGAAACGAGGTCGACCAGTTCGCCGAGTTTGCCATCTGGCAGCTGCACGCGGGCGTAGCGTTTATCGAGGATGTTCTTGAGCTTGGGGTTCTCGGTCTCGATGATGGCAAGCGCGTCATCAATGCGCTTGCCGATGTCAGTTTGTTTGGCTGCGGCGCGAAGGTTCTCCCAGCGAGCAGATTCGGGCACCCAGAAGACGTTGGCTTCGATGTAGTAGTCGCGGTCTTCCAGTTCCTCTGCAACCATCTCGGTGTCGGAATCGTGCAGGAAGTAGTCATCGTTTTCGTCGGCAAAACGCTGGGTCAGCTCAGTACGGCGGGCGGCGAAGGTGTCAGAAACGTACTTGAGGAAGATAAGGCCAAGCACGAGGTGCTTGTATTCGGCGGCGTCGATGTTTGCGCGCAGCTTGTCTGCCGTAGCCCAGAGGGTCTTCTTAATGTCATCTAGCATTATTTTAGTGAAGGCAGTCGGTGAGTTGAAGCCGTGATTATCGGAGGTAAGAGCGCTTCAGTCCAAACTTGGTTATGACTTTTACATCGATGCGCTGGGAGCAATAGATTGAAGTTGCCAGGCTAGCGTGACCATTCAAGCAGCCAAGGTTATTCGTTGTGAGCGAAATGCATTCACGTATCAGCCCTGGCTGCCCAACTGCTAGGCCAAGAGTCAATGTCATCAGGCCTGCTTTGCTAGAACAATACAAACCTAGTGAGTAGTTCAAGTTTGAGCTATACGGTGTGTATCGGGCAGCCAGGCCGGCATTGGCCGGCAACGCATTCGCTTTCCAACCGGGCAACACACCAATTGAAGTCACACCTGGAACAGGAATGCAGGGCCTTGTATCGCTGATGACCCAGCGCATCAGGAACCGATTACAACGCTTACAGGATTACAAGATTACCGGATGTCCATCCACAAAAATCTCCCTGGCGCACAGTCGGTTTTTGAATAGTTCGCCAGGAATCCGTGTTTTGATGCCAAGTATTTTGTGGGGCGACGCCAAGTAGAACGTGGGCCGACGCCAAGTAAAACGTGGGCCGATGCCAAGTATTCGGTGTCAGTTGAGTTTCTTTTTGTTTTGGCCAGTGACTGCGCTAATTCACCCAAAAATGAGCTGGTTTATGTAGGTAATTTGCGAAATAACCCTTCCTGGCCAAATTTATGGTGCTTCGTGGCGCTATACCACTGTGTAAGTCCACCAACCAGGAGCACTTCAATGTTCAAATCAAAACTCAAGACACAGACGACAGACCGCCACAGCAAAAATACGGCAACTTTATCAATTTGGGTGCCTGTAGCCCTTCGTGCAGAATTCTCTGCACTCTGCCAAAGCCAAAACTTTTCAACCTCGGAAGTACTGCGAGGGCTCATGGTCGCTTATCTTCAGGCAGCCAAACATGGCTAAGACTAAGAAATCAAAGCTCGAACAGCATGTCGATAGCCTTACGGAGCAGGTTAATGCTGCCATGGCTGCAGCCGACACACTTCAGGATGAAAATAAGCCGCTCCTGCGTGCAGCCGCTAAAACAGTAACTGGCGTTCTGCAACGTGAGCTTCGTAAGCTAGAACAAGCTCCGGTTCTCAAACTTCCCGAAAACGCATCAGACAAGGAGCTTAAAGAAGCTCGCCTGCGTCGTGCAGTTAGCCGCGGAAAAAGCCTGTACTTACCATCGTGGAAAGATATGGCGGTCGGCTTTCCCAACGTACTGCTTCGTTCAGCCTTGTTTGCCGCCTGTAATCCCCCCCCAAAAAATGAGGCCGTGTTTGAAAAACCAATTGCTACACAAGGTGACGCCACGTTAAAAATGACAGGGCATCAACTGGGTCATTATGACCGACAGGTTTTTGCCGCCTGCCTGAGGTATTACCGAAATGGTTTGACCTTACATGCGGCAGACACCGACCTTGGGTGGATTGAGGTTTCGTTTTGGCAACTCGCACAAGACCTCAATGTGCCTTATGGCCTTAATAGCCATATTGCTATTCGTGAAAGCCTGATTCGCTTGAGTGCCGCACATCTGCGTATTCAAACGAATCGCCAAGACATACCGTTACCCCGCTTGATTGACGTTAAGTTTGATGACGGCTACCAAGGTCGAACGAGTTCATCAAAGAACGTAAAAGGGCGTGACACCGTCGCTTTTAGAATTCTCGATGCGATGGCAGAACTTTTTGGGCCTGAAGACTGGAGTAATGTCAGCGATGCCGCAATATTCGACTATTCCGGGCTCCACGCTTGGGTAACTGGGTTTTTTAGCACCCATAGAGAGGATTTTCCTCTCAAAATAAAGGACCTGTATGACTTCAGTGGTTCTGTCTGCGAGCTCAGGGAGTTTCGTCGTCGATTGAAAGATACCCTGAGCAAGCTGCAGTCTCCAGAGACTGATGTACAGGTGCGAGTCGAGCGATTTGAAATGGATAAAGAAAATGTCAGGGTCTATCTGGTGCGCTGGCAGAAGTCTCAAGACAAAGCCGCCACCAGCTAGGCAGACTGAACAGACAAAGCCCGATGGAACGGGCTTTGTCTTTCGTTGATTCAAGCCGCTGCCATATAGCTGTCACCGTTGGCGGCGGTCATTTCAATGTCACGCAGGATAATGGAGCACGCGTTCATCAGCCCGCTGCCCGGTATCCGAACCTTCTTTGCAACAAGGTCAGTACGGCAACGCTTAAGTTTTAGCCAGAACCCCTGAGTTGGTTTAGGGGAGAAGTCATTTGCAACACACCAATCGTGGTAATCAGCGTACACCGCTGCCTTACTTGCCGTCACTGGGCCGCTCACTGTTGAAACGCGGGCAGATAGCCATCCTGTGACGTCATCAGCGACAGCTTTTGCCGTCAGCATCGCATGGCGCATAGCTTCCGGTTGTACGGCTTCGAAACCATCTCGTTTCAGCAGGCGCTGTAGGCCCTCCAGCGCCCAGTTCAATACACCTGCCAATTCACTGGCTATGACCTTTTCTGCAAGGCGAGGGTCGCGTTCTTCGGCGGGAATGGTCACCTTGAATGGGACCACATCCCAACGCCGCCAGAATCCCTCCGATGCATCATCAACGACAGGGTAGTTGTTGCCCAGTACGAGCATTTTGCCGTGGATACGAGTTGTTATCGGGCTGTGCCCCTTGATGTCGATAAAGACGGGTTCACCAGCGATGACCGATTTGAGCTTCGCCTCGTCAAGGCGACGCGCCGGCAACTCGTCAGCCACAATCAGGCTTGCCTCATACAGCCCTGAAAGGGCAAAACGGGAGGTATTGTCCAGTTGGATTGCTTGTACCTTCTCGTGAAGCGCCTGAACAATATTGCTCAGGACGCCTTTCCCGTTCGCACCTGAACCGAGCCAAAGGGCCGCACGCTGATAGCGAGCGTCGTGCAGCAAGGTATAGCCGACATATTCTTGCACCCGATTTCGAACTGCGTCATCCGGAAGAATCTTGGACAGGAAGGCGTCGAACATAGGACGGGTGGCGCTAGCGTCATATTTGCATGCTAGGGAGTAAGTGCAGTGATGGGCGCGGTCGGGCGGCATGGTCGTGACGACCCCATCCTCGTTGATGCTGACGTAGATTCCCTGGCATGGGATGAGGACGCGATGTCGATTCACCTTGGGGCTGTTTGCTAGCAGGTCGAGTTTCAGGGTCTCCCAAGCCTGACGCGCAGTGGTGCGGGAGAGGCAATCTGGCGCCCTGAATTTAATCCAGGCTAAGGTGGCCGCTTCGCCATATTTATCAGAGATGGGCATCCAGTTATTGCCGTTCCAGCTATAGATGACCTCGTTGAAGCAAATGTACATCTCATCGTCATTCATGTTTTTCAGAAAATGCTGCATATCGAGTTTTGTGCTCATGGTTCTTCTTTCAATTCATTAGGTGCTTGATTGTTGAGTGGGGCAGGGGCTTGGTCGGCACCGGCCCTATGAGTGGTATTAGGCTGGCGCAGACGCGCCGGAGCCTGGCTAGCTGATGGCTGGCCAAAGGTGTTGCTAAATGCCGCAATGAAAAGCGGCGAACATCGGAACATCGGAACAAGTGCGGAACACGCACAGCGGACGCGATGTAAAACAAATCCGAGTTGTTAAAGAACAAGCACTGGAAAGGAAAGAAGTCGAACCAGAACGGCTTGACTGCATCGGTTCTGATGAACCGAAAACTCCCGAACAGCGCTGACCAAGCCCAGAGGGCGTAGTAATCCCATTGGCAGTGATGCCTTTGGGTAGTCAGCAGCTCGTGCCCAAGGGGCAGTACGAGAGTGAAAGTTGAGCTTTGCGCTCAACGAGAGGGCGGAATGTATCGCCAATCTGGTATTGGTGTCAACAAAACGCGAATATTCACCAAAACGATAAAAATGACATTTGAGGCAGACGGAGGCGCGGAGTGAAGGCCGATTGTCACCTTGGGCTTCTTCCTGGCTGCCCTAGAGTCTGTGGGATGGCGAGATGATGTGAGTTTGATTCCTGGAAGCAGAATCGAACAGCTTTAAATCGGGAAATAGATGGGTTTGGCGCTTTCTTTTGAGAACCGTACAATAAACAATAGTAAGTTGGAGGTGTTTGGGGCATGGTTGGCTTAACTGTGGCTCAAATCCAGGCGGGGACTGTGGCTCATTGGCTTTTTGAGCTGAAAATAGTCCCTTGTTTTCGTTAGTTTTTTGATTCGAGCACTGATTCTGCCCATCACCACCAGTAATACCCAGAACCCGCTGATCCGTCAGCGGGTTTTGTTTTTTCAGCCCTCCGAAATGGCTTGGTGTCCCAAACCCATGTCCCAAAACGCAGATTTGAGGCACCAGGTAGGGCTTATGGCCTGCCTTTCATCACCCGAGGAGGGGGTTTTCGCGAAATCTTATACTTTGCTATGTTCTGATTTCCGCCTGGAGTTTTGAACAGTAGAATGACGGACAATATGACACCTGAGCAGCGAAGCCGCCGAATGGCGCTGGTCCGTTCAGTTGATACAAAGCCCGAAATGCTTGTCCGAAGGTTGATCTTCGGGATGGGTTATCGGTATCGGTTGCATTGCCGCGATCTACCAGGGACGCCCGATCTGGTGTTCCGTTCGAGGAAAGCGGTTGTGTTTGTGCATGGTTGTTTCTGGCATCGGCATGAGGGCTGCGCCTTGGCGCGCCTCCCGAAGTCGAGAGTCGAGTTTTGGCGGTTGAAACTTGATGGAAACCAGGAGCGCGACGCCCGCAAGATCAAGGCGCTACTGGATACTGGTTGGCGGGTGTTCGTGGTGTGGGAATGTGAATTGAAGGACAAAGAAGCGCTGGTAGCCCGGCTGCGGCGCTTCCTTGATGACGGGGCAATCGAATGAAATGCGTTGAGTTATTTGCTGGTGCTGGTGGCTTGGCGATGGGCGTCCATCTGGCTGGGTTCGAGCCTCAAGCGGTCGTTGAGTGGGACAAATGGGCCTGCGACACCATTCGCGAAAATGGCGCCCGTGGATATCCTCTTGTTGCTGGTTGGAACGTTCAGGAGGGTGACGTTCGCGCATTCGATTGGGAGAGTGTCGGCGACGGTATCGACCTGCTCGCGGGTGGGCCGCCTTGCCAGCCGTTTTCAATGGGTGGAAAGCACAAGGCGCACGATGATAACCGCGACATGTTCCCAGCTACGGTCGATATTGTCAGAAGGTTGCGCCCGCGCGCATTTATCGTTGAAAACGTAAAGGGTTTAACTCGCGCATCGTTCGCGAACTATTACCAATACATCCTGCTGCAATTGAACTTTCCAGAGGTCTCGCGGCAGCAGGACGAGGACTGGCTGGGGCATTTTCGTCGCCTTCAAAGCGAGAAAGCATCCGGTAGAGCAGTAGGGAAAGGCCTGACATACAACGTTGTTCCGACCCTCGTTAATGCGGCTGATTACGGGGTGCCGCAAAAGCGTGAGCGCGTATTTATTATTGGTTTTCGTTCGGACCTCGGCGTCGAATGGTCATTCCCAAAGCCAACGCATAGCCTGGATGCGCTGCTCTTCGATCAGTGGATCACCGGTGTTTATTGGGAGCGCCACGGCATCTCCAAAGCCTCCAGGCCGCAGATGCCCGAGAAATTTGCGGCGAGGGTTCGGAGGCTCAAAGAACAACCTCCTGAGACATTGGCGTGGCGAACGGTTCGTGATGCGTTGATCGGTCTGCCCGATCCAGAGTCACCGGCAGCAAAGGATTTCCCGGACCATCGATTCCAACCCGGCGCTAAAGTTTATCCTGGGCACACTGGCAGCCCGTTGGACCTGCCTGCCAAAACGCTGAAGGCAGGCGATCATGGCGTTCCTGGCGGAGAAAACATGCTTGTGCGTGAAGATGGCTCCGTTCGTTACTTCAGTGTGCGCGAGGCGGCGCGAGTCCAGACATTCCCAGACGGTTATCGGTTTCATGGGGCGTGGTCGGAAACCATGAGGCAGCTTGGCAACGCCGTGCCCGTGATGCTCGGTCGAATCGTTGCCGCGAGTGTTGCCGAGCGCCTTATCGTTGCCACGATGCAGGAGCTTTCCCGGAGTGCGTCCAAGACGAAGGGGGTGGCATGACTGCGGAGATCATCCCGTTTAACCCCTTGGACAAAAAGAACCTCGGGGCAAGCGTGGCAGAGGCGATGCTCGCTGGTGTGGTGCATCCGCTCGGCGAACTCCCAGATTTCAAGGGGGCTGGCATTTATGCAATCTATTACTCTGGCAACTTCGAGTCGTACGAGGAGATCGCAAAGCGTAACCAGGGGGGCAACGCGACCGCGCCGATTTACATTGGCAAGGCCGTTCCGGCTGGTGCCAGAAAGGGTGGAGGGGCAGCCTCCGGGAGTGGCGGCAGGCCGTTGTTTAGTCGTCTGTCAGAGCATGCGGAAAGTATTAGGGCGGTCTCGAACCTCAAGATTGAAGACTTCTCCTGCCGCTTTCTCGTTGTTGATGATATTTGGATTCCATTGGGTGAATCGTTATTGATCGCTCGGTTCTCGCCTGTCTGGAATGCGATGATCGATGGATTCGGAAACCATGATCCAGGCAAAGGCCGTTATAACGGGATGCGGCCCCGTTGGGATGTGCTTCATCCTGGTCGCAGTTGGGCGTTCAAATGCAAGGAACGGCCGGAGTCGGCGGAGGATATTGCCGGGGACGTGGCCTCCTATCTTCGCAATGCCTCCTTTCCGACTTCGGACCGATTCATAGTTTCGGATATATAGGTAAGTAGGGGGCGGGTGTAAACTCGTCCCACGCAGTTGTCCCAAACGAGACATCTTGTGATCGTCAAGCCAGTCTGGAAAGGCTGGCGGGGCAAGGAGTTCGATTTTTAGCGGTGGTGATACGCGCGACCCTGCCCATCCCCACCAGCAATACGAAAACCCGCTGATCAGTCAGCGGGTTTTTTCGTTTACGCCCTCGAAAATGGCTTGGTGTCCCGGAGTGGCTTGGGGATGGCTTCCGGAGAGGTGGTTCCGCGAATCCGGACATCGAGTTAAGTGAAATCTCTGCTTCAATGGGCGATGGAAATCGCCTGCCTAGGAGCAGAAGCAATGAGAAGACCCCGCCGTAACCACACAGCCGCCTTCAAGGCCAAAGTGGCGAT
>CALJZP010000233.1 GCA_937983545.1 uncultured Azonexus sp.
GTAGACATCGAGCGCATGCAGCGCATCAATCGCACCCTGAACGCCATCCCCCCCGAGATCAGGGCGGAAAGCGACATTCCGCTCCGTCCCATCGATTCGCTGATCATTTCGCCATCCGAACGCTTGGAACGCTTTGCATCCGAGCACGCCAAGGCGTTGCCCTGGGCAATGAAGATGATGCTTGGCGGAATCGGGGGAATGAGCCGGCGCAACGGAACGCTCACCAGCTACCTGCTCTTCGAGAAACCATACACCCAGGCGCTCATTGATCTGGGTTACGCCGACACCATGGCGCGCTCGACTGAAGTCGGCGACTTTCTGAGACTCTGAAAAGGCGCCTGGCGGGTCCGGTGAGATTCGAACTCACGATGGGTTTCCCCACGCCGGTTTTCAAGACCGGTGCATTCAACCGCTCTGCCACAGACCCTGGCGGCGCGCATGATAGCACAGTCGCGACGGGGTGCATTTCCGGCGAACATGGAGCGTTGAAACTTATCGTCCAGTCCGTTAGTCTTAGCCTTTGACGAAACCATATCAAGGAGATGTCCTGCATGAACACCAATTTCGATATCGCCCGCCAGAGTTCGCCCGAAATTGCGCTCGGACAAAACCGTGTCCTGCGTAACACTTACATGTTGCTCGGGCTCTCGATGATCCCGACAGTCCTCGGCGCCATGGTCGGCATCCAGATGGGGTTCAGCTTCTTTGCCGGCAGTCCGCTGATTTCCTTCCTGCTTTTCCTTGGCATCGCCTTCGGCTTCATGTGGGGAATCGAGCGCAACAAGAACAGCGGCCTCGGTGTCGCCTTGCTGCTGGGCTTCACCTTCTTCATGGGCTTGATGCTGTCGCGCATCCTGCAGTTCGCGCTGGGTTTCTCCAACGGTGCCTCGATGATTGCGATGGCCGCAGGCGGCACGGGTGCGATCTTCTTCACCCTCTCCTCGATCGCCGCCGTCAGCAAGCGTGATTTCACGGGCATGGGCAAATTCCTGTTTGCCGGCATGATCCTGATCCTGCTGGCAGCCGTCGCCAACATCTTCTTCCAGATTCCGGCGCTGTCGCTGACCATTGCTGTAGCGGCCGTGGGCATTTTCTCGGCCTACATCCTCTACGACATCAGCCGCATCGTCCAGGGCGGCGAAACCAACTACGTCAGCGCAACGCTGGCGGTCTACCTCGACATTTACAACGTTTTCGTCAGCCTGCTGCAGTTGATTATGGCCTTCACGGGCGAACGCGACTGAGCAAGTCTTATCGAAAACAGCAAGGGCGGCCTAGGCCGCCCTTTTTTTCTGCCATCAATCGCGTTCAAAAACCGCGATCGACTCGACGTGAGCGGTGTGCGGGAACATGTTCACAACACCGGCAGCGGCAAAACGATAGCCCTTTACCGAAACCAGAATCGCCGCATCGCGTGCCAAGGTTGAGGGATTGCAGGAAACGTAAACAATACGCCCCGGGGCATTTGCGCCCAGCGCCTTGACCAGTTCGACCGCCCCTTCCCTTGGCGGATCGATGAGCATCTTGTCGAAATGCCCCAATTTTTCCAGCGATGCTTCGGTGCTCTCGAACAGGTTCGCAACGCCGAACTCCACCCGCTCGCTCAGCCCATTTGCGACTGCACTCTCCCACCCCCGCTTGACCAGCGCGGGACTGCCTTCAATCCCTACCACGCTGGCGCCGGAACGGGCTATCGGCAGAGTGAAGTTACCCAACCCGCAGAACATGTCGGCGATTCGCTCCCCCGGTTGCGGATCGAGCAAACTCAAGGCTCGACGAACCAGTATGCGATTCACGGCATGGTTCACCTGGGTAAAATCCGTCGGTCTGAAATCCAGTTCAAGCGCGAACTCCGGCAAGGCATAGGATAGCCGGGGAGCATCTTCGGGATAGAAGCGATAGGCGGTATCCGGCCCCTTTGGCTGCAGGTAGAAAACCACCTGATGGCGGTCGGCAAAGACTTGCAGCATCTTCTCGTCAGCAGCAGTCAAGGGCTGCAGGATGCGCAAAACCAGCGCGGTGCAGTGCTCACCAACTGCCAACTCCAATTGCGGCATGCGCTCTACGATGGACAAAGCCCCGACCAGTTCCCGCAATGGCATGAGCATGTCGGAGACGTGTGGAGGTAGAATCGCGCACGTTGTCATGTCCGCGATATAGCTGCTGCGCTTTTCATGGAAGCCGATCAGCACGCCCCCCTTGCGCTCGACCTTGCGTACGGCCAGACGCGCGCGATGACGATAGCCCCAGGGCTCGCCAAAGATCGGCGGCAAGATGCGCTCCGGACGAACCCGGCCGATGTGCCACAACCCGTCCTCGAGCACGCGCTGCTTGGCGGCGACCTGAGCCGATGGCTCCATGTGCTGCATGGCACAGCCGCCACAGATACCGAAATGCGGACAACGCGCTTCCACCCGAGCAGGGGACGGCGTCAGCACACTCACCAAGTGAGCCAGCTCGTAGTTCGGCTTGCGGCGAAAACTGGCATACTCGACCGTTTCGCCGGGCAAGGCAGCATCGACGAAGATCGTCTTGCCCTCCTGGCGCGTGATCCCTCTCGCCTCGTGATCCAACGACTCTATCATCCCGATCGGCACGGTCGACTCCAAAAAAGCGCGAATTCTATCAATCGGTTACACTAAGCGCCATGGCTCGCGAACTGATCACATCCTGGACAGACTACCAAACGGCAATCGACCGTTTGCTGGCTATCGCCACCAAGCAGATTCACATTTACGACGAGGACCTGGCAACGCTGAAACTTGACTCGGCACCCCGCCTGGCCCATGTCAAACGGCTCGTCCAAGGCAACCGCGCCGACGCGCTGTTCATTGCCGTACGCAACGGATCACCGCTCCGCCACCAGCACCCGTTGCTGCAAAACCTGCTGACGACCTACGGGCACGCCGCTGCTGCACAAGAAACGCCACCGCAGCTCGCCCACCTGCGCGACAGCATGATCATCGTCGACGGCAAGCACGGCCTGATACGCTTTGAGCGCGACATGCCGCGCAGCAAGCTCCTGATCGACGAAAGCGATGAACTGCGCCCCTATTTGGCGAAGTTCAACGAAATATGGGCGGAAGGCGGTGAGCGAATCAGTAGTTCGACCGTCGGCTTGTAGTATCCGTATGCCATTCCGCAACGCAACAAACGACGCCCTTCACGGATAAATTATTGTTATAATCGTGTGCTGATCAGGTAGCTCCTGATCTCCGATAAATTAAGATTTTGTTGGTTCTTGTCGATAAGGAAATCCCATGAATAAGTCTATTCTCGTTGCTGCCCTGCTGGCTGTTGCCCTCTCCGCTTGCGGCAAGAAGGAAGAGCCGGCTGCTGCCGCTCCGGCCCCGGCTCCTGTTGCCGCTCCGGCTGAAGCCGCCAAGCCGGCTGAAGCTGCTGCTCCGGCTGCCGCCGCTCCGGCCGACGCCGCCAAGCCGGCTGAAGCCGCTGCTCCGGCTGCCGCCGCTCCGGCCGATGCCGCCAAGCCGGCTGAAGCTGCCGCTCCGGCCGCTGCTGACAAGAAGTAATTCTTCCAGTACAGCAACAAAAAACGGGGCTTCGGCCCCGTTTTTTGTTGCCTAGCGTTTATATCACCAGCCTTAAGCAAGCCGTACCAATCAAACCCCAAGTCCCGTGAGGCCGCAGAAATCCCCCCGGCGCAACACTGGGCAGGGGGCCAAGGATGGCGTACCGGCTCCGGCGATTATTTCTCTCGCTCAGGTGAGCCAGCCGCAAGGCGCTGCAGCCTCGAACAATCAATCTGCCCCAGCAAGGCAGCAGCCCTCCCCCCAAGATGTCCGGCAATCTGGCGCTTTAGGAAATGCGGATAGGCGAAACTGGGCAAGCGCCGGTATTATGATTGAATTCAAGAAGCCGCCCGTCACAGCCGGACAGCACCGTGCAGACATGGGGTCGGCTCATCACCAATATCGGCCAATGCCCCGAGACGGCTCACGCGCATCATGCGGCACCGGGACGGAGTGGATTTCGAAATCGCCGACGATGAAGGGCTGATGACCCTCGATAATCCGCAGACCAAGCCTGGACTCATCCTTCCGGCAGACCACCCAGATGCCGTGCGTCATCCAGACGAGAAAAGCATGGCGGCGACCAGTCGGAAAGGCCACCGACATGGTTGCCATGATCACGAGGGATCCCCGGACTCGGCAAGCAGCGCGTTACCGGCGCCGCCGCTGCCGAGCGAGGCAAAACGAATCACTGCAACTGCTGGAGAAGCAGGCCGAGAATCTTCTTGGCGGTTTCCGACTTGTCCGTGCCGCCTTCGGCGGAAAGCACCTTCACGACACTTTGCTGCCCATCTTCGCTGACATGGATGCGGTACTGCGCATTGGTGTTAACCGAGGCATCGCTCTTCCAGAAAGCGAGCTTGGACAACAGCCCGGTATCCTTCTTGCTGCGATTGTCGGCGTCCGGATCGACATAGCGGACAAAATAAAGACCACGGGAGCGATCGCGGTCTTCAACGGTGAACCCGACACGATCGAGTGCCAGACCGACACGACGCCAGGCGCGGTCGAAGCGGTCAAGAACCTCCAGCGTACCGGCGCCATCGTCCGATTTGGCCAACTTGGCTCGCGGCTCAGCCTTGACCGAGGCCAGCGATGCCTCGGCGCGCTTCTCTTCCGAGCCGAGACGAACCATCAGGCGCCGCAGCATTTCAGCTTCGAGTTCAGGATCTGCCGCACGCGGTTGCCAACGCGTGTCATCCTTCGCTGAGGAGGTATAAACCTCTTCCATGCCGCGGTGGCTCACGAAGATATCGGTGGTACCCGGGGTAGAACCCGGCTCGAAGCGAGTGCGGAACTTGTCGCGCTCCCCCGTCGAATACAGCGAGTCGAGCAGGCGACCCAGCGTATTGCGAATGAAATCCTGACCAATCTTGGCGCGGTTTTCCGCCCAGTCGGTTTCCATCACGCCGGCTTCCGGACGTTCAACGTTGATGATGAAACCGGTTTCCTGCCAGAAATCCTTGACGGTATCCCACAGCTTGTCGGCCGGCGCCGTCACAACCAGCCAGCGCTGGTTCCCGGAGCGCTCGACACGCACTTTGTCGACCTGCGGCAGGACTGTGGAGTTTTGCGCCTGAGCCTGCGGCGTGCGGTCTGCGCTGTAGGCCGAGAAGGTGGCGCTCCCCTTGCCGGCAGCATCGGGCACCAGGTACTTGTCGTCGCGGGTAATCTGGGTCAGATCGGGCGGCACTTCAAGTGTCGGTGCCTTGCCGGCAGACTTGTATTCGATCTTGCGGGAATCAGGAAGAAGGCTGCACCCGGCCAGCGCAACGGCAAGCAGGGAAAGGGCGAGGCCGGAAAGCCGACGATTCATGTTTCTTATACTCCGGGGTCAGGCGATCAGGCCGGCTTGGCGCAGAGCAGCCAGAACGCGAGGCTGCGCGGCCTCCGACAGGGTGGTCAGGGGCAGGCGGATGCCGTTGGGCATCAGGCCGAGCTTGTGCACCGCCCACTTGACGGGAATCGGGTTGGCTTCGCAGAACAGGTCGCGGTGCAGGCCAAGCAGCTTGAAATGGATTTCGCGGGCCTTTGCCATGTCGCCACTGCGGGCAGCAACGCACATTTCGTGCATGAGACGCGGCGCAACGTTGGCGGTTACCGAAATATCCCCATGGAAACCAAGGGCGATGGTTGCGACAGCAGTCATGTCGTCGCCGGTGTACAGACCGAATTCCTTCGGAGCACGAGCGATCAGGTCGCAGGCACGATCCAGGTTGCCGGTCGCGTCCTTGACGCCAACAATACCCGGCACCTGTGCCAGGCGCAGGATGGTGTCGTTGGACATATCGGCCACGGTACGGCCGGGCACGTTGTAGAGCAGGATCGGCAGTTCGACGGCTTCGGCAATTGCCTTGAAATGGCGATACATGCCCTCCTGAGTCGGACGGTTGTAGTAAGGCACTACGGACAGCGACATGTCGGCGCCGGCCTTCTTGGCAAACTCGGTGAGTTCGATCGCTTCAGCCGTCGAATTGCCGCCGGTGCCGGCGATGACTGGAATACGGCCGGCAATGTGCTCGACCGCCACCTTGATCAGTTCGCAATGCTCCTCGACGTTGACGGTCGGCGACTCGCCGGTCGTGCCGACGACAACGACGGCGTCGGTACCTTCCTGCACGTGAAAGTCGAGCAGGTTGCGGAAGGCGTTCAAATCGAGGCTGCCATCCTCATGCATGGGCGTAACGATGGCGACAATGGATCCGGTAATCATGGCCTGTATATGAATAAAGTAATTCTTTGATTGTAACTGAAGGCCATTCGCCGCGGAAAGGCGCTTGGTAACAGATTGTTATTTTCTTAACGACCAGTGAAGCCGCCTGTTCTCCACCCGCATCACGCCCTCCTCAAGCACGAGCTCCGGATGACGATCGGGTGCAGCCGCAAGGAGCTGCCGGACGAACTCATCGAGGCGGCTCGCCACGGGAACCTGCCAACCCAGGCGGCGCAAGCGATGGCGCAACAGATTCTTCAATCGCGGGACGCTCAATTGGCGCAATCCCGCCATCCTTGCCGTAGCGCCATCGCACACTTGCAACCAATCGAGCGCCGCCAACTCGTCGAGCAACTCGGCGGCTTCCGTAAAGTTGGCCGCGGCCCGGGCCAACGAGGACTCGGCCGCCGGAAATCTCCGGCTCAGGCCGACCAGTGCATCGTGCCGCAGATAGTTGCGGGTCAGTGCCGTATCGGCATTGCTTTCGTCGATCACCCAAGACAAGCCGGCGTCGCAGGCATAAGCCTCGATGTCGTCCCGGGACACATCCAGCAGCGGCCTGAGCAGGGTGATATTGCCTGCCTTCCGCTCGGCCGGAATACCCGCCGCGCCATTTACACCTGCCCCGCGCAGCAAATTGAACAACACCGTTTCCGCCTGGTCGCCGCGATGGTGGGCAAGCAACAGCCAGCCCCGGGCCACCTCCGAAAAAGCCGCATAGCGGGCATTGCGGGCAGCCGCCTCGATACCGAGGCCGGAAACGCCATCGACCGATACGCGGCGAACGATGAGCGGCACCCCCAGGCTGTGGCAATAGTCGCTGCAAAAGGCTGCCCAGCGATCGGCATTGGGCGACAAGCCATGATGCACATGCACGGCTTGCAACGCGTGACGCCACTCAGACTCGGCGAGGACATGCAGCAGGACGACAGAGTCGCAGCCACCGGACAGCCCCACCGAAAGGGGGGTGCCGGGCGTGATGCGGGAGGCAAGCACATTGCCGACCCGCTTCCGCAGATCAGTTAACCGGCTGTTCCTTGAAGCGGCCATAACTCATCAGCCGCTCGTAGCGCGCCTCCAGCAATTCGCCGGTGGACAGCCCCGAAAGCTGCTTGAGCGCATCCTGCAGGGCTTTCTTGAGGTTCTGCGCCATGGCGGCATGATCGCGATGCGCGCCACCCAGCGGCTCATTGACCACTTTGTCGACCAGCCCCAGGGTTTTCAGGCGTTGCGCCGTAATACCCATGGTTTCGGCTGCTTCGGGTGCCTTTTCGGCGCTCTTCCAGAGAATGGAGGCACAGCCTTCCGGCGAGATGACCGAATAAGTCGAGTATTGCAGCATCTGCACGGTATCGCCGACGGCAATCGCCAGCGCGCCACCGGAACCGCCTTCGCCGATGATGGTGACGATAACCGGCACCTTGAGCTCGGCCATCACGTACAGGTTGCGGCCAATAGCCTCCGATTGTCCGCGCTCCTCGGCATCGATACCGGGATAGGCACCGGGCGTGTCGACGAAAGTCATGACCGGAATACCGAACTTTTCGGCCAGCTTCATCAGGCGCAAGGCCTTGCGATAACCTTCCGGGCGGGGCATGCCGAAATTGCGGTAGATCTTTTCCTTGGTGTCGCGACCTTTTTGATGGCCAATGACCATGACCGGCTGACCATTGAAACGGGCCAGGCCGCCGACAATGGCGTGATCGTCGGCGAACGCGCGGTCACCGTGCAACTCTTCGAAGTCGGTAAAGATCAACGACAAGTAATCCAGCGTATAGGGCCGTTGCGGATGGCGAGCCACCTGCGAAATCTGCCACGGCGTCAGTTTGGCGTAGATATCCTTGGTCAGTTGAGCGCTTTTGCTTTGCAAACGGTCGATTTCTTCGGAGATATCGACCGCGGAGTCATCCTGCACAAAGCGCAGCTCTTCGATCTTGGCTTCAAGGTCGGCAATGGATTGCTCGAAGTCGAGGAAACTTGTTTTCATGGACTGCTCGTTAGGCTAAGTTGGGGCGCATTTTACCCCAAAGGCAGGATGGCTAACGTTTCAGTACTCGACCGGCACCGGATCGAGGCTGCGCCACAGATACCACGTTGCCACCGAACGCCACGGCCGCCAGCGATCGCCAAATTCGGCCAGGGATCGCCTTGACTGCTTTGTACCGCTGAAATAATGCTCGAAGACGGCACGTTGCAGACCGATGTCGTCAACCGGAAAAACGTCCGGACGCATCAGGTTGAAGATCAGGAACATTTCGGCGGTCCACCTGCCAATGCCACGCACGCCCACCAGTTCCGCAATGACCGCCTCGTCGTCCAGATCCGCCCAATGCGCCGGATTCATCCGTCCACTGAGAAAGTGACTGGCCAGATCGCTCACATACTCGATTTTGCGCTGCGACAGACCGCACCCCACCAGCCCCTCCGCCCCCACCCGAGCGAGTTGCTGCGGCGTGACCTCTCCCACCCGATCTACAAAACGTGCCCAAACGGAGTCAGCTGCCTTGACCGAAATCTGCTGCCCGACGATGGATCGCGCCAGGGTGGAAAACGGATCGCCGCGAGACACCAGCGAAGCGCCCCGATAACGTCTTACCAGCCCGGCCATGACCAGATCGTTCGCAGCCAGTTCCTCGGAGGCCTGCACCCAATAGGAAGGAATCATTGGACGATTATATGCTGACGCAACGCCCGACCTTCCTGATCGCATATTTATGCCGATCATCGAACACGGGAAGACATCAGTTTGTTAGTATTGTCAAAAATAAAGATGAGCATGCACCATGAACAACTTGCCTTACGTCTTCATCCACCCGATGCTGGGTCCAGACGATGGCTGGGCCGCCTTCCTTGCTGAACTTCCCGGCGGCGCGCGCAGCCCGGAGCTGCTCTCGCATCTGGCCCACTCCCCGCAATTTGAAGAATTCGACCAACGCCTGCCATGGTTTTTCCCGGCAGAAAGCAATTGCAGTTCCTTGCAGGACAAGGGAGAGCGTGCGGTCATCGTGTTTTCGGCCAATGCCGCACCGGACAAACAGGAAGCCCTGGCACCACTGGAAAGCCAATTGCGCAAAGCAAGCCGCAAACTTGCCCTGGCCGCCAGCCCAGCCATCAAGCTGCCCGCGAGCGGCACCTGGGACTACCTGCTCATTGACGCCAGCCATGCCCGCAGCCTGCCGCCGTACAACTTGCTAGGCATGGCCAGCCGGACCATGATCGGCCTCACCGGGCTGCACACCCTGAACGATCGCGAGTGGTCCCAGGCAAATGCCTGCAGCTTCTCGACCGGAGAGTATCTGCTTGCCCGCTCCATGACACAGGGCAAGGCCGACATGACCAAGCTCAAGCTGCTCAAGCTGCTGAGCCTGATCGAAGGCGATGCCAACACGAGCGATCTGGAAGATATTTTCCGCGAGGAATCCAAGCTGTCCTACAGCCTGCTCCGGCTCGTCAATTCGGCCGCCATGTCGCCACGCAGCCCAATCACCAGCTTCGGCCAGGCCATCAACCTGCTGGGGCGCCGGCAGTTGCAGCGCTGGCTGCAACTCCTGGTCTATTCCGACCCCAACAATGGCCAGCACCCCACCCCGCTACTCCCGAAAGCGGCGGCACGCGGGCGCCTCGTCGAACTGCTGTGTTCCAGACTAGCGCTGGACCCTGCGCTCGAGCACCCGGAAGACATGGCGTTCATGATCGGCACCTTCTCACTGCTGGATGTACTGCTCAACATGCCGATGTCCGAGATTTTGAACCAGCTTCCCTTGCCAGAACCTGCACGGCAGGCCCTGGATGATCATAGCGGACCGTTCGGCGAGCTCCTGAGCGCCGTTTGTGCCGTAGACAAACGCGAACTGGGCACCGCTGCGGCCAAGCTCGACGCCATGGGCATATCGCCGGAAGCCTATCTGGATGCACAACTGACCGCCATCAGCTGGGCGGCCAAGATCCATCCGACAAGCTGAATCAGCCGAAACGCCCGGACAGGAAGGGGTTGAACTGGCGTTCCTCGCCAAAAGTGGACATCGGGCCATGGCCGGGGATGAACGCCACATCGTCACCCAGCGGGAAAAGCTGCCCCTTGATCGAGTTGATCAGGGTGTCGTAGTCGCCCCGCGGAAAATCCGTCCGGCCGATGGAGCCTTGAAACAGCACATCGCCAACTTGGGCCAGGCGACTCGGTGCGTGAAAGAAAACCACGTGGCCCGGGGTATGTCCCGGACAGTGCAACACATCCAGCTCAACCTCACCGAAACTGACCTTGTCGCCCCCTTTCAACCAGCGCGTCGGTTCGAAGCTGCGCACATTGGGGAAGCCAAACATCTTGCTCTGCTGCGGCATGCCTTCGATCCAGAAGCGATCCTCTTCATGCGGCCCTTCGACCGGCACGCCAGTCTGCTCGACCAGCGCGGCCACACCACCGGCATGGTCGATATGACCATGCGTGACCAGCACCTTGGCCAGCGTCAGTTTCTCATCCTCCAGGGCACGCAGAATACGCTCGATATCGCCCCCCGGATCGATCACGACAGCCTGGCGGGTTTTTTCGCACCAGAAGAGCGTGCAATTCTGTTCGAAGGGAGTAACCGGAACGACTTGGTAGCGCATGATGGTTCGGGAGTATTTGACCGGAGCCGCATTATCGCACGCCACCACCCTTGCCCGGCATAGCCAGCCACCTTACACTCCCCCCTGCCAGCACAGAACCGCCCTTCGAAAGCCGACAGACAATGCTTGACCACGCACTACCCGACATTGACGCCTGGACTCTTCTGTTCAGCAATAACGGGTTACCCATCCTTCGCGTTACCAAACGCCGGCTGGACGAGATGCGCGCCGACCTTGATCGCGTTGACGTTCGCGAACTGGCACATTTGATTCTGCAAGATCCGATCATGACCGTGCGCGTACTGGCCTTCATTCAGCCGATGCGCGGGCGCTCCCTGCAGAGGGATATCACGACCATTGCCAGCGCGGTGATGATGGCCGGCATCGAACCCTTCTTCAATCAATTCAGCGAACTGTTCACGATCGAGGAGCAAGTCAAGGAAGCCGGCCCGCAAGCACTCCTCGGCGTGCTCCAGATCATCCGCCGCGCCCAGCGGGCGGCCGACTACGCCCAGGAATGGGCCGTCTGGCGGCAGGACATCAACATGGAGGAAGTTCGTGTTGCAGCGCTGCTCCACGACCTGGCCGAAATGCTGGTGTGGTGTACCGCTCCGAAACTCGGCCTGCGCATTCAGGAACTGCTGAGAGCACACCCCGGCACGCGCAGCGCCGATGCGCAGAAGCAAATCCTCGGTTTCACCTTCCTGGAAATCCAGCGCGAACTTTGCCGGGTCTGGCATCTGCCCCCGCTGCTTCAGACACTGATTGACGACGACAACGCCGCGCTGGCACGGGTCCGCAATGCGACCCTGGCTGTGCGCCTGGCCCGCCATTCGTCCCATGGCTGGGACGATCCGGCCTTGCCTGACGACTACAAGGACATCGGGCAACTGCTCAACATCTCGCCGGAAGCCGTGCGTCAGCGCCTGGGCCTGGACCCCTTGCCGGCAAGGGAAGCCGATGGGCAGAACGAGGACCACTAGCCGGCATCAACTGCCGGCACGCGACTCCAGCGCCTCCCAGCGCTCCAGCAGGATCATCAACTCGTCATCGATGGCGGCCAGCCGTTCCGCGGCACGCTGCGCGGCTTGCGGATCGGTCTGGTAAATCGACGGATCCTCGAGCCGCGTCGTCAGATCGGCTTGCTCGCCTTCCAGTGCCGCAATTTTCCCCGGCAGGGCCTCGAGCTCACGCTGCTCCTTCCAGGACAGCTTGTCGCCCTTCGGCTTGACTGGCTCCGGGGCCTTGGCGACGGGTTTGGCTTCGGACTTGACCCTGGCAGCCTCTTTCGCCACCCCCGCCTTGTACGACGCCCAGTCGCTGTAACCACCGGCATATTCGTGCCACCGCCCCTCACCCTCGGCGGCGATGGTTTGCGTCACCACGTTATCGAGGAAGGTTCGGTCGTGACTGACCAGGAACAGTGTGCCGTCGTAGTTTTGCAGCAGTTCCTCCAGCAACTCGAGGGTTTCGATATCGAGGTCGTTGGTCGGCTCGTCGAGCACCAGCACGTTGGCCGGCTTGGCGAACAAGCGGGCCAGCAACAGGCGGTTGCGCTCGCCGCCGGACAGCGAACTGACCGGCGAGCGCGCCCGCTCCGGCGCGAACAGGAAGTTCCCCAGTATACGGAGCGGAACACTAGACGAGTATCCCAAAACGGCTCTGTGCATGAATCTTTCGCTAATATAGTATCAATACACTATACGGAAAATAAAATGCGCAACTTCCATAGAGTGCCTGGACGGAAGGTGGTGCCTACCTAAAAGGGTGCATCAGATTAACAATAACGTATCCAGCCAACCTATATTTAAAAATAGGACATGGAGACGAAGAAGCCAGGATCGTGCCCGACTTGTCTCAGATGAACGGCGATGGATCAATCGGCTAGCGGCCGTTTTGACATGGGTTTATCTATTTCGTTTGGCCGACGAGATCGACGCGGAAGTCATCGAAATACACCACGCTGTCCGCCTTCGACCAGACCCCGACCCTGCCGGACACCGGTTCGGCGAGCGTGTGTTCGAGATACAGCTTACCGTCGAGGTAGCCCTTGACGTTTTTCCCTTGAACAACCAGACGCAAGTCGTGCCACTGTTTCGAAGGAGTCAGCGCATTCCGAATCCATTTGACCGCACTGCGATTGCCGCGCTCGTACTTGAACAGGACGAGATTATCCTCCAGGCAATTGGCGCGCAGCACCAGATAGTCGCCGTTGGGTTTCAGGTTGAAGACGATGCCCGCGGCCTGGTCGATGCGTCCGGCGACGCACTTGAAGGCCAGTTCGATCTCGCCGTTGCGGAAATCCTCGATGCCGCGCGCCACGGCGAGGGGGAAATAGGCGTAGGCCTGCACATTGTCGAGGAACTCGGCGTAGCGCTCGCCGTAGAGGGCCCGCGCCTTGTCTGCGAGGCCTGCCGAAGCCTGGCCGCGCGACCAGCCGCGCCCATCCACCACCAGCACCCGCCGCCCGCCGTCCACACCGGCGATCCATCGGCCCACGGTGGGCACCACGCTGGCGGGTTCCGCGCCCGGGGTCTCCGCCTCGAAGTCGAACAGCCAGCCATCCGCCGTGCGCTTCGGCTCGACCGGCGCCGATGCTCTCGCCGCCGGTGCCGCGGCAGCCGGTGCGGTGGCTGGCAGATATTCGGGCTGGGCGGGCGGCGCCTCGCCGATCAGGAAGCGGAAGGCCGCCCAGGTAGTGGCGCCGCCCGCAAGCAGCACGGCAGCGGCGATCAGTCCCATGCGCCGGGCCATGGCCTTGCTCCTACCGACCCGCCGGTTCGACGCGGTAATCGTCGAAATACACCACGCTGTCCGCCTTGGACCACAGGCCGATGCGCCCCGAGATCGGGTGGCCCAGGTCCTGGGAGAGGGTCGGCTTGCCGTCGAGGAAGCCTTCGACCTTGCTGCCGGCAACCGTCAGTTTCAGCTCGTGCCATTGCCCGCTGGGCGTGGGCGTGTTGCGAATCCACTTGACCGAGGAGCGCCGGCCCTTCTCGTACTTGAATAGCACCAGATTGTCTTCCAGGCAGTTGGCCCGCAGGGTCAGATAATCGCCATTGGGTTTTACATCGAAGAGGATACCCTCCGCCTGGTCGATGCGCCCGGCCACGCACTTGAAGCGCACGGTGATCGTGCCCTCGCGGAAATCTGCTATCTCGTTGGTTACCGCGATGGGGTAGTAGGCGTAGGACTGCACGTTGTCGAGGAATTCGGCGTAGCGCTCGCCGTACAGCGCCCGCGCCTTGTCGGCAAGCCCTGCCGAGGTTTGCCCCTGGGACCACTTGCTGCCGTTGACCGAGAGGCGCTTGTTGCCGCCGTCGTCCACCACCACCCAGTTGCCGACGGCGGCAGAGAAAGATTTGGGTTCGGCGCCGACCGTTTCCTGGTCGAAGCCTTGGGCGAGCGGCGCGGCCCACACGGCGAATGTCGGGAAGGCGGCCAGCGAGGCCGCCACAGCGAGCGAACGAAGTTTCATGGGGATTCTCCTTGCAGGGTTTGAAGATGGGAGGGCAGCCGGCCGGGCCGGGCCAGCACCCAGCCGGCCAGCAGAATCAGGACCGGCAGCAAAACGTAGAACCAGGCATCCGCAGCCTTTGCGTCGGCAACCAGCGGATGGCCCGGATAGGCCGGCAGTTCGACCGGCGTCACCGTCACCCCGGCCAACTCGTGGAGCAGCGGCAGGATCTCCCGCGGACTGTTGGAGCGGCTTTCGGCCTGGCGGCCGGAATATTCGTAGACGATGAGACCGTAGCGCTCGTCCTGGGCGGCGCCGAAGACGCCGACCTTGCCGGTCTCGGCCCAGCGCACGGTCAAGTTGGGCACCAGGCGTTTCAGCTTGGCCAGCACGTTGGCGACGTATTCCCGCGCCCGGCTGTCCTCCGGGTTGAGATTGAGCGTGACGGCCAGTCCCCGGTCCATGCGCGCCAGTGCCGCCTCGTCGGCGGGGTTGAAGCTGTTGCGCCGGTCTTCGGACAGATCGACCGCGAAGGGCACGAAAGCGGTTGCCGACAGCAGGACGGCCAGGGCCGCGATGCCGATGGCGCCCCGCCGCCAGCGCTGGCGCGGAGCGAGCCCGGGCGGCAGCAGGGCGGCGGCGAGCCCTGCCAGGCCCAGCCCCAGCGCGGCGAGCCCCGCCGCCGGCCCGGCCGGGAAGAGGCCGCGCTCGAAGCTCTTGAGTGCCTGGGTGGGTGACACCGCGGCGAGGAGCTTCAGCCACTCGGGGCCGGTGGCGGCGGCGAAATCGAGCACC
>CALJZP010000234.1 GCA_937983545.1 uncultured Azonexus sp.
CGGTCTGCAGCGCGATGACGCAAGCGAAGGTGACGAGATTACGATCAACATGTACGGCCTAGAAAACCAGTACGACGCCTACGGACGTCTGGTCGACCAAGCCATCGCCGTTGTGACCCCGGGAATTACGAAGAATGGCACAGCCGGCCGCGACAAGCTCATCGGCACGGCTGGCGACGACGTCATCATCGGCGGCCCCGGAGCGGACATCCTGACCGGCGGCGCCGGTGGCGACAAGTTCGTCTATACCAGCCTGCGCGATGCCGGCGACGTCATCACCGACTTCACCCCCTACGCCGACACCATCGACCTGAACGCCCTGCTCAACAGCCTGGGCATCGTCCCTGCACAAGCTGTTGCCAATGGTCACGTCGTGATCAAGGACGTCACCGGCGGTGCCAGCCTGCAAATCGACACCGACGGCAACGGTCCGGCGGCTGCCATCCCGCTGGTCACGCTCAAGGGCCTGACAGCGAAGCAGATCGTTCCGGCCCGCGACATCGGCCTGTAATTCGTATCGACCCCATTCAGGAGCTTTTCAATGCGCAACATCCTTCGCACCACCGCCTTGGCCGCCGCACTGCTGGCCGCCTTGCCCGCAGCCCAGGCTGCGACCCAAAGCTATTCGTTCCTAGGCACGCTGAATGCCATTCAGTTTTCCGGCAGCTTCAGTTTCGACGACTCCTTGCTGGCGATTTTCGATTCATCGGATCCACTGCTGACCGTGGCCCCGCTGGCCAATTTTTCAATGAGCTACAACAATGTCGGCTACACGTTGGGTGATTCCTGGGCAGCCCCGGATGTTTCCTACTACAACGGCGCATTCCTCGGTCTGTCGCTATCGAATGACGCCATGACTTTCGTTCCCGGCTTGAGCAACACCCACGACGCCTACGTCACCGACGGCCTCAATACGGCCAACGTCATCTACGCCGCTGTTCCGGAACCGGAAACCTACGCCATGTTCCTGGCCGGCCTCGGCCTGCTGACCATGCGCCGTCGCCAGCAGCGCTAGACAAAGCGAAAGCACCGACTAGGAGATGGCTCAATCAGCCATCTCTTCTTTTAGCAGCCCGCTAGGGCGCCGGTAGGGGGTGGCTCATCTGCGATTTTGCCGGCCCAGCCCACTGCCGCATCACCAAAGCAGAGCAAGCCATGAAAACTCGCCACATCCCCAGCCTCCCCCTCTCCGTCATCGCCGCCAGTCTGCTGGCCGTCGCTCCCGCCTTCGCTGCATCGGACATCGTCATCTCGCAGGTCTATGGCGGCGGCGGCAATAGCGGCACCACGTATAAAAACGACTTCATCGAACTGTTTAACCGTGGATCGGCTCCGGTAAGCCTGAATGGCTGGTCGGTTCAGTATGCTTCGGCTACGGGTTCGTCTTGGAACAACAAGACCAATCTGCCGAATGTTGTCCTTCAGCCCGGCCAGTTCTTCCTGATCCAGCAGGCCGCCGGCACAGGCGGCACCACCGGCCTGCCGACACCGGATGCTACCGGGAGCATTGCGCTGTCCGCCAGTAACGGCAAAGTCGCCCTCGTCGCCTCGACGACCGAACTGAGCGGCACCAATCCCGGCGGCTACGTCGACCTGCTCGGTTACGGCACGGCGAACCATTCTGAAGGAGCCGCCGCACTGGCACTGACCAACACCACAGCCGCCATCCGCAGCAACGCCTGTACCGATACCGACAACAACCTTGCCGACTTCAGCACCGCCCCCCCCAGCCCGCGCAACTCCGCCACGCCGATCACTCCCTGCGGCGGCGGCACCGTCAACGCGGCCATCGTTCCATCCTGCCCGGCCCTAACCGTCGAAGCCGGCAAGGCCGGCAGCATCGCCATCACCGCGACCGACAGCGACAGCACGGTCAACAGCATCACCACCGGAGTCCTGCCCGCCGGCATCACACTCGCCGGGGTCATCCCGGCAGCGGGCGATGGCGGCACGGCCAGCACCACCCTCAGCGTCGCCGCCGGCACCCCCGTTGGCAGCTACAGCATCCCGGTCAACTTCGGCAACGATGATGCGCAGAGCGCCAGCTGCTCGGTTTCGGTAAGCGTTCAGGCAGCAGCCGGCATAACCCGCATCTACGACATTCAAGGCAATGGCGCGGCCAGCCCGCTCGCGGGCACCAGCGTGACCACCGAGGGCATCGTCACCGCCGTCTTCCCCGGCCTGAGCGGCTATTTCCTGCAGGATGAGAACGGCGACGGCAATCTCGACACGTCTGACGGCATCTTCGTCTACGCACCCGGCGCCAGCGTCGCTGTCGGCCAGAAGTTGCGCCTGACTGCAAACGTCGCCGAATTCAACACGGTTACAGAACTGACTGCCCCGAGCAACATCCAGGTGCTGGGCAGCGGCTTCAGCGTGGCCCCGACCGATATCACCATGCCGGAAAGTGTCGAGGGCGACCTCGAACGCTACGAGGGCATGCTGGTTCGCATCACAACGCCGCTGACCGCCTCGCAAAACTACTTCCAGGGCCGCTACGGCCAGGTCACGCTGTCAGCCGAAGGCCGCATGGAAATCCCGACCAACCGTTACCTCCCTGGCTCGCCGGAAGCACAGGCCCTGGCCGATGAGAACGCCCGTCGTCGCATCGTGCTCGACGATGGCTCCAGCACACAGAACCCGACCCCCATCCCCTTCATTGGTCTCGACAACACGTTGCGTGCCGGCGATACCGTGCTCAACCTGACCGGTATCATTGACCACGGGCTGATCACCTCGAACAGCACCGGTCCGCGCGACTACAAACTGCACCCGACCGTCAGCCCTGCGTTCACCCGCGACAATCCGCGCACGGCGACACCGGCTGGCGTCGGTGGCAACGTCAAGGTGGCCAGCTTCAATGTGCTGAACTATTTCACCACTTTCACCAACGGCACCACGGCCAGCGGCCAGACCGGCCAGGGGTGCACGCTGGGCGGTTCGACGGCTGCAAGTAACTGCCGCGGGGCCAGCAACGCCGCCGAGTTCTCCCGCCAGCAGGCCAAGATCGTCGCCGCCCTCAAGGCAATCAACGCCGATGTCGTCGGCCTGATGGAAATCCAGAACAACGGAACTACTGCCGTCCAGAACCTCGTCAACGCCCTCAATACCGCCTTGGGCGGCAATGTCTACGCCGCCATCACCAACCTGAACGGCCCGACCGGTACCGACGCCATCCGCGTCGCGATGATCTACAAGCCGGCTACGGTAACGCCGGATGGCGTAGCAATCGCCGATAGCGATCCGATCCACAACCGCCCACCACTCGCCCAAACCTTCCGCGCCGCCAACGGCGAGAAGTTCTCGGTCATCGTCAATCACTTCAAGTCGAAGAGCTGTTCCGATGCTGCAGGTGCCGATGCCGATCAGGGCGACGGCCAGGGCTGCTACAATGGCCGCCGCCAGCAACAGGCCGTCGCGCTGCTCGGCTTCCTTGGCTCCGTCAAGGCAAACGCGGGCGACAACGACGTCCTGATCATCGGCGATCTAAATAGCTACGGCATGGAAGATCCCATTCGCGATCTGACCAACGGCGGACTGGTTAACGAAATTGCCGCCCGCATTGCCGAGCCTTACTCCTACACCTTCGACGGAGAGAGCGGCTATCTCGACCATGCGTTGGCCAGCACCAGCCTGTCGGCACAGATCACCGGCGTTACCGAATGGCACATCAATACTGACGAGCCCTCCGTCATCGACTACAACACCGAGTTCAAACCGCAGGACCTGTACAGCGCGACGCCATACCGGTCGTCCGACCACGATCCGGTCATCGTCGGCCTCAACCTGTTGAAGACAATCAATGGTACCGCCGGCCGTGACAATATCGTTGGCACTCCCGGCGACGACGTCATCACTGGCGGCCCAGGTAGCGACACGCTGACCGGTGGCACCGGCGCTGACCAATTTGTTTTTACTAATTTGCGCGACGCCATGGACACCATTACCGATTTCGAAGTGGGTAAGGATCGAATCGACATGTCACAGCTGATGCATTCAGTCGGCATCTCCAGTTCCCAGCCGTTTCAGGAGGGCTACGTAACCTGCAAGGTTGTTGGCAACGATGCCGTCATTGGAATCGATCCAGATGCAACCGGCCCAGCTACCACCAGAAATGTTGTGATACTCAAGAACATTAAATGCGCAGAGGTCAACGCCAATGCACTTCAATTCTGACTAATTCGCTAACCAGCAACCCGTACAACTTGCAATTTCGGAGATCGAAGGCGAACAACTAAGGTATTTCTGTACCTGCCCGATAATCCAACGAAGCATCAGCACAGCCTTTACCCGTGTAATTGCAAAACGTCTGAACTGCCTGAGATCGCCATGAAAATAGGCTCCGATTTATCGGAGCCTATTTTTTTGCTCTCTAGAATCGAATCACAATCTACAAAACAACTCAATCACCCCGAAATTTCAAGGTGCTCCGAAGCCTTCAACCGAGGCAAAAGAAGGAGTCCTTCGAGGAGAGACCTATCATTGCTGGCATCAGGACTAATATCAGGCAAAGCCGCTGGTGAACAACTCAAGAAAAACGACCGGCTCTGATATCAGTCAGGCCATTGGCAATCTCAGGAAGTGGATTATGGCCACATTATCGGGCCTAAAAAATTCAATGTCATCAAACAGAAATAAATAAACAATATAAATTGTTTACATTATTCGCAACCACTCTTACTACAACCACCGCTGCCAAATTCAAGCATGGATAAGGGATACAACCAATCGGGAGCCTGGGCTGTCATTTACTGCCCAAGTACCGGCAAGTTTCTGATGGGAAAACGCTCTGCCAAGGTGAATAAGGCGGGCGCCTGGAATCTATTCGGTGGTCGTATCGACGTCGGCGAGCGCCCCAGGCAGGGACTTCTGCGAGAACTGGGGGAGGAAATCGGTATCAGCATTAAAGCGAAACGTCTCGCCAAGCTCGATACTGTCAGCCGAAAACTTCGCTCCTGTAAGGTTGAGCGCGACATGCACTATTTCGTGATTCGCGCAGACCGAGAGTTTTCGCCTCGATTGAACAGGGAACACAGCGATTTTCGCTGGTTCTCGGCCAAGCAGCTCCCCTCCAGATTCAACAACCCCACCTCGCTCGCTATCAAGAACGGCTTACTTGAAAAGGCGGCTCGGCACTAGGGAGAACGTAAAGCTACGCTCCGGTCGTCGCCAGTAAGCAGTTGGTGGCCCGAAGCCGTTCCGCCATCATGCGCATTACCTGAATAGCAAAAAACGGCGTTTGTTGCACCAGAAAGTGAAAGCGCTTTTCATCGACAGCGACGAACTCGCAATCCGTCTTGGCAACTACGCTGGCCGAATGGGGGCCCGGAGACACCAACCCCATCTCGCCGACGATGCTGCCATGCTCCAACGTTTCGACGACACGATTCTGGACGATGACCACGGCGGTGCCAGTTTCTAGGACATACATCTGATTGCCCTCATCACCCTCGCGGAAGAGTGCTTGGCCAGCCTCAACGGTGATTCTCGCCGTAATGTGCGAGAAAATTTCGATAGGAATCATAGTGGCTTGTCTCCTGGTTATTTTGTATGGAAATCCATTTATGGTAAGCGTCGTCCCGAAGCCGTCTTGAAATCAGATTTTCAGGTCGTGTAAAGCGAGGCTAATGGCGACGACGTCCACGAATGCGGGATCGAAGGCATCGCCGTGCCATTCGGACATCGACTGGTGCTCGGGATGGTTGGGGTCGGTCATGGCTGCCACGAAGTCTGCGTAACCGGGCGCGCCACCGACATCTTCCGGAGGTGTGGCATTCGCGGCTTTCAGGAGCATGGCACGGTGGCTCAATTCGGGATCGCCTGGCAATTTCTTCTCGACCTTGACCCGGTGTTCCCAGTGATCGCCGAAGTCGTAGATGTACTTGAACGAACTCATGCCGCCCAAGGCGGTTTTGAGCTGGACTCGTGTCTCCGGGCGAACTGGCTCCCAATCGAATTCGGGGTCGGGAATGCCGAAGCGCTTGCCACCAAAGTCGAACTCGTGCAAGTGGTAATCGCACCAGCCGAAGGTGACTTGCAGGACCTGATGTAGATTGCCCAGCGTGATCGACTCCGGCACCAGGATGCGCCGCCAGATGGTCGGCTTGATCCAGGCCAGCTCAATCTTCAGTTGCAGCAGATCGGGAATCTTCTTGGCTCTGGGCTTCTTCAGCGCAATGACGTTACTCATTTCAGGCAGCTTTCTGTTCAACGGTGGCGTGATCGGGGTAAAGATTCCACGGGAGTAGCTCATGAATCCGATTGATCGGATGCTCGGCAATCCGGGTCAGGACTGTCCGCAAGTAAGCCTCGGGATCAATCCCATTGAGTTTCGCGCTACCGATCAGGCAATACATGCTGGCTGCGCGCTCGCCGCCGACATCCGAGCCGCCGAACAGGTAGTTCTTTCGCCCCAAAGCGACTCCGCGTAATGCACGCTCTGCCGCATTGTTATCGATCTCGATTCGGCCATCTGCGGCATAGCGGATCAACGCAGACCAGTGATTGAGCGCATAGCTGATTGCATCGGCAAGGCCGGATTTGCGTGATATCCGCTGGCGCTGAGCGTCGAGCCAGGCATGCATGATCTTGAGCAAGGGATAGGCTTGCACTTGACGAATGACCTGCCGCTCACCGGGCGATCGGCCACGGATTTGACTTTCGACGGCATACAGCTCGGCAATCTGGGCAATGGCCTCGGCCGCGATGGGCGAAGCCTGGGCCCGATAGACATCGACGAATTTGCGCCGGACGTGCGCCCAGCAGGCGGCTTCCTGAATCTTGCCAATCTCGTACAAGGCATCGAACCCGCTATAAGCATCGGCTTGCAGGATGCCGCGGAAGGATTTCAGATGATCACGGGGATGTTGTCCCTTGCGATCTTCCGAGTAGGCAAACCAGACTGCTGGCGGATCGCCACTTCCCGCTGGGCGATCATCCCGCACATACGTCCACAGCCTTGCGGTCTTGGTTCGCCCCTTGCCCGGCGCGAGCACTGGTAACGGTGTGTCATCGGCATGTACCTTGCTGCCGCCCAGGACATAACGCCGGATCGCATCCACCAGCGGCGAGAGCAAGTCATGGCAATGTCCAACCCATTCGGCCAGGAGTGCCCTGTCCAGGTCCAGACCGCTGCGTGCATAAATGGCGCTTTGCCGATACAGCGGCAAGTGATCGCAGAACTTACCGACCAGCACGTGAGCCAACAGGGCAGGACCGGCAAAGCCGCGGGGAATCGGACGGGCGGGGGCCGCCGCTTGGGCAATGTGATCACACCGGGTGCAGGCCAGTTTCGGCCGCACATGGCGAATCACTTTGAAACTGGCTGGCACGTACTCGAGCATTTCCGAAACGTCCTCACCGAGGTGCGTAAATTGCCCGCCACAATCCGGACAGCACTCTGCCGTCGGCATATGCGTCACCGTTTCGCGGGGCGCTGTTTCCGGGAAGGGCTTGCGGTTCCTGATTCGCGGCGTGTCGGCCGGTTTATCCGGCGCGGACGATATCGGCGAAGCCGGCGTGAGCGGCAGTGGCTCGAACGCCAGCCCAAGATCGAGTTGCCCCAATTGCGCCAGCGTTTCCGATTTCTGGCCAAAGTGCAGGCGACGATACTTGGCGACGAGCAGCTTCAGACGGGCGTTCTCCTCAAGCAGCCTTTCAACCTGCTGGCGCAGCTTATCGACTTCGCAGGAAGCCTGGCTGGTAGAGGATTGGTCTGGCTTGGGCATGACCGAAGTCTACGGGAATTCAGGGGCAGTGAACAGCCCCCGCAGGCCGGCTTTACGCCGCCCGCTCGGGCTGCCAGGTACGCGCAGGACGCCGCCAGTCGATCCCTTCCAGGAGCATGGCAAGTTGGGCTTTGCTCAGATGAACTCGCCCATCGGTGGCATTCGGCCAGATGAAGCGCCCGCGTTCGAGCCGCTTGGCAAACAGGCACAGACCATCGCCATCCCACCAGAGCAGTTTGACGAGGTCGCCGCGCCGGCCACGAAACACGAAGACGTGACCGCTGAATGGGTCTGCCGCCAATTGCTCCTGGGCAATGGCAGCCAGTCCATCAAAGCCACGGCGCATATCAGTCACGCCGGCCGCCAGCCAGATCTGCGTTCCTACCGGCAGTCCGATCATTCCCTGGACGCCAGGCAATCCAGTACCAGATGCAGTGCCGAGGCCGTGACATCGCCACACACACGAACGCTGGTCTGGCCCCGGACGATCTCGATATATCCCGCCGCCGCGGTGATCGTCGCCTTGGTGGCCTTTGTGTCGCCCGCCGGTTCTGCAATTACGGGCAGGAACAGGGGCTGAGGCTGTATCCCAACGGCCTTGGAGTCGCCCTGTATCTCGAACTGCCCCGCCCGATATTGCCGCCGCCACTTGAACACCATGTTCGTGTTCAGCCCGTACCGCAGCGCTAGCTTCGCCACCGACACCCCGGGCTCGCAAGCTTCCACGGCCAATCGGCGCTTGAATTCAAGCGGATAATTCGGCCGGCCACGCCGTCCGCCGCTAACAACCTCTGCTGTCTCCAAAATGATCCCCGCTACTTTGTTTGGCGGGCACCACTTTCTCTCTGTTTCAAACTATTCGCCAGACGGCCATGAAAGGACGCTTACATTTATGTCGGTATGTGGCGACTGACCAGCCAATTCAACAGTGGGCGCCACTGGATGTCTACTGTCGTCGAATTTGAGTCGCTATCAAAGAGGGTTATTCCTGTGTCAGCTGCCTGCAAGTAGCGTTGCGATTGTGCAATGCATGTCACAACAGGCAATTCGAATTCCTGCAGGAACTCCAGCAGTTGGGCGTAGGCATGGGTCCGGACATCTACGCGCATGCCGACGATGCCAATATCCACCCGCTCCTTACGGACGGCTTTGGTCGCCGCAAGCTCTTCAAAGAACTCCCGGGTCGCCAGCATATCGAAGCGCGACGAAGAAACTGGCACGACGACTTTGTCTACCGCATTCAATGCTTCCTTGAGGCGTTTCCCATGCAGCCCGGCCGGAGTGTCCAGGATGGCAATGTTGCAGTGCTGGGGCGGTAGCCGAAAATCATCGGCGGAAATTTCCCAATACCGAATAGGGGGCAGATGGCTAGGACGAGCCTCCAGCCAATGCCGGCTTGATTGCTGTCGGTCGAGGTCGCCCAAATAAACAATCTCATCATGCTGGGTAAACCAACTGGCGATGTGAATCGACAGGGTGGATTTGCCACACCCTCCCTTTGGGTTGGCGACCATGATTTTGCGCATCTGAATTGCTTAACTTTCGCTTAGTGTATAAAGTGTTTATATAGTTTATACCCTTGAAGCAAATCCAGGAGAGCAAAATGAGCAAAGAAGCTGCAGTTCAGCCCGTAAAGGACGAAGTCAAAGCACCGAAAGTAGCCATCCAGCCTCTCGAGAAGAGTGAGCCGGCAGCAGCAAAAACTAAGGCGCCGGAGGCTCCAAAACAGACTGCCACTGCTGCGGCCGCTAAAACG
>CALJZP010000235.1 GCA_937983545.1 uncultured Azonexus sp.
TGGCCCTGCTCAAGATCAAGGCGGCCGCGCTGCACGCCCCCCTGTTCGGCGAAGCCTTCCTGTTCAGCATGATCTATGGCCTGGGCTTCGTGGCGATCTACCTGCTCGGCATGACGGTCGCCACCAAGCAGCCGGCGATGACCGCCCAGACGCTGGCCGGCTTGCTCGGCGACCTGCGCCTGAACCGCAGCGCCGACCTCGAGCATCTGGTCGACGTCATTGCCGCGGTATGCCGCAGCCAGCTGGCAGCCATCGGCGGCAACGTGATGGTGGCCCTGCCCGTGGCCATTGCCGTCGGTGCGGGCCTGGGCTACCTGAACGGCGCCCCGGTCATCAGCCCGGAGAAAGGCGCCCACCTGTTCGACAGCCTCGACCTGCTTTCCTGGGCGCTGCCGCATGCCGCGATCGCTGGCTGCTACCTGTTTCTCTCGGGGCTGATCACCGGCTATTTCGACAATCGCGCGGCCTATGCCGGAATCGGTCCGCGCATCGGCCGCCTGGGCTGGCTGAAGGCCATTTTCGGCCCGGCGCGCGCCGGACGCATCGGCAGCTATATCCAGGACCGCCTGGGCGGGATCATGGGCAACTTCCTGTTTGGTTGCATGCTCGGTTCAACCGGCGTCATCGGCACCATCCTCGGCCTGCCGCTGGATATTCGCCATATCGCCTTCTCGTCGGCCAACCTGGGCTACGCCCTGGTCGGCTTCCAGTTCGACCTGCCGCTCAGCGCCGTCGTCTGGGCCGCGCTGGGCGTTGCCGCCATCGGCTTCACCAACCTGGCGGTCAGCTTCCTGCTGGCGCTGCGCACGGCCCTGCGCGCCCGGGGCGTGCAGTTCATCCACCACGGCCCGCTACTCAAGGCCTTGTGGCGGCGCCTGCGTCAACAACCCGCCGCATTCTTCATGCCGCCCCGTCCGCCCGCCGGCAACGCGTAAAATGACGGCGTGTTCGCCCGCCCAACCGCCTCCTTCCTGTCCGCCCTGCTGCTCGCTGCCGCCACACCGCTGGCGGCCGGCGAGCTGAGTCTGCAGGCGCCGGACGACATCGACGAACTGCTGGCGCCCTACCTGCCGGAGGAAGCTGGCAATACACAGCGCCTGCAGGGCACGCTCAGCGAAATCCTGGCCACCGAAGGCTATTTCGCGCCGACCTTCGAATTCACGGATACCGACGACGGGCTGCGCCTGAACCTCGACCCCGGGCCGCGCACCCTGGTCAAGGCCGTCACCCTGAGCCTGGACGGACCGGTCGCCGCCGCAACCCGGGAAGAACTCCAGCGCGACTGGCGCCTGCCGGTCGGCCAGCCTTTCCGACAGGCGGACTGGAACGAAGCCAAGCAGCAGGTGCTCGCCCGCCTGCTCGCCTTCGAGCACGCCGACGCCCGCCTGGTCGACAGCGAGGCGACGATCGAGGTCGAGACGCACAGCGCCCGCCTGAGCGCCCATTACGATGCCGGGCCGCGCTACCGCTTCGGCGCCTTGCGCGTCGAGGGCCTGCAGCGTTACGAACCGGCGCTGGTCGAGCGCTACAACCGGGTGGTGGAAGCCGGCCAACCCTACCGCGAGGAAAGCCTGAACGCCTTGCAGAGCACCTTGCAGGCGACACCCTATTTCTCTTCCGTGCAGGCGGCGCTCGATCGCGAAGCCGCCGAGGTCGACGCCGACGGCATGGCGACCGCCCCTGTCGTTGTCCGCGTCCGCGAACGGGCGCCGCACCGGGTGTCCTTCGGGGCCGGCGCCAGTTCGAACACCGGCGCCCGCGTCGAATTCAACACCCACTCATCCGACCTGCTGGGCCAAGCCTGGGAACTGGACAGCGGCCTGCGCCTGGAGCAGAAGCGGCAGACGGTCTACGCCGATGTCTTCCTGCCGCCGGATGGGCGTTTCCGCCGCAACAGTGTGGGTGCGATGATGCAGACCACCGACATCGCCGGGCTGAAAACCGAACGCTACGCCCTGGGGGCGCAGACTGTGCAGCAGCGCGGCAGCGTCGAGCAACGCCTGTCGCTGAACTGGCAGACCGAATTGCGCGAACCCGACGGCGCCCAGTCGGAGACCAGCCGCGCCCTGGTACCCAACGCGATGTGGACCTGGCGGCGCGTCGACAATCTGCTCGACCCGCGCCGGGGAACGGTTCTCCAGACCCAGATCGGCGGCGGCACCCGGGCCTTGCTGTCGGACCAGAACTTTGTCCGCCTGCATGGCCGCATCCAGCACTACATTCCGCTCGGGCGCGACAACACGCTGACCCTGCGGGGCGAAGTCGGCTATACCCTGGCCGGCTCCCGCCGCCACATCCCGCAGGACTACCTGTTCCGGACCGGCGGCGCCAGTTCGGTGCGCGGCTATGCCTATCAGAGCCTGGGCATCAAGGAAGGCACGGCAACGGTCGGCGGCCGCTACCTTGCCATCGCCAGCGCCGAAGTGACGCACTGGCTGGACGAGGACTGGGGCATTGCCGCCTTCGTCGACGCCGGCGACGCCTTCGATGCGCGACAGGATGTCCGCCTCGCCGTCGGCTACGGGCTGGGCGCCCGCTGGCGCAGTCCGGCCGGCCCGATCGGCGTCGACCTGGCCTACGGCGAACGCACGCGCGGCTTCCAGCTTCATTTCTCGCTGGCCATTCCGTTCTGACATGCTGCGCCGCATCGCTCTCCTCTTCCTCCTCGTCATCGCCTTCCTGCTCGGCGCCGCCGCTTGGCTGACGAACAGCGAAAGCGGCCTGCAAACGATCCTGCGCTTCGCGGCGCAAGCCAGCGCCGGACGTTTGCAAGCCGACGACGCGCGGGGCCGCCTGACCGGCCCGCTCGACATCGCCAGATTGAGCTGGCAGGACGGCGAGCGGCAAATCGTCCTCACCGGCGTCCGTCTCGACTGGTCGGCTCCGGCCCTGTTCCACGGCCAGCTGCGGATCACCGAACTCGAGGCGGAGACGCTCGATATCCGGCAACCGCCCAGCGACGAACCGCTGCTGGTACCGGACCAGCTGACACTCCCGCTGGCCGTCGATATCGAGCGTCTGGCGCTCGGCAAGCTGAACCTCAACGGCGCTACGATCGGCGAAAACATCGGCGCGCGCCTGGCGAGCGACGGACGCGAACACCGTGTCGAGCAGCTGTCCTTGCGCCTGGCCGATGTGGCCGTCGAAGCGCAGGCCCGCCTCGACGGCCAGGCTCCCTTCCCGCTGTCCGGAACACTCAAGCTCAACGGGCAGCTCGAACAGCGCCCGCTCGCCATGGAAGCAACCGCCAGAGGCGAGCTGGCGCGAATCGAACTGGCCATGGTCGCCACCCAGGGCATCGACGGCCATGCCCAGGTGTCGCTGACGCCCTTTGCCGCGGCGCCGTTTGCCCGCGCCCGCCTGCAGCTTGAGCGTATCGACCCGGCCAGCTGGGTGGCCGATGCCCCCAAGGCCGACCTCAGCGTGGTCGCCGACATAACGCCGCAAGACCAGGGTTTTCTCGGCAGCTTCGGCTTGACCAACCGGCTCCCGGGCCCCGTCGACCGCCAGCGCCTGCCGCTGGTCACCCTGGCCGGCACCCTGAACTGGCAGGAAACCCGCTTGCGCCTCGGCGACCTGCACGCAGCGCTGCCCGGCGGCGGCGCGCTCGACGGCCGAGGTGAATGGCGCGACAACGCGCTGTCGCTCGACCTGCAAGCCCGCCGCCTCGACGCCCGGGAACTCGTGTCTTCATTGCGTCCGACCCGTCTGGCCGGTCCGCTGTCGGCCACACTGGCCACCGAACGACAGCGCCTGCGCATCGATCTGCGCGACAGCGCCTTCAGCCTGTTCGCCGAAGCCAGCCTGGCGAAGCAGCACCTGCAACTGTCCCGTGTCCTGCTGGCCACCGGCGAGGCGCGACTGGAGGCGCAAGGCGAACTGGACATGGCCTCGCCGCGCGCCTTCTCGATCAACGGCGAACTGCGGCACTTCGACCCCAGCCGCTTTGCCAGCCTGCCGGCGGCGAATATCAATGCCCGCCTGCAAGCCAGTGGGCGCCTTGCCCCCCAACCCGTCGTCGACGCCGGTTTCAGCCTGCAGGATAGCCGGATAGGCGGCCAGTCCGTCAGCGGTCGCGGACAACTGAGCGTCGCCTGGCCGCGCATTCCGCAAGCCGACATCGAGCTGACAGCCGGCGACAACCGACTGACGGCCCGCGGCGCATACGGGCAGGCCGGCGACCTGCTCAAGCTCGACATCGACGCCCGGCAACTCGCCACCTTCGGCCTGGAAGGCGGCGTGCAGGGCCACTGGGAACTGGCCGGAACGCCGCAGGCGCCCGTCCTCAGCGGCTCCCTGCAGGCCGACAGGCTCGGCTGGCCCGGCCACGGCAGGGCACATGGACTCAAGCTGAGCGCCACGCTGGGCAGCGAGGCCACCTCCCCCCTGGCGCTCGACCTGAGCGTCGCGACGGTCGACAGCGCCGACCAGCCCGCCCTGCTGCGCGGCCTGCGTCTGCTGGGCGAGGGCAGCAACCAGACGCATCGCTTGACGGCACAAGCCGACATCGCCGGGCAGAACCGGTTCAGCCTCGCCGCCGCGGGTGGCTGGAACAGCGCCCGTGCAATCTGGAGCGGCCAGCTCGACAGCGCCCGCCTCGACAGCAGCGACAGCGCGCGCAACTTCCGGCTACTCGCCCCGGCGCCCATGCTGCTATCGGCGTCGACGTGGCAGATCGGGCCGCTGCGCCTGGGCGGCGCCCCGCTCGACTGGCAAGCGACGCTGCAAGCCAAGGCTGACGACAAGACACTGGCCGCGTCGCTCAGCGCCCGTGGCAGCCGGATCGGGCAGATTGACGGCCGGCTCGACGCCGCCATGCAAGGCCCCTGGTCGCTGGCCCGCGACAGTCGCTGGCAGGGATCGCTGCAAGCTGACGTGGCCAGCCTCGGCTGGCTGGGCGAACTGATCGGCGAAGGCTGGCAAAGCGAAGGGCGGCTCAACGGCGAACTGCTGCTGTCCGGCACTCCCGGCCGACCGCTGGTCAGCGGCCGGTTGCGCGGCGAGCAATTGGCGCTGCGCCTGGCGACCCAGGGGCTGAACCTCGCCCGGGGCGAACTCGACATCGACTTGCGCGACAATCTGCTGCACATCCGGCGCCTGGGTTTCGACAGCCTGCTGCAGCCCCTGCCGCGCGCCCTCCGGCTCGAAGCCGGCAACGCACTGGCCGGGCTCGACAAGAGCCCCGGTCGGCTCGAGGTGAGCGGCGAGATGCGCCTCGACCGGCGCATCGGCAGCGGCGGCGATGGCGGCGAAAGCGCCTTTCTCGATATACGGCTGGACCGGCTCGGCGCCTTTCAACTGCCCGACCAATGGGTAACCGTCTCGGGCAACGGCCGACTGAGCTGGCAGCACGGCACCCTGGGCGCGCAGGGCCGGCTGGCGGTCGACGCCGGCTACTGGCAGTTGGCCAAGGGCGGCACGCCGCGCCTGTCGGATGATGTGGTGGTCAAGCGCCCGGGCAGCGAAAAACCGGCCGCCACGCTGCGCCCGAAACTCGATCTCGACATCACCGCCGACCTGGGCAATACCTTCCTGTTCAACGGCGCCGGCCTCTCTAGCCGTCTCGTCGGCGAAGTGCGCATCACCGCCAAAGGCCGCGACCTGCCGCGGGCCAGCGGCACGATCCGGACCCGCAGCGGCCGCTTCGAGGCCTACGGGCAGAAGCTCGACATTGAACGGGGCGTGCTCAGCTTCAACGGCTTACTCGACAATCCCGGGCTCGATGTTCGCGCCATCCGCAAGGGCCTGGCGGTCGAAGCGGGTGTGCAGATCAGCGGAACGGCCCAGAAGCCGGTCGTCAAGCTGGTCTCCGACCCGGAGCGACCGGAGGCCGAAAAGCTGGCCTGGCTGGTTCTCGGCCATGGCCCGGAGCAAACGGGGGCAAGCGATGCGACCACCTTGCTGACGGCGGCCAGCGGCCTGCTCGGCAACGACGCCGGCAATGTCGTCCAGCAGATCAAGAAAACATTCGGCTTCGACGAACTCGGCGTCCGCCAGGGCAACCTCGGCGACAGCGGCGGACGACAGCAAAGCAGCCGGGTCGCCGGCGGTAGCGTTGACACGACCGGGAGCACCGGCCAGCAGATTTTTTCGGTCGGCAAGCGCCTGTCGTCGAACGCCATGCTCTCCTACGAGCAGACGTTGGGCAGGGCAGAAGGCATCGTCAAGCTCACCGTCAACCTCAGCCGCCGGATCGCCGTCATCGGCCGGGCCGGCAGCGACAACGCACTGGACGTGTTCTACACGCTGGCTTTCGGACGCAACGAGGCGAAGGAAGGTAGCAAACCATAGGCGGCGCCGGCAGGGCGAAACGGCCTAAAGCGGCGGGGAATCCGGCGGCTGCGCCGCCTCCTTCCCGGCCAGACGTCTGATGACGATGGCCATCAAGGCTTCCTGCCGGACCGGCTTGGACAGGAAGTCATCCATGCCGGCGGCACGGGTCTGCTCGGCATCTTCTGCGAACGCCCCGGCGCTCAGGGCGACAACCGGCAGATGCCCAGCCCCCTGCGCCGCTTCCCATTCGCGAATGCGGCGGGTCGCCTCGAGGCCATCCATGACCGGCATCTGCACATCCATCAGAACCAGATCCGGACGCGGAACGGTCGTCGCGACGGCCACGGCCTCGCTGCCGTCGGTTGCCAGATCGATGCTCAGGCCCAGCCGGGAAAGCATGCGCTGGGTGACCTTGCGATTGATCGGATTGTCATCGACGATCAGCACGCGACCGGACATCGTTGCGAGATCACCCGCCGCCTGGCGCACGGCCTGCCGGCTATCCGCATGCATTGCGAGGGCCTCGACGCGAACCCGGAACCAGAAGCGCGACCCGCTGCCGGATTCGCTTTCGACCCCCGCCTCGCCGCCCATCAATTCAGCCAGGCGGCGAACGATGGACAGGCCGAGGCCTGTCCCGCCATAAATCCGGGTCGTCGAACTGTCGGCTTGCGAAAACGGCTGAAAGAGCTGCGCCAGTTTGTCCGGCGCAATCCCGATGCCGCTGTCGGTCACCGAGAATTCGATCTGGAGTCGCCCCTGCGCATCGGTGAGCTCGCTGGCCTCGATACGCACAAAGCCACGCTCGGTGAACTTGACCGCGTTGCTGACCAGATTGGTCAGCATCTGGCGAATGCGGATCGGATCGGCCATGTAACGCGCGCCTGGCGGCCCCTGCCAGTCCAATTGCATGTCGATTCCCTTTTCCTGCACGCTACCGGCAAACAACGTGGCGGCTTCATGAAGGATCTGCGCAGGATCGAAGGGGGCGCTGTTGATATCCAGCTTGCCGGCCTCGATTTTCGACAGGTCGAGCACATCGTTCAGCAGCGTCAGCAGGGTTTGACCGGAGTTCAGGATGGTCCGCGCGAAATCCTGCCGCTCCTCCTCGCTCAGGTTGGGCATCAGCAGCAGCTGGGCCATGCCCAGGACGGCGTTCATGGGGGTGCGGATTTCGTGCGACATCACGGCGAGAAAGTCGCTCTTGGCACGGTTTGCCGCTTCGGCCGCCTCCTTCGCTTCGTACAGCTCGGTAATATCGATGCGAAAGCCGACGGTGAAGCCTTCCGGCGTCTTGCGCTCGCGGATTCTCAGCCACCGACCATCGTCAAGCCGCTGGATGAGGTCGCTCTGGCCGCTGCGGTGCGCTGCCATCCGTTCGGCCACCCAGGCCTCGACTCGCCCCCTGGCCTGCGCGTACTGGCCCCGCTCCGCCCCGGTCCGGATGATGTCCTCGAAACGCCGCCCCGGCACCAGCAGATCGGTCGATGCCCGGTAATACTCGCGGTAGCGCTCGTTGCAATAGGCCAGCCGGTCCTCCTGATCATAGATGACAAAGGCCTCACCGATCGTTTCGATCGAAGACTGCAGCATGGCCTGGCTTTCCTGCAGACGGCTCTCCATGGCCAGATGATGCGCAAACGTCCGGAACAAGGTGAAGAGGAGCGCCACAATCAGCGCCGAGAGCAATATCGCCACGAGTACCACCCGGGTCCGGTAATCCCGATAGCCGGCCAGGACTCCGTCCCTTGGGTGACCGACCACAAAACTCAAGCCATACTCCGGCAAGCGTTCGAAGCCGTAAATGCGATCGACGCCATCGAGCGGATCGATCTGCGCAAAGCTGCCGGACAAGGACGCCCCCGTCCCCAGATAGGGCGCGCCCCGCACCTTCATCCCCATGACCCGTTCTCCATCCGGGTAACGGGCCATGATGTCACCGCTGTCGGCAACGACGAACGCCACCGCGTCCTCACCCAGCTTGCCTCGAAGGGCAGTCAAGGCATCCGGACTGACCGAGATCACCATCACGCCCTTGAAACCATTTTCGGACAGCAAGGGGCGCGTGATCTGGATGGACCACTTGCCGGAGTGTTTGCCTTTGACCGGATTGCTGATGAACAAGCGGTCGCCGCCGTCGACATGAACCCGAAAATGCTCGCGCTCGCCAAGGAACATGCGCTCACGCGGCAAACCCAGACTGGAATAGACCAGCCACCCTTGCGCATCGATCACCGCAATCTGGAAGGTCATGTCTTCCATGTACTTCCGGCGACGACTGACCTGTGTATCGAATTGCGCCGGCCCTTCCGTCCAATGTATCCGCAGGTCGATCAGCGCCGCATTCAGGCGCTTGATGAACGACGCGGCATTCTCCGCCGAAGCCTGCGCCTGAAATTCGGTGACGCGCGCGATTTCGTGCAGGTCGCTACTCTGACTACGTTCGAGCTCATGGAGCGCCCCTCCCCAGATCATGGCCAGAC
>CALJZP010000236.1 GCA_937983545.1 uncultured Azonexus sp.
CGACTCGCTGCTCTTCCTGCTCAACGACATTCTCGATTTCTCGCGTATCGAAGCCGGGGGCCTGCAGCTCGAAAAACTCCCCTTTCCATTCCGCGACGTGATCGGGCAGGTAGCCCAGGCCTTCGCACCGGCTGCGCGCAAGAAAGCCCTGGAACTGTGGTTCGACATCGACCCGGATCTGCCGGACTACATCCTCGGCGACAAATACCGTCTCGGCCAGATCATCACCAACCTGCTCAACAATGCGATCAAATTCACCAGCAACGGCGGGATTCGCATATCCTGCCGACGCGCCACGAGCAACGGCAAGCCGCAGCTGAACATCGACGTTCATGACACAGGCATCGGCATCAGCGAAGCCGCGCAATGCGATATTTTTTCTCCTTTCCGTCAGGCCGATAACAGCATGAGCCGCCGCTTCGGCGGCAGCGGACTGGGGCTGGCCATCGTGCATGACCTCATCCAGCTGATGGGCGGCCAGATCACGGTCAGCAGCACCCCTGGACAGGGATCCGTGTTCTCCATCACGCTTCCCCTGCTAGGTGCCGGCGGAGAAGAACGCAGGCTGCCCGAATGGATGCCCGGCCTGCGCGGCCGTCATGTTGTCGTTTCCTGCAACAACGAAGCACGCAACCAGCACTGGCTGCATCTGTTGCGCTGGGCCGGTATCAACGCCATTTCCGCCATTGACCAGGTACCGCCAGCGCCGGACGGTTTCAATACCGACACCATCCTGCTCGAAGACAACACCGATTTGCGCACCATCCTCAAACTGCGCGACACTTGGCCGACAGCCCCGGCATTGATCGTACGCGGCGTTGCCAGCCCGGAGGGACAAATTCTGCCGATGCCGGAATGGATCGAGGGCGAATTGAGCGAACCTTTCGGCGACCTGGCGCTATGGACAGAACTGGCCCAGATGTGGAGCCTGACCGACGTGGATGAGGAGGACACGGCACAGGCCGGGGGCGCATTGCACTTCGGGGCCGATGTGCTGATGGTCGAAGATAACGACACGAACCGTCTGATTCTCGAACAGATTCTGCACACCCTGGGTTGCCGGACCAGCCATGCGATCAATGGACAGGAGGCGCTGGACATCCTGCGTCAGCGGTCATTCGACATGGTCCTGATGGACGTCCAGATGCCGGTCATGGACGGCCTGACGGCAACCCGCCATATCCGCGAACGTGAAGCGGCCGAAGAGCGGCCACGGCAGACGATCATCGCCCTGACGGCCAACGCGCTCGCCGGCGACCGCGAGATGTGTCTGCAGGCCGGCATGGACGACTACGTCGCCAAGCCGGTCACCATCGGCGGCATCAGCACGGCGATGCTGCGCTGGCTGCCGGCGACCCGCATCGGCAGCGAAGCGGCTGAAGAAAGCGAAGCGACAGAAGCCACACCCGCACCGCCGCCGGGCGAAAAACGCGGAGAAGCCGAAATGCCCAGTTTCGATTTCCGCGAACTGCGCACCAGTCTTGGCAAGGAGGCCGACCGTATCATCCCGAACGTGGTGAACTCATACCTGCGGGAAGGCACGGCCCATATCAAAGTACTGTCCACTCTGAGCGGCGACTTCGATCTCGAGCGCATCACCCGCATCGTGCATAACCTGAAAAGCTCGAGCGCGGCACTCGGCCTGATGGATTTTTCGGCTCGCTGCAAAAAAGCCGAACAGGCGGCCCGCAACCAGCAGTCGGCTGAGCTGCTGAGCCTGCTGCCAGGCATCGTTTCGGAATTCGTGCTGGTCCGCTCTGCTGCCGAAAAACTTCTGGAAGAACTCGGCCGGAAAAAAGGGGAATAAAGTGGACAACATCAAACCCCGCATCCTGATCGTCGATGACGAACCGGTCATGCGCACCATCACCGAATCGGTGCTGGCGCAGCATGAATTCGAAGTCAGTACGGCCAGCTCAGCCGAACAAGCCATCCTGATGATCAGTGAGGGCTACCTTCCCAGCCTGATCCTGCTCGACGTTCTGATGCCCGGCATGAACGGCTTCGAAGCCTGCCGCATCCTGCGCCGCAAGCATCGGCTCGAACACCTGCCGATCATCATGCTCACCGCGCTCGACGACCAGAAATCCATCGACGAGGCCTACCGTTGCGGCGCCACGGACTTCATCACCAAGCCACTGAACATTCCGCTGATGCCGCACCGCATCCGCTACCTGCTGCGCTCCGCCTCGGCCATCCGCGAGCTGTACGACAGTCAGGCCACGCTGATCAACACCCAGCAGATTGCCCGTCTCGGCAACTGGACGACCGACACCGAAGGCAACATCATTCGCGCCTCGCGGGAATACCTTGAAATCATCGGCGCCAGCCAGCTGCCGTTCCCCGACAAGCGCCTGATGGCCCGCGTGCACCGCGAGGACCGCACCCTGCTGCTGCGCCAGCGCGCGGAATTGTGCATGGGACGCCCGTACCAGATCGACTACCGACTGCGCAACGTGGTCGACAGCAATGCCTGGCAACACGTCCACGAACGCGGTTTTCCCCGCTTCGACGAACGCCACCGCTACATCGGCGCCGAAGGATTCACGCAGGACATTACCGAACGCGTCACACAGGAGGAAAGGATTCGCGACCTCGCCTGGCATGATGCGGTCACCGGGCTGAACAACCGGGCCCGCCTGGTCGAACTGCTCGAGCGCGAGGCTGAATTGTCGGGCAAACACCCGCTGTCGGTCATCTTCATCCATTTGGCCAATCTTCGCGACGTGCAGACCGTCCTTGGCCAGGAGATCGCCGACGCCACCATCCGCGCGCTGGCCGGCCGCCTCAAGGGCTTGCTCGAAACCCCGGCCTGTTGCTGCGGCGCCGATCTCGAATTCATTCAACAAGTGAAGCTGGCGCGCTACGACGAGTACGCCCTGATTGCCGCACTGCCGGGGAATATGTCGAAAGAGCGGGTGCAGTGCTTCTCGGGACAAATCGTCGAAATCATGCAGCGTCCCTTGCTGCTGCAAGATGAAGAAGTCCTGATCAAGGTCTTCATCGGCATTGCCGATTACCCGGAACATACCGACGCCATTCCGGAGCTGATGCGCCAGGCCATGCTGGTCGCCACCCAGGCATCCGCCGGCGGCGGTGCCAGCGTCAGCTTCTTCGATCCGCAGCATGACCGTGCCGCCAGCCATCGCATGATGCTGGAACGTCATCTGCGTGCCGCCATCGAACAGGGCGGCCAACTGCAGCCGTATTTCCAGCCCAAGCTCTGCGCCAGCACAGGGAAACTGACGGGTGCCGAAGTGCTGCTGCGCTGGAAACACCCTGAACTGGGCCTCATTTCGCCGGGCGAGTTCATCCCCCTGGCCGAGGAAACCGGCCTGATCCACCCGATCAGCGAATGGCTGATCGCCCATGTCTGCGACCTGATCGCCGACTGGCACACCTGGGGCATGAGCCCGGGACGGATCAGCATCAACCTGTCGGCCGGCAGTATTTTCGAACGCTCGCTTATCCAGTTCATCGACGAACAACTCAACCGCACCGGCATTCCGCCCGAATCGCTGGTCATCGAGTTGACCGAAAGCGTTCTGATGCAGAACGCCGATACGGCCCAGAACGTCATCGCACAGCTGCGCCAGCGCGGCATCCACGTCTCGCTCGACGATTTCGGAACGGGATTCTCGTCGCTCGGCTACCTGAACCGTTTCAGCATCGACGAAATCAAGATCGACCGTTCCTTCGTCATCGATCTCGAAAACGATAGTCGCGAGCGCGCGCTCGTACACGCGATCATCACCCTGGGCCACGCCCTGGGATTGAAGGTTGTGGCCGAAGGCGTCGAAACGGAACGGCAAGCCTCGTTGTTGCGCGACATCGGTTGCGACACCTTCCAGGGATTCCTGTTCGCACGGCCGATGCCGGTTGAGGAGTTTCTCGCCTTCAAACCGGTGCCGACTTCGCTCGCGCCGGTCGCCAATACCGAATGACATTCGGGAAACCCCTCCCCGGTCGCACCCT
>CALJZP010000237.1 GCA_937983545.1 uncultured Azonexus sp.
GCCTCGGCGCTACGCACCTGGTTTTCCGGGTAACCGGCTGCAACCTTGCGGGCCGCTTCGGCCCTGGCCGCATCGACGAACTCCCAGCGTCCGTTCGGAAACAGACGCACCGGCAGCCCATCGGACGTAACCGCCTCGATCGACGCACGATCCGGCTCGGCGGCGAGGCATAGCCCCGCCCCCAGCAGCAGCAAGGTGCCGACCAGCGTTTTCAAAGCTTGGCGTCGACCCAGGCCTGAACTGCAGCCAGCGCAGCCGGCAGGTTTTCCGGCTGTGTTCCGCCGGCCTGCGCCATGTCCGGCCGGCCGCCCCCCTTGCCGCCGACCTGCTGGGCCACCAGGTTCACCAGTTCGCCGGCCTTGACCTTGCCGGTCAGGTCGGCGGTAACACCCGCGATCAGCGTCACCTTGCCATCGGCGACCGAGGACAGCACGATGGCCGCCGACTTCAGCTTGTCCTTGAGCTTGTCCATCGTTTCGCGCAGTGCGGTGGCGTCAGCGCCTTCCAGCGTCGCGGCCAGCACCTTGGCACCCTTGACGTCGACGGCCTGACCGACCAGATCGTCGCCCTGCGACGCAGCCAGCTTCGACTTCAGGCGGGCCAACTCCTTTTCCAGCGAGCGGACGTTGTCCATGATGCCGACGACACGCTCGGCAATCTCCTCCGGCGTCGTCTTCAACAGCGCGGAGATTCCCTGGACACGGCTTTCCTGCGCCTGCACGTAAGCCAGCGCATTGTTTCCGGTGATCGCCTCGACGCGGCGCACGCCGGCGGCGACGCCGGCCTCGCTGACGATCTTGAACAGGCCGATGTCGCCCGTGCGGCCAACGTGCGTACCGCCGCACAGTTCCTTGGAGGAGCCGATCGCGACGACACGTACTTCATCGCCGTATTTTTCGCCGAAAAGCATCATCGCGCCGGATTTCTGGGCATCGTCGATGGCCATCACACGGCTATCGGTAGCCGCGTTGGCCAGAATCTCGGCATTGACGATTTCCTCTACCTCGCGGATTTCCTCGGCCGTCATCGGCTGGGTATGCGCGAAGTCGAAACGGGTCTTGTCCGGATCGACCTGGGAACCCTTCTGCTGCACGTGGCCGCCGAGCACCTGACGCAAGGCCTTGTGCATCAGGTGGGTCACCGAATGGTTACGGGCCGTCGCTGCACGCGAAACCGCGTCGACTCGGGCTGCGACATCCTGGCCGACAACCAGCTTGCCGGTCTTCAGGACACCGTGGTGGCCGAAGACAGCCGCCTGGATTTTCAGCGTATCCTCGACGGCGAAGATGCCGCCGCCCCCCTTCAGTTCGCCGCGATCGCCGCACTGCCCGCCGGATTCGGCATAGAACGGCGTGTTGTCGAGGACGACGACACCGAGGTCGCCTTCGCTCAGTTCATTGACGGCGGCACCATCCCTGTACAACGCCAGCACCTTGCCCTTGGCTTCGAGCGATTCGTAGCCATGGAAGGCGGTTTCCTGACCGGCGTAATCGAGGGCGACGGCCATCTTGAACTTGCCGGCGGCTCGCGCCTGCTCTTTCTGGCGAGCCATCGCGGCATCGAAGGCGGCGCCGTCGACAGTGAAGTCGCGTTCGCGGCAGATGTCGGCCGTCAGGTCGAGCGGGAAGCCGTAGGTGTCGTGCAGCTTGAAGGCGGTTTCGCCGTTGAAGACAGTGACGCCCTTGGCGGCCATGTCGGCCAGTTCGCCTTCGAGGATGGCCATGCCGTGCTCGATGGTGGCAAAGAAGCGGTCTTCTTCCTGCTTGAGCGTGGCGATGACCTTTGCCTGATTTTCCTTGAGTTCCGGGTAGGCTGCCCCCATCTCGGCGACGAGGTCCGGCACCATTTTGTTGAAGAACGCGGCGCGGGCGCCGAGCTTGTAGCCGTGGCGGATGGCGCGGCGGATGATACGGCGCAGGACGTAGCCGCGACCTTCATTGCCCGGGATGACGCCGTCGGCGATCAGGAAAGAGCAGGCACGAATGTGGTCGGCCAGCACCTTCAGCGACGGGCTGTTCATGTCGGCATCGCTGGTTTCGCGGGCGGCGGCCTTGATCAGGCTCTGGAACAGGTCGATCTCGTAGTTGGCATGCACATGCTGCAGCACGGCGGAGATGCGCTCCAGGCCCATACCGGTGTCGACGGACGGCTTGGGCAGCGGGTGCATGACCCCGGCTTCGTCGCGGTTGAACTGCATGAACACGTTGTTCCAGATTTCGATGAAGCGGTCGCCGTCTTCTTCCGGCGAGCCCGGCGGGCCGCCCCAGATGTGGTCGCCGTGATCGTAGAAGATTTCGGTGCACGGGCCGCAGGGGCCGGTGTCGCCCATCATCCAGAAATTGTCGGAGGCGTAGCGGGCGCCCTTGTTGTCGCCGATACGCACGATCTTCTCGGCCGGCACGCCGACTTCCTTGTGCCAGATGTCGTAGGCTTCGTCGTCCTCGGCGTAGACCGTGACCATCAAGCGATCTTTCGGCAACTTGTAGACTTCGGTCAGCAGCTCCCAGGCGTACTTGATCGCATCGCGCTTGAAGTAATCGCCGAAGCTGAAGTTGCCCAGCATTTCGAAGAAGGTGTGATGGCGTGCGGTGTAGCCGACGTTTTCGAGGTCGTTATGCTTGCCGCCGGCGCGCACGCATTTCTGCGAGGTGGTGGCGCGGGTGTAGGGGCGCTTGTCGAAACCGAGGAAAACGTCCTTGAACTGGTTCATGCCGGCGTTGGTGAACAGCAGCGTCGGGTCGTCGTGCGGAACGAGCGACGAGGAAGCAACGATCTGATGCCCCTTCGAGGCAAAGAAGTCGAGGAATTGCTGGCGGATTTCAGAGCTCTTCATAAGCTGGCAGCCTTCGCGGCGTTGGAATTCGAAACCATCGATTTTAAATGAAAGTACCCGCCTTCAGTGCAGGAGCATGAGCGCAACGATGAGCTCCGTACAAAAAGAAAAACCCGCTCGGCGGCGGGTTCTTCATATCGGCGATCGACGATCAACGCTGGCGTGGGCGGTCCTTGCGACCATCGTGATTATAGTCATGCTGACGATCATGCTTCTGGCGGTAAATGCGGTCACTTTGCACGTCCTGTGCCTGATGGAGGCGCGCGCGTTCCTGGCGGGTAAGCACGCCGTCAGCCTTGGCCCGGTTTCCATGTTATCGACACGCTGCTGACCACGCTCCAGACGGTTCGCCTCGCGCTGGGTCAGGCTGCCCGAAGCAACCCCCTGATCGATACGGCGCTCCTGGTTGGCCTGGTGCTGGTCAATGCCCGGCGTATTGGCCTGGGCGAAAGCAAGGGTGGGCAGGACGACGGCAATGGCGGCAAGTGCTTTGATGGTCTTCATGTTTTCCTCCTGAGTGTGGGGCAAAATCCCTGAGCGCCATTAGAAGTCAAATCCGTTTTGAAATCAGCCGCCCAATTGCAAACCTTTGTAAGCACTTGTTTCGGATGCGAACAGGTCGAGCCGGTCGGTGAATACGGCACTGACGCCCCGCGCGAACAAGGCCTTCGCCTGTTCCGGATCGTTGACGGTGTAACACAGCACCGGAATGGCGGATTCCTTCAATGCGGCAAGGGTATCGTCGGCCAGGTGAGAGGCATTGCAATGCAGCCTGACCGCCTGCAAGCGCTGCATCTCCTGCTGCCAATCGGCAGGCACCCGCTCGAACAGCAAGCCTCGCGAGAGAGCCGGCGCCAGGTCGCGCGCGATCTCCACCGCCTCAAGGGAAAACGACGAGAGCAAGGGCATCACCTCGGCCCCTTGCCACAGGGCGCTTGCCTGACGGGCAACCACCTCGGCTGTCTGTCGCTCGAATCCGCCAGCCGGCTTGATCTCGACATTAGCCAGCAACCTGTATTGGCGACACAGGGCTGCCGCCTCGGCAAGGCGCGGGATGCGCTCGCCATGGCCGGCATCGAGCGCGAACAGTTCGGCATCCGGCGTTTCGCAGACACGCCCGATACCGTTGGTCGTCCGCTCCAGCGTTTCATCGTGAATGAGGACCGGCGTACCGTCCCCCGACAACATCACGTCGAATTCGACAGCCCGATAACCGAGCCGAGCCGCCAGCCTGATACCCGCCAGGGTGTTTTCCGGAGCAAGCGAACCGCCGCCGCGATGAGCAAACCAGCGCGGCAGCGACAGCTTCATCAGAAGGGCTGCGCCTTTTTCAGGGCCGGCTTCGCATTCAATACGACGTTGCCACGCGACACCGCCGTATCGAGCGCGGCCTTGGCGGGCTTCTTGTCCGCCCACACGGCTTCCAGTTCTTCGTCCGTAATGATGCGAACCTGGTCTGCATCGGCGACGTGCGGGACGTGCACCGTACCGCGCCCCTTCATCGAGGCGTAGGCCACCTCAAGCGTCTTGTCTCCATCCTGCAGCAGCTTGCTCCGGGCTGCCGCGCGTGCCGCAGCGGTCAGCGGCAAACCGCCATAGATGCGCACCATTTCTATCTGCATTTCCGGAGACAGCAGGAACGAAACGAATTTTGCCGCCTGCTTGTATTCCGCTGCCGACTTGCCTGCGCCCACCCACAACGAGCCGCCATCGGCCAGCGTGTTCTGACGACCGCCGTAGACGTCGTCGTGGTAAGGCAGCGGCGCCACACCCAGTTCAACCCCCTTGGCATCGCGGAAATCGACGTGTTCGCGGGAGTTGGTCGTGATCATCGCGCACTCGCCGGCATGGAATCGGGCGCTGGCTTCGTCGCGACGCCCGAACAACTTGAAATAGTTGGCCTTGGCCCAGGTTGCCATCATGGCGATATGCTTGACTTGCGGGAGCCCGTTGAAGATCAACGCCCCCTTGTCGCTGACGGCAGGAACCCCCGAAACGGCACTGACGTTATCGATATGGACCCAAACCGGCCACGACGACGTATAGGGGCAGGCATAGCCAGCATCCTGGAGCTTGTCGAGAACCCCCTGCATCTCGAACCAGGTCTTCGGCGGCTGCTCGGGGTCCAGCTTCGCCTTGCGGAAGGCATTCTTGTTGTAAAACAGCACCGGCGTCGAATACACCAGCGGCAAAGCGACCAGACGCCCCTTGCCATCGACTGCACCCGCCTTCAGATCGGGAGAGAGATCGGCCAGTTGCAGTGGCTGGCCTGCCTTGGCCATCATCTCGTGCAGGGGCATGAAGCTCTTCGGCTGAACCAGAATGTCGCTGATGTCATAACGACGAACCAGATTCAGGCCCGCCGGCTTTTCGCCCTTTTCAAGGCGGGACAGCTTCAGATTCCCCCCCGTTTCCCTGTTGAACCGATCCACCACGGCCTGCAGCTGCTCTTCACCGGCAGGCCCCAGGTTGTGCGCGAGTTCAAAATCGGCAACCACCGCCGGCGCTGCTTTGGCTGCGGTCTTGGCGACCGGCTTGGCCGCTGATGCGTTGGCACAGACAAGGGCCAGGGAAATGGCAACAGCGGAAGGGAGAATGCGATGCTGCATGGGTACTCCGGAAGCGTAAAGCGCTTGATTATACCCGCCAAAATCAGCGCATCGCCTCTCCCTGTCTTTTACAAATATGCGAGAATCGCGAACATGAAAACGTACATCTTAGCCGCCATCGCCGTCATCGCACTCAACGCATGCGACCAGATCGGCCAGAAGCTTGGCCTGGAAGATCCCGCCAAGAAGGAAGCTCGCATGGAGCCGGAAGCCAAGGCTGTCGGCAGTGCCTGTCGGCAATCAGGCCGTGCCATCGAGGACTGCTATTCGATCTACGGCTGGCTGCCGAAAGCAGGCATCTATGCTGGCTGGCGCGAAATGGATGAATACATGCGGGAAAACAAGCTGGAAACGGTTGCCCCGCAACTGCCGCCCCCGGAACCTCCGGGCGCAAGGAAAAAGGCAAAAAAGGATTCGACCGAAGCCGCCTCGGCGAGCGAGGCCAAGGCGGAAAGCAAGGCAGAGACCAAAGCTGAGGGGGAAAAGAAAGTGGATAAACACTAAGCCGCCCGACGCCCCAGGTTCCCTCTCGGAGAATATCGATGCCTTTCCCGGCCTTCATGCTCGGCATACGCGGCAAACTGATCACCATCTTCGTGTTGATCAAGGTGATTCCGCTTTTGCTCCTCGCCTGGTTTGCTTGGCATGCCACGAGCCATCTGGGCAATGATGTATCGACCAAAGCCGCGAGCATGGCCGATACCGTGTTGGCGAGCATGAAATCCATGAGCAAGACCGTCACCGACGATTCGATACGCGCCTTGGACCTGCGTTCGCGCGAAGCAATCGAGGCACTGACGACGGATACAGCAAAAGAAATCGCCAGCTTTCTGTACGACCGCGACAACGACATCCGCCAGGCAGCCACCCTCCCCCTTTCCGAAGAGGCTTTCGGACAGTTTCTGG
>CALJZP010000238.1 GCA_937983545.1 uncultured Azonexus sp.
TTTGCCGGCCAGCAGGAAACCTTCCTGAACATCGTCGGCCTGGAAAACATCATGCACGCGATCAAGGAAGTGTTTGCTTCCCTGTACAACGACCGTGCCATTTCCTACCGCGTCCACAAGGGCTTCCTGCACGCCGACGTCGCCCTGTCGGCCGGTATCCAGCGCATGGTCCGCTCCGACAAGGGCGCTGCCGGCGTGATGTTCACGCTCGACACCGAATCCGGCTTCCGCGATGCCGTCTTCGTCACCTCCAGCTACGGTCTGGGTGAAACCGTCGTCCAGGGTGCCGTCAATCCGGACGAGTTCTACGTGCACAAGCCGATGCTCGAAGCCGGCAAGAAGGCCGTCGTGCGCCGCAATCTCGGTTCCAAGATGATCAAGATGACCTTCTCGCCCGAGAAAGTCGCCGGCAAGTCCACGATCACCGAGGATGTCGAGGAATCCCTGCGCCACCAGTTCTCGATCAATGACGAAGAAGTCATGGAACTGGCCCGCTACGCCCAGATCATCGAAAAGCACTACGCCCGTCCGATGGACATCGAGTGGGGCAAGGATGGCGTCGACGGCAAGCTGTACATCCTCCAGGCCCGTCCGGAAACCGTGCAGTCCCAGGCTCATGCCGGGAAGCAGGAAAAATTCAAGCTGAAGTCCTTCTCCAAAGTGCTCGCCTCCGGCCGTGCCATCGGCCAGAAGATCGGCGTCGGCCCGGTCCGCGTCGTCAAGGACCCGCGCGAGATGGATCAGGTCAAGCCGGGCGACGTGCTGGTCGCCGACATGACCGACCCGAACTGGGAACCGGTGATGAAGCGCGCCTCCGCCATTGTCACCAACCGGGGTGGCCGTACCTGCCACGCCGCGATCATCGCCCGCGAACTGGGCATCCCGGCCATCGTCGGTTGCGGTGACGCCACCGAAACCCTGACCGAAGGCGAAATCGTTACCGTCTCCTGCACCGAAGGCGATACCGGCCACGTCTATCGCGGCAGCCTCGATTTCGAAGTGACCACCCGTGACATCTCCGCCATGCCGGATGTCCCGGTCAAGGTCATGATGAACGTCGGCAACCCGGAACTGGCCTTCGAGTTCGCCCAACTGCCGAACGCCGGCGTCGGTCTGGCCCGTGTCGAGTTCATCATCAACAACGTCATCGGTATCCACCCGAAGGCCATCCTCGATGTCGAGCGCCTGCCGGCCTCGAAGCGCGAGGAAATCAAGCGTCGCGCCCGCGGCTACGCTTCGCCGAAGGCCTTCTTCGAAGAAAAGCTGGTCGAAGGCGTGTCCACCATCGCCGCCGCCTTCTGGCCGAACCCGGTCATCGTCCGTCTGTCCGACTTCAAGTCCAACGAATACCGCAAGCTGCTCGGCGGCGAACTGTACGAGCCGGAAGAGGAAAACCCGATGCTCGGCTTCCGCGGCGCCTCCCGCTACATCGCGCACACCTTCGAGGACTGCTTCGAAATGGAGTGCCGCGCGATGAAGAAGGTGCGCGAGGAAATGGGCCTGACCAACGTGCAGCTGATGGTGCCGTTCGTTCGTACCGTCGGCGAAGGCAAGGCCGTTGTCGAACTGCTGGCCGAACATGGCCTGAAGCAGGGCGAACACGACCTGAAGTTGATCATGATGTGCGAAATCCCGTCCAACGCACTGCTGGCCGACGATTTCCTCAATATCTTCGACGGCTTCTCCATCGGCTCCAACGACCTGACCCAGCTGACGCTGGGCCTCGACCGCGACTCCGGTCTGGTCGCCAACCTGTTCGACGAACGTGACCCTGCCGTCAAGCAATTGCTGGCCATGGCCATCGCGGCAGCCAACAAGGCCGGCAAGTACATCGGTATCTGCGGCCAAGGCCCGTCCGACCACCCGGATCTGGCCGAATGGCTGATGGATCAGGGTATCGACAGCATCTCGCTGAACCCGGATACCGTGGTCGACACCTGGACGCGTCTGGCGAGCCACAAGAAGGGCTGATCGAATATTGCGGTAGCCATGAAAAGGCCGGGAGAAATCCCGGCCTTTTGATTTTCTGCGTACGGACAGATGTTCCGCTGCGGACGTTTTTCCTTCGCGTTTGATCTAGCGCAATGGCATGGCATCGCAAGGAAAATAGCATCGCGGGCTACTCAGAACGGCTGTCACGAGGCCGTTTCTTGTCTGCCAACGGCCATCACTGCTGGCACAAGCTATCAAGGTCAACAAAAATCATGCAGTCAACCGAAAAGATGATTTGGCGTCGGGAGTTTGAAACGGGAATTGCCGAGATCGACTTGCAACACCGTACGCTCGTCAAAATGTTCAACAGGGTGAATTCAGAGTTGCGTAACGATAGCGGCCGGGCCGTCTGGGAAAACGTCACGCATGAGTTGCTCGGTTATGCCTTGTTTCATTTCTGGACCGAAGAGGATCTGGCCGTTCAATACGGCTACGACCAGGAAAAATGTGCCGACGCCTCGGCGCATTTCGACGAACACCGTTCGTTTGCCGAAACGATCAACGATATCCGCAGGCGCTTTCGAGCCGGGGAGCGCATTGCAAAATCCGAATTGATCGATTTTCTTCGGGACTGGCTTGCCAGCCATATCGTCGACAGCGATCAGTGGCTCGTCGCCTTCATCCTGGAGAAGCAACGTCGGGCAGCCGAAGGTGTCGCAGATAGTTCGGCTACGCCTCAACGTTCAGTCGTTTCGCGCATCGGCTGCGAATAAGGGATCGCCGCCGGATCATCCGGCGCTGACCGCTTCGCACGCATCGTTGCCTTTGCCGAAGAATTTGTAGTCGATCAGCGATCCAGTGACGATGCCTTGAAATCGTCATGGCAGTTCTTGCAGGTGCGGGTCATGTCGGCAACGGCATTTTTCAAGGACTCCGCATTGCCGCTTCGTGCGGCATCCTTGAGACGCGCGGCATCTCCCTGAAATTTTTCGGTCAGCGAGCGAAAGCGCGGCCAGTCCTGCCAGATTTCCGGCTTGGCCTTGGTGTCTCCGTCATGCGACCCGGCGACGAAGCCATCCATGCTGGCCCGCGACAGCATCTCCAGGTAGTTGGAATGACGATTGAGTTCGTCTCGATTCATCGGAATCTTGCCTTTCGACATTGCAGAGACCTGTTCGTAGTGTCGCTTGATCAT
>CALJZP010000239.1 GCA_937983545.1 uncultured Azonexus sp.
GTCGTGACGCCCGGCTTGATCTCCTTCAGGTTGACGAAGTCGCAGGCCGGTAGTGCGGCGGCGATGATGGCCGAGGCGGCGGCGGATATCCAGGCGGGCAGCTTCATGCGAACTCCGGTCGATGGGGAAAGGCAAGTTTACGCCCGGGCGGGCTCTCTTTCATAATATCCATCCTCACTAATTTTCGGATATGCCGATGCAGCACCTCGATCCCCGGGCCGCCTACGAATTTCTGCAGCAGGACGCACAAGCCGTCCTGATCGACTGCCGGGCGGAAACCGAGTTCATGTATGTCGGTTTTCCTGTCGGGGCCGAGCATGTGGCCTGGCAAGAGGGGCCGGATTGGGAAATCGACCCGCAGTTTGCCGCCAAGGTGGCGCGGGTGGTGAAAGGCGATCTGGCGCGGCCGGTCCTGCTCATCTGCCGCAGCGGCAATCGTTCGGTCGATGCCGGGCAGGCGCTGGAAGCAGCCGGGTTTACGCGGGTGATCAACGTGCTCGAAGGGTTCGAAGGCCCGCTCGACGAGAATTACCATCGCGGCACGCTGGGCGGCTGGCGTTTTCGCGGCCTACCGTGGTACCAGACGTAAGCGCTGGTGGAGCAGGGCGGCGCTGCCGCCGACCAGCATCAGGCCGGCCATGCCGAGCGACAGCGTCAGCGTCGAACCCCACAGGGCCGGGGCGATCAGTGCCGCGGTGATGCCGTTGAAGCCGGACTGGAAGAAGGTCTGGCACGAGGCGGCCAGGCCGCGCTGGGAAGGGAAGGGATCGAGCGCGAAGAGGCTCAGGCAGGGCATGGCCAGCGACATGCCCAGCGTGTAGATGAAAATGGGCAGGACGCTCCACGGCAGCCCCGGCGGCAGCGCAATATTGAGCAGCAGGTTGATGCCGGCGGCGCTGCCCATCACGGCATAGCCGGTGGCGATGGTGCGCGGCAACGACACCTTGCCGGCCAGGCGGCCGGAAAGCCAAGAACCGCCGGTCAATCCGGCCATGGCCGGGCCGAACAGCCAGAGAAAGCCGGTTTCCGGCACCCCGAGGTGGGTCATCAGGAAGACCGGGGCGGACAGGATATAGATGAAAAAGCCGCTGAAGTTGAGGGCCAGCGCCGCGCAGGCGGTCAGGAAGGCCGGCGAGGTCATGACTTTCCAGTAGGTGCTGGCCAGGTAGGTCGGGCGGAGGGATTGGCGTTTTTCCGGCGGCAGCGTTTCCGGCAGCAGTTTCCAGCAGGCCAGCCACAGGACGCCGGTGGCGAGTACCAGAAAGGCGAAGACCGAGCGCCAGCCGAACAGGGTCTGCAGCCAGCCGCCGATGACCGGGGCGACGGCGGGGGCCAGCGCGAACATCATGGTGATCTGCGACATCAGCCGCTGGGCCTCGGCGCCGTCGAACAGGTCGCGGACGATGGCCCGGCTGATGACGATGCCCGCCCCGGCGGTGACGCCCTGCATGGCCCGCCAGAACCACAGCTGTTCGATGCGGGTGGCCAGCATGCAGCCGGCCGAGGCGACGGCGAACAGGCCGACGGCGACCAGGATGACCTTGCGCCGTCCGAAGCGGTCGGAAATGGCGCCGTGCCACAAGGTCATCAGGGCGAAGGAGAACAGGTAGGCCGACAGGGTCTGTTGCACTTCCAGCGGCGTCGCCTGCAGCTTTTCGCCGATCTCGTGGAAGGAGGGCAGGTAGGTGTCGATGGAAAAGGGGCCGAGCGCCGAGAGCGAGGCCAGCAAGGTGGCGATGCCCCGGGTGCTGTGCCGGTTGCCCTCAGCCACGGGCAAAGCGCCGGTACTGGATGGCTTCGGCGACGTGCGGCGCGCGGATATCGTCGCTGCCGGCGAGGTCGGCAATGGTTCGGGCAACCTTGAGTACGCGGTGCCAGGCGCGGGCCGACAGGTCGAGTTGCGCCGTGGCTTGCTTGAGCAGCTTGCCGCCTGCCTCGTCCGGCTGACAACAGGCGTCGATTTCCCGCGTGTCGAGGCGGGCGTTGGGCTTGGCCTGGCGGGCCGTTTGCCGGGCCAGGGCGGCTTCGACCCGCGAACGCACCGCGGCCGAGGATTCCCCTTCTCCCCGTTCGGCAAGCGTTTCGGCGGGCAGGGCGGGCACCTCGATGATCAGATCGATGCGGTCGAGGAAGGGGCCGGAAAGCTTGCCGCGATAGCGGGAAACCTGATCCGGGGTACAGCGGCATTTGTGGTTGCCATGGCCCAAAAAACCGCAGGGACACGGATTCATGGCCGCGATCAGCTGGAATTCGGCTGGAAATTCGGCACGGCGGGCGGCGCGGGCAATGTGGATACGCCCGGTTTCGAGCGGTTCGCGTAGGGTCTCGATCACCTTGCGGTCGAATTCCGGCATTTTGCTTTTTGTACCAGAATTCGTGAAATGTTGTCCAAAACTCGGAAGAGGTTGGTCTGGCCCTCGTACTTTACCGCACACTGACAACTCCATGGGTTTTACGAGCATTTGGCGGTGGCGAGTAACACGAGCGCGTTGAAGATGTTTTGCTTTAGGGGATTTATCTATGCATGTTTCGGCCGCAGCGCGGTGGGAAACGCGAAGCGTTTTCCACGGCAGGCTGCGGGATTGGGCTGTGGAGGCTGTGGGTAACGGGGGGCGCGGTGGATAACCCGCTGGGTTATCCACGGCAAGCTCCCCGGTTCGCCGTAGGCGAATTGTCCACAAATCCATAGCCAGGATGGATCGCTGAGGCTTTCCATGCTGATGGAAATTCAGGTCATTTTGGATTCCAAGCGTGAAGTTGTCTGATGCCATTACAAAGAATGTTACCCAACTGACCGCGTGGTAACAAAAGCGAGGCGCAGTTTGAGACTCAAGAAACTGGTAAGTTTGTAGACTGGGATACTCCAATTCTCCTCCGCCTTTCTAATAATCCCCTACGGTTCACTGCTCGTGCCTTGCCTTGGTTGTTAGCTTCTATTTTACAGGGGCTAGAAAGAACAGAGCTTGGGCTTGGGCTGGCGAAGCCAAACAAGCCAGGAAGCAAGCGAAGCGCGGTAGTTTGATCACGAAGATGGTTGAGCTACTTTTTCGTGGGTCGTTTAGCCGCTAGCTTCTTTTTTGGATAGGTTTTGGAGAGTAGTCTTTACCCGCAGCTTCTTCGAACTCGACGGTGAACGCGTGAATCTGGTCGAACAAATCCTGATCTCCGAACGCTTTTGCTGCCAGTTCGAAGTTCAGAATGCTTCGGTAGAAATAGTTCCAGAGGTCTTCCCGGTGTTCTGTATGTCTTGCCGTGCCCAGCATTCCTTTGAGATGAAAGCATGCTGGATTCCCACCGTACATATCCATTATCTAGGGCGATGCGGCGTGAACGTATCCAGAGTAGGCTTTCGTAGGAGTTCTCGATACTTCCACTCCTGTACTGGGATTAAGGCCCGAGCCTTCCTTGTTGGCGATGTACGCTTGAATTTTCTTCAGCACAGAACTGTCCAACTCCAAGTAAAGGAAGTTGGCGATGACCATGAATAAACTGGACGCCTTGTTGACCTCGCTAGGTTTGGCAACAATTTCAGAATCCATGGCTTGGGCCGAGCCCTTGCTCTCAGAGCCTTTTGCGCGTCCCGTTGCCCGAGTTGCGTTGGAAATGGATATCGTTGAGTACGACACCGATCATCAGGCCATCCTGTTGCGCCGGCGCGACGTGCATCGTTTGATACCTGGGCAGTTGTTCTCGGTAGAAATTTACGCCCGTCCCGGAAAACAAGCCCGACTCTATACCGAGTACTTACTGGCCGTAGATGCTACAGGGAACTGCACATTTCGCGACAGCCGCCTACGACCGTTGACCCAAAGAGGCTTACGACGAGTTTTGCGTGACGCGAAAAAAAATCCAGAATTTCATGGCCGTTCCCACATCACGGAACCGGGCAACCTGTATTTGGATCTCGGCATCGATGAGTCGGATACGACAGAAACGCCGCACTCTCGTTAATCTATTCGAAGTTTTGGCCATCCAGTAAAACGCTATAGGCTTGAGCGATTGCCCGGTTGACGCCTTGAAAACTTGCAGGCCAAGGGGCCAATATTCCCTCAGGCGGCTCTCGGCCTTTGCTGACGATGGGGGTATCGCCTGACTCGGGCAGCAATGTGCCAGTCACCTGCCGTTCAACTAGAAGTCACGTCGAACGGCAGCTTCTCCATCCGACGAGCTCACACAACCGACCCAATCCGGAACTTCGTTAGTCCGTAGTGCCAATGTCAGGTTTCTGATTGCTGCTGACCCTCAGTGTAAGTGACGAATACGAACTACTCGGCTGTAACCGACCTTGAGGCTCAATCTGGAATCAGGCGGCTACCCGCCGCTTATCCGCCGTTCAATTTTCCCTCTTGATGCAGTTAAACGTGGATTTCTAGTTCGCAAAGACGATATTTTTATATCATATCCGGAATGCATTAGTTCCCATGGAGTATGAATATGCTTTATGCAGCCAATTTCGAAATCCGCTCGGAATGCTCCATAGTCAAGGATGGCCGCATTTTGACGGTGAATCACCCTACGGGTCTGTTTAGGGCTAAGCTGAGAAACATTCCTCGTACCTCCTACTCAACCCCATTCTTGCTCTCGGTTCATTTGTACTTTGAAGCCGAGTCCTTAGACGATGCAAAGGATGCCGCCGACGAGCGTTTGGCAGACTTTTTGAACTTTCTCTCGTTAGCTACCGGGGGGCGCTTAAAACGGTACCGAACGAAGAAGATTGTTCAGGTCACTGGAGACAGTGACGGCATGAAATCCATGTTGATGTGGGGCAAATCCATTGATTACCTTGACCCTCAGCCGATGCTGGATAACGAGGTAGTTACCGCTATCGAAACGTTATTGCGCTATGACGTGCCGTCTGCACTCCGACGTTCACTTGATTGGTATAGAAACGGGGTAAATGCCACATTGCCTGATGATCAGTTCATGTGTTTTTGGTTTGCTGTAGAGATTCTCGCAGAATTTAATAAACCAACAGAGAAAGTCACAGACAAGTGTCCCGTATGTAGAGGGGATTTGTATTGTGAATCGTGTCATACACATCCACAGCACAGGCCTTACGCAAAACAGGCTATCCGCTCGCTTCTGAAAAAAACAAACCCAGATTGCAATGAAGAAACAATCGATTTATTAGATAAGACTCGCAACAGTCTGATGCATGGAAAGACACTAAAGGAAATAGAGCGCTCATTGCCAGACCCACACGAGCAAATTGTCGATGTATTAGGCAGGATGTTATGGATGGCGCTAATGAAGCAGTTCCCAGCCGAAGCCTTCGCTACCCCAATTCGTGTTGGTTTTCCGTCCACGTATATCGCTTATAACGCCCACGGGATTGCAAACCTCAAAACTGTTGTTCCTAATGGACCTGATGGCGATTTGGACCTGGATCACGAGGGCGTGGTTATGAACATGGTTCCTTTTGCTCCTCCCCAAAGTGCAATGCCCGATTTCGTTGTTCTAACAGCGGAGCAGTTCGAGGCATTAAGGGCTCTTTGTTACCAGAAGCATGACTATCAAGACATAACGAAGCGAATTAGTGAGCGGTCTAGGTTCGAAGACGGAAAGGTAGTCTGCATGGTGTTGGCAACTGATATGGAACAAATAAGGCAAGTTCAAATGAACGGCGAAGCAGGGCTTTGCCTGGAAATATTTCAAGAGATTACAAGACAGTCGGAGATTCCCCATCCCTAAGGCCGGGGAATTTAGTCATCGGATCGACGTCACCCACGGATGATGTCCGTTTAGAGCTTAATAGCGGACGTGGGAATAGAAGGAGAAGAACGTCATTTTGGCCGATCAGTGCGAATTGGCCATCTGGCAGGTTTTGGAGTGGAGCAGCCCACTGGATGTCGGCTGTCCGGAATAGATCACGGTCCGATTATGGCCGATTGGGTGATGTCGCCAAAGACCGCTTCGGAGCATTCCATTGCGAAGTGATTGGGGTCCGTCGAACGGCAGCTATACGAAAAGCTGACCGACCGCAAAGGGTCGAGGCTGTGTGAAAACTCCTCCGCTGTGTACTCCAAATAGAGGTGTGGTGCGTTGATTCCTGTACGGAGGTGCAGGAATGAAACGATTCATCGAAGGCGAGTCCCGTAGCCAACTGACCTTGATGCCAGAATGCCT
>CALJZP010000240.1 GCA_937983545.1 uncultured Azonexus sp.
AGCCAACCTATGTCAGGCGGCTATCACACCTGGTCAAAATTCAACGCGCACAGGTGGTCAAATTTAAACGCGCGCCGACACATGGCTGATCCTTCAGGGGGGCGTGACCATCAATCGACATTCGACCAGCAGCAAACCACGTTCCCCTTTTCATGGAACGTCACGCCATCGAAGCAGTTCATCCTCGCCAACAGGATGCCGCGACCATGCAGGTCGAACATCCGCGATTCGTCCAGCGTATCGAATTCCTGCCAGGTGAATCCTGAACCCTCGTCGGTAATCGTGGCCTGAACGCGGGATTCCTGTCGTTCGAGAAGAATATGGACTGTCCGGGTACGGTACTGGGGGAGGGCCTGACGGCGCTGGATTTCGCTTGCCCAGCTGTTGTTCTCCAGGAGCTCGCCCTTCTTCCGGTAATCGATATCCAGATTGCCATGTTCAACGGCGTTGATCAGCAGTTCTGCCAGCCCGATGACGGCACTATCGGGACGTGGAAAAAATTGGGCTATGAAGGGGGTGACATGCCGGACGTCCTCCAGGGTGCGGATTCTGAATTCGGCGTGTTCGAGAAAGAGCGAACCTGCACCGAGTTCCGCAGCTCGGGCTGTGAGGTATCGATGTTCTCGCCACTCCTTCACCGCGATCCTGATCAGCGTCCTCAGCATGTCTCGCTGGTAGGGTTTTTCCAGGTAGTGATACGCACCCTGTTTCATCCCTGCTTCGATATCTTCAGGTGACGAAAGACCGCTCTGGATGATGATGGGAACGCCTTGGAGCGACGGCAAAGTCCTCAGGCGCGGGATGAGGTCGAGACCATCACCGTCGGGGAGTTTGCGGTCCAGCAGGATCAGGTCGATCTGCAGCAGGAAATTTTCCGACAACATCTGCCATGCTGTTTCGATATTCTCGGCTTCGAGCAGCAGGATATCGTCGCCATCGAGCATGTGGCGAATGATGTCCCGATACATCGGCTCATCATCGATGATCAGGATGGTTGTGTCATGGGCAAGGGCGATGTCAGTCATGATTTGTGACTCCGAAGTCTTCGACCGCGGTGTCAGCCACTGGTATGAAGAGGTGAATATTGGTTCCTTTGCCGGGAGTGCTGCGAATGCGCAGCGCGCCGCCGGACTGGCGGGCAAAGGCATAGGCCATGGCGAGACCCAGACCGGTTCCCTTGCCCTTTGGCTTGGTGGTAAAAAATGGCTCCATGGCGCGCGAAACCACTTCCGGAGGCATGCCGGTACCTGAATCGTCGACGCCCACCACGACGTAGTGGCCCGGTGCGAGATCGACTGCCTCGAGCGGGTCATCGGCGATGGCAATGTTCTGGGTATAGACAAGCACCATCCCCCCGGAGGGCATAGCGTCGCGCGCGTTGATCGCGAAATTGAGGACAACGTTGTTCAGGGCCCCCGTATCGATAAGCACCATGGATTCCGCCGCTTCCGGCAGGACCGTCAGCTCGATGCCGGATCCTAGTGATTTCGTTAGCAAGAGGCGTATATCCGACAGCACCTTGTTGATGTCCACTCGCGCCTGCTGAACCGGTTGCCGGCGGGCCACCGCCTGCATGGCCCGGGTGGTTTCCGTTCCCCGTGCGGTGGCAGCCATTGCCAGCTCGACCAGTTCGCGGTTCAGCGGGTCTTTCAGCCGCATGGCCAGGGTTTCCAGGCTGCCCTGTATGATCCCCAGGGCATTGTTGAAGTCATGGGCCAGGCCGCTGGCCATCTGCCCGATCGCTTCCATCTTTCCAGCCTGGGCAATTCGCTCTTCCGCGACCAGGCGATGGCGTATGTCCTTGATGAGGAAAAAATGACTGGCACTCTCTGAGCCCTGATGCGGTGCGTTGATCGCGCATAGCTCAACCGGGAATTCGGTGCCTTCAGCGTTGATGGCCAGATATTGCGAGAAAGCTCGCCTGCCGCGTGCGGGACTAGCAAGGCGAACGAAAATCGGCAGTTCGGCATCGGCCGATTTTTGATAGGGAAGGGGCAGCCCCAGCGTTTCAGTCGATCCCGCCGCGACATCGGCGAACGACCAGCCAAACAATTCAACCGCTCGGGGGCTCCACTCCACGACCCTGCGCTTGTCGTCGATCGCCACGAAGGCGTCGGGGAGCGTATGTAGGAGCGTGCGGTAAACATTTGCTTCCATGCCCACATCGTCAGAATGGGAGGCAATTGGCAACCCCGCGTTGCTGGTGGCGTTTGTTGTGGCGCGTGGGAGAGGCGGTTTCTTCGCCATGCGAGAGCTAGAAATAAAAGAAAGTATTAAAAAGTGTTGAAAAATATTAACACGTGTTTCATACTATTCGCAACTTTGTTGCAAATACACGAAATGCATACGAAAAGCGCTGGGCGATATAGCTGAGGCAATACAAATGGCGATTACAAAAACGTTCTGTACGACAAGAGAAGCAGCAACCTTACTGGGGGTCTCATTGACCACAGCGCAAAACTGGGTCGAGTCGGGCTTGCTGGAAGCATGGAAAACTGATGGCGGGCATCGGCGGATTTCCCGTGAGTCCGTAAATAAACTGTTGGGTGACTCGTCGGCGCGCCGCTCTGTCGGGCGCTCGTGGGGGCAGTTACCGCAAGCTGGCGGCCAGAGTCGGTTTCATATCCTTGTTGTTGAGGATCAGCTGTCGCTGTTGAGGATCTATCAGATTCGGCTTTCCGTCTGGTCCATGTCACCGATCGTCGAAACGGCACAGGATGGCATTGAGGCGCTCGTCAAGATCGGAATCAAGTGTCCTGACCTTCTGATAACTGACCTGCAGATGCCGCATCTGGATGGGTTCCAGATGGTACGTACGCTGCGCACCATGCCCGCCTGCGAATCAATGGAAATCGTTGTCGTAAGCGGCGTCAGTGAGGAGGATATTGCTGAGGCGGGCGGCTTGCCGCCCGGTGTGACGGTCTTCCCAAAGCCCGTCCCCTTTGCGCGGCTCGAGGAGATCGCTCAGAAGATTCATGACAGGAAGGCGATTGGCGCCAGCGGCGTCAAGGCTGATTGATCACGCGAGGAGGAATGATGAGAAAGATACTGATTGTCGATGACCAGCCCGATATCCGTCGCTTGATTCATCTCACTCTGGGCAAGCGCTATGAGATCCATGAAGCATCCAATGCGGCGGATGCCTTGCTGCTTGCGGCAGAACAGAAGCCGGACGCGGTCATTCTGGACGTAATGATGCCCGGCGACTTGAACGGCATGGACGTTTTGCAGCGCATCAGGGCTGATGCCGAACTCAAGGGGACATTTGTCGTGATGGTAACCGCCAAAGGTCAGCAGGCTGATTTCGAATCGGCAATCGATGCCGGGGCCGACGGTTATCTCATCAAGCCTTTCAGCCCCCTTCAGTTGATGTCGCTGCTGCAGGAGCACTTCGGATCATGATGTATCCACCTGACTCTGGCAACACGGGCGATTCAGGCGCGTTGGTCGCCGAGTTACAGGCGCAGCTCTATCGCTACGCTGAAGATTTGTATGTGTTGATGAGCGAGCACGATGAGCTACAGCAGCGATATCGTGCGCTGGATCGCTCCTACCGTTCGATCAGCGATTACCGCGATCTGCTGACGACGCTGATGTACTCGGCCAGTGAGGCGTATCTGAGCACGTCGTCGGGTCGGATTACGAGTGCGACACGCAGTGCTGCCGTGCTTTTCGGCAGCGATGAGCTGGTTGGTCAGAACCTGCGGGGGCTGATCGCGGCGGAGTCGCTGGCCGCATTCGACGAAATGCAGGGCGAGATTAGCGCAGGGGATAACGTTCGCTCAGGTGGAGGACGTCTCATTGGCCTGGTGAATGCGAGCGGCGAGGTCGTCGAGGCGCTTGTCTGGATCATCGACGACTTCAGCGTAGGTGCAGAAGCGGAGCAATTGCACTGGCTCGTACGACCTATGATTCAGGATCGAATACATATTTACGATCGCGATCAGAGTCGCCAGGAGTTGGGGGGCGAGGCAGTGTTCTATGCCGACGGCAACGGCCGACTCCTTGTCGTCAATGATTCGTTTTGCCGGATTTCCGGTTATCAGCCCGAGGAATGTCTTGGGCAACCCATGCGAATACTGAAGTCCGGCATCCAGGGGGAGCATTTTTACCGGATGTTCTGGGAAGCGCTCAAGGGTAATGGAAGCTGGCAGGGTGAGATCGTCAATCGGCGAAAGAGCGGGGAGTTGTATCCGGAGTGGCTCTCGGTCGCTGGCTCGCGAGACAGCAACGGGAAGATCGTGGGCTATTTCGGCAAGTTTCACGACTTGTCGCGTTTGCATGAGTCCGAAGGACACCTTTCGAAACTGGCCTACTACGATGTGCTGACTGGCCTGCCGAACAGGCATCTTTTTCAGGACCGTCTGAAAATGGCGATAAGTCAGGCGCGACGCAGCAATACACAGATGGGGCTGTTCTTCATCGATCTGGATCGATTCAAGCAGGTCAACGATACCCTGGGCCACGACGTCGGCGACGAATTGCTCAAGGTGGTGGCCCAGCGACTGGCCAGCGTGACGCGCGAGATGGATACGGTTGCCCGGTTGGGGGGGGACGAGTTCACGGTCATCCTGCCCAACCTTAGTCACGAGCGTGATGCGCACGCCATTGCAGCCAAGATTCTCGAAGTGTTCCAACCTCCGGTTCAGGTTGGGACTCATTTGCTCTTTCCGTCGCCATCGATTGGCATAGCCCTGTTTCCCAGCCATGGTACCGATGAAGCGACACTGATTCGCCGTGCGGACATGGCGATGTATCACGCCAAGGGGGACGGCGGAAACGCCTTTCGGGTTTTTGAGATGGATGACGAGGGCGATACCCGGGTGTTCAGCCTGGAAAGTGCTTTTCGGCAGGCGCTTGATCGCGGTGAGCTCTACCTCGTCTATCAACCCCAATTGTCAGCTGACGGTCAAACTTTGCACGGTGTCGAAGCCTTGCTCCGCTGGCGAAGTCCGGATTTCGGCGATGTCTCCCCCAATGTGTTCATCCCCATTGCGGAATGGAGCGGTGCCATCGTCGACATCGGGCGTTGGGTTATCCGGACTGCGTGCGCCCAGATGGCGGCGTGGCGCGAGGCGGGATGCCATGTCGAGCGCGTTGCCGTAAACATTTCTCCACGGCAATTACGCGATGCCAACTTTACGGCTCTGGTGATTGAGGAACTGGAACACAGCGGTCTGCCTGCAGAGGCATTGGAATTGGAAATCACGGAAAGCGAATTGATGCTTTATCCCGAGTCCACCCTGATGAAGCTTGACGAGCTTCGCAAGCGTGGCCTTTCAATAGCAATCGACGATTTTGGAACGGGCTATTCGAACCTGGCCCGTCTGCGCACCTTGCCAGTCGACCGCATCAAGGTTGATCGTTCATTCGTGCAGGATCTCGAACATGATGGCGATGCCCAGGCGATCAGTACCTGCATCGTCACGATGGCCAAAGTCATGAAACTCGACGTAGTCGCTGAGGGAGTCGAGACGGCCGGTCAGCTACGGCATCTTGTCGATCAGGGATGCACGTCCGTACAGGGCTTCCTGTTTGCCCAGCCCATGCTGCCGGCGTCAATTGAAAACTGGATCGGTCTCTTGACTACGCAGACAGGAGAAACAAATGTTGCCTGAACGTCGGAAACTTCTCGCCCTGATGGCCTCTGCACTTGCAGCCCCACACCTCCTGGCTGCCGACGAGAAACCTCCCGTAAAAATTGCGGTCAGCGCCGAATACGGCATGCAGGGCAGTTTTGCGGCGCAGAGTATCGAAAAAGGGGTTGCGTTGGCCGTGGCGGAAATCAACCAGCGTGGTGGCGTGCTGGGCGGTCGGCGGCTGGAGGTCGTGCGCCGTGACGATCGAGGCTTGCCGGCAAGGGCAATCGACAACATGCGCGAGCTGGCACGAGACCCGGATGTCGTAGCGGTGTTCTGTGGCCGGTTTTCGCCTGTGGCGCTGGAACTGGTCCCTGTCTCTTCCGAGACGCAGATGCTCCTCCTCGATCCGTGGGCAGCAGCCGATGGCATTGCCAATAACGGGCAGAAGCCAAATTTTGTCTTCCGACTGTCGTTGATCGATACGTGGGCCATTGAAGCCATGCTTGACCACGCACGAAAGCGCCGCATGACCAAGCTGACTGCGCTCCTGCCAAATACCGGTTGGGGGCGGAGCAGCCTGGCGGCCATTGAGCGATATCTCAAGAATCATCGTGATCTGCGTGTCGAGGCAACCTGGTACAACTGGGGCGACACGCAGTTTGCCGAACAGATGCTGGTTGCCCGTCGCGAACGGAGTGACGGGATTCTCCTCGTTGCGAATGAAGCGGAAGCGAAGCATATCCTGCGCGTGGTCGATGGCATGGAGCCTGCGGAACGTTTGCCGATCATCGCGCACTGGGGCATGACCGCAGGCGATTTCAATCGAGTGACCGAGGGGCGGGCGGGCCGGATGGATTTCGTGACGGTGCAGACTTTCGCTTTCTCCGCCCAGCCGAATGCACGACAGGCTGCCGTCCTGCAGTCAGCCGAGCGCCACCTGGGCGAGGATGTACGAAAAATTCCTGCGCTGGTCGGATTTGCGCATGCCTATGATCTGACACATTTACTGGGACTCGCCATTGGCAAGGCCAAAAGTACAGACCGAAAACTGGTTCGTGCAGCCCTCGAGCAACCAGTGGCATACGACGGGCTGGTTCGATCCTATCGAAATCCATTTACAGCTACCAATCACGAGGCATTGAGTCGCGATCAGGTTTTCATCGCGCGCTACGCCGTCGATGGGGCGCTGGTACCCGTATCCGGACACTGAACTCATCATGTTGAACGCACTGCGTTCGCTACGGACGCGCTTCGAGAACGCATCGCTCCAGCGCAAGATCGCATTGACCATGGGCGTAGGTGGCTTGCTGGTAACGGCTGCCATTGCCATTGCTGCCTTCATGCTGAGCCGGCAGTTGATCGTTACCAACACTCGGTCGATTCTCGCGATGTCGGCGCAACAGCAGGAACGTGAAGTCGTGTTGCGCATGGAATCGGCAATTGCCCTGGCTCGGTCGCTGGCCAACAACACGGTGACGGCAAATGCGCTGGCGGATAACCTCGGGCGAATGACCTACCTGGCTCCCTTGCTGTCAAGCCAGAGCCTGCCGTTCCCGGGCGCAAAACTCTTGCTCACCGATTATCGCGGACGTGTGGTGGCTGCCAGCTCGTCCAATGAGGCAGAGCCTGTCGAAGGCCTCTCGGATCTTGTCGGTGCGACCCTGACGTCCGGTAATCCGGGTGGTGCCTTGCTCGGTTCCAGCAGCGACAAATCGTTCAGGCTGGTTGCCGTATTCCCCGTGGTGTACCGGCTGACGGGACAGGCCGAAGGGGCCATCGTCCTGATTATCCCGGCCGGGGAGCTATTGCAAAAACACGCAGGAAAATATCAGTTCGGTTTGCTTGATGCCCACAGCAAGCTCATCACTGGCTCGCTCGGCGGCGAGAATGCGATCCGATCCATCGTGCACATCGATTTTCCGCAGCCACTGGGAGCTGTCTTTCTCTCAGTGAGCATCAGTCAGGATCGTGATGTTGCCTTGCATGATCTCGACACATTGTTCGTGGTTTTCGTGGTCATTGGTGTCGTGCTGCTGATGGGAGTCACCGTTATCTCGCGGCGGGCTGCACGATTTTTGACACAGCCATTGAGCGAATTGTCCTTTGCCGCCGAGCGGATCAGTCAGAGCGGGCGACCAGAGTCGATACCGGAAATGCGCCGTGATGATGAGCTGGGCAGTCTCGCCCGGGCATTTCACCAGATGCTGGGTCGCCTGACGGACTCCTATGATGTGCTCGAGCGCCGTGTCGAAGAACGGACTGCTGCACTGCAGGCTTCCGAGCAGAAGCTGGCAAGCATCCTCGCATCACTGCAGGACGGGATCTGGTCGCTTACCCCTGATGGCACGCAACTCAGTTACATCAGCCCGTCCAGCACAAGCGTGACAGGCATCGACAGCGCCATCGTGCAAGGTGACCTGAGCGTTTTCTTCGCGGCGGTTCATGCCGACGATATCGAGGTCATTCAAAGCGCGTTACGCCGGTTGATCGATGATGGCGAGAACATCGATATCGAATTTCGCTTCAACAATCCACAAAAGGGACTACGGACGTTGCAGGCAAGAGCCCATCGAGTCGTTGGCGACGATGGTTCGGTCATCCGTCTCGATGGCATGCTTTCCGACGTGACCCAGCGGAGCGAAGCAGAGGAGCAGTTGCGCCGACGGGAACTCTATCTGCGGGCAATTCTTGATAATTTCCCTTTCATGGTCTGGCTCAAGGACGCGGATAGTCGTTTTCTGGCGGTTAATCAACGTTTTGCAGAAGCTGCCGGCCGCAGCACTGGCGATGAGCTGCGCGGGCTGACCGATCTCGATGCCTGGCCGGCATCGCTGGCCGAGCAGTATCGGGCTGATGATCGGGAGGTGATGGCGAGCGGTCAGGAAAAGAACCTCGAGGAGCCCGTCGAAATCGCCGGGGCCCGGCGCTGGATTGAAACCTTCAAGAAGCCGGTGGTGACTCCGGAGGGGCAGATACTCGGAACGGTAGGTTTTGCGCGGGATATCACGGAGCGCAAGGAAATGCAGTACCAGCTCGCAAAGAGCGAGGAACGCTGGGAACTGGCGGTCGCAGGCTCAAACGATGGCATCTGGGACTGGGATATCCGTAGCGGTACCCTGTACTTGTCGGAACGCTGGAAAGAGATGCTCGGTTATCGTGATGATGAGATATCAAATCGATACGAAGAGTGGGAAGAGCGGATTCATCCGGAAGACCGTGAACGCGTTCTGGGCGAGGTTCAGCGTCATCTGGACGGCAACACCGATCTCTATCAAGTCGAGCATCGCGTCCGCTGCAAGGACGGCTCCTATCGCTGGATCCTTGCGCGAGGCAAGGCCATCCGGGACAGCGAAGGGCGTCCGAGCCGTTTCCTGGGCTCACATTCCGACATTCATGAGCGAATACTCGCGGAGAGCGGTCTCAAATTGCGCACGGCCCAGTTGAATGCGATTTTTGCGCTCAGCCCGGACGGTTTCATCGCGTTCGGGGAGAATGGCCTGATCGAATATGCCAGCACGGCTTTCTGCGTGCTGACAGGGCTGGATGGCAATGATGTGTATGGATTGGGCGAGCGGGAACTGCTTGGATTGCTGGCACTCCGCTGCCTGTCGGATTCGCGGAGCAACCTGAAGGTACTCGAGTCACTGGAGCAGGGTAACGGAAAGGTGAGCGGGGAAGGGCCCGGGGGGCGCCATCTGCTTGAGCTGGACAAGCCGGAGCGGCGGGTTCTGGAAATCGGGCGGCGTCAAAGCGTCGAACGGAGCGTTTCCAAGATCTTTTACTTCCGGGATGTCACGTACGAAACCGAGGTGGATCGTCTCAAGAGCGAATTCCTGTCGACGGCCGCTCATGAGCTGAGGACCCCGATGGTCAGCATTCTGGGATTTTCGGAACTGCTTCTCGAAGACTCGGGCTTTGACAAGGAAACGACTCACGAACTGATCGACACGATTCATCGCCAATCCACCCTGATGGCATCCATCATCGACGAGTTGCTCGATCTGGCTCGGATCGAGGCGCGCAGGGGACAGGATTTCGTCTTGGAGGCACTGGATTTGTGCCAGCTTGCACGAGACGTGGCTAAGTCATTCCGTTTTCCAAATGACAGCCGGGGAATCACCTTGCATCTTGATGTCGCGCAGGCGGACATCGAGGGCGACCGCCGCAAGGTGACGCAGGCTATCAACAACGTGGTGACCAACGCGTTCAAGTATTCACCGGATGGTGGGGAGATCGTTTTGACGGTCAGGCGTGCCGATACGCCCACTGGTCAGGGTTACGCGGTAAGCGTTACAGATCAGGGTGTGGGCATGACACCGGAGTCGGTGGCCAGGGTTTGCGAGCGGTTTTTCCGTGCCGACACATCCGGACGAATACTGGGTACCGGACTGGGGATGAGCATCGTCAAGGAGATCGTTGACCTTCACGGAGGAACGGTCGGCATTTCGAGCGAGCTCAATCAGGGAACCGAGGTGGTTTTGGGTTTTCCTGCAAATCATGCGCAGTCAAACAGCCTTGCCGCTCTTTCTGAAATGGTGGGTACATGAATAGTCCTGGAAAGATCCTGGTGGTTGAAGATCGTCCGGAAATACGCCTGCTCGTGGCCATGGCGGTCAAGCCATGGGGCCATACCCTGATCGAAGCGGATTCCAGCGAGACTGGACTGGCGGCCATTCGTCTGCATCGTCCCGACCTGATCCTGCTTGATGTCATGATGCCGGGAGAAATCAACGGTTTCGGCATTTGCCGGATTGTCAAACAGGATCCGGAACTGCGCGATACGCCCGTGGTAATGATGACAGCCTTGGCCCAGGCATCCGACATCGAGGAAGGCATGGCTGCTGGCGCCGATGACTACATCGTCAAACCGTTTTCCTTGGTCGCTTTGCGTAGCATCATCGGCAGGTTGTTGGGGCGGTCTGACGAAGAGGCGGGGCGTCCATGATTTCCATGTCTGCCATTCCGCTTGTTTCCGGACAGCGCCTGGCTTTCGATGTATTTACACACGATGAATGTCTTCTCCTGCTGCGTGGTAGCGCCATCAAATCAGCGGAAGAGGCAGCACGCGTTCAGGAGAGCGGCTATTTCAAGCAGCCACCTGGCGAGCGAATCAACGTATTTGCAGCCATGTCTGCGCTCGCTGACCGGCTTGGGCATATCTATGGCGACATCCGCGAGCGACCGGGAACCGGTGTTTTCTCAAAACGCGTCAGAAGTCTTGCTGGTGAGTTGATCCAGCTTTGCGATGCCGATCCCGATGCCAGTTTTGCCAGCATCCATCTGAATAATCTTCATTCCTACATTGCCGTCCATTCGATGATGGCCGCCGTCGTTTGCTGCCGCTTGGGTCTGGCCTCCGGCTTGAACCGGGAACAACGGGTGTCGTTGGTTTGTGCAGCGCTGACCCACGATCTGGGGTTGCTGGACATGGTCGATTTGATCAATTCGAAGGACATGCTGAGCGATCTAGAAATGGGGCGGATCAGGCAGCATGTTGAGCGTGGAGTGCAATTGCTGGGCAGTCTGGGAGTGACAGACATGCTTTGGCTTTCGGTCGTGGCCGATCATCATGAGTTTCTGGATGGGAGTGGCTATGCTGGCAAGCGCGGTGAGAATCTTTCCATTGGGGCGCGAATACTGGCGCTCGCCGATGCCTACAGCGCCATGCTACGCCCGCGACCTTACCGTGATCGGTTGATGGCGCGCAGGGCTCTGGAAGCACTCTATAGCGACGGACTGGATCGCTACGATGGCCATCTGATCGAGACCCTGATCTGGGATCTGGGGTTCTACCCCCCGGGTAGCGTGCTTCGCTTGGGCACGCGCGAAATGGCTGTGGTCATTCGCAACTCCCCCGGCATTCTTGACAGTCCTAATGTCGCTTGTTTTACCGACGCGCTGGGGCGTCCGTTGTTGACGCCCGTCATTCGCGATACGAACGATCCGGAATTATGCATCATTGAAGTACTGGATCCTGCGCTGGCGTCACGCATGGGGCGCCAGATCGAGAAGTGCTGGAATGGAAGGGGGCCGCACTGAATGGCAAATCTTACGGACGCACGTGCGTCTCAAGGAGCATTGGCCATTCGTTGACGCGGAGTCGCGCAGGTAGGACCAAATTCTTTATTATTCCCATACTAGAATTCAAAAAGGCTATTGCTTGGAGTACAAGGGCCGTAAAACCGGGAATTGCGCAAGACAGTGCGCAATGACAACGCTTTGGAGAACTGGGTGACGCGCGAGTTGGAAATCCGCATGAAAGCACCGGCGCCCCATCGATTTTCATGCCTCAGAGCCAGAGTGAGAGACTGAAACCCAGGTTTTGGCGAAAGCCAACTACCGGCGACCCTCTCGGAAAATCAGGACCTTTCGTAATGCTATGAGCCCGCCTATTGCGCGCTTGTTTTGGGCAGCTGCCCTATGTGCCAAAATTTTCTAGAGAACCTGACTTTTGTCGACCAATAAGCGCTCCCTTACCCATAGGTATGCTCGGGTTGGTTTGGCCAACGCACAGGAAGGCAGGCGTCCAAAGTCATTTTTTTTGTTACTGGCGGCTTACCGGCGTATAGCTACCTAACTCAGCCAACGGCCCCAATGACCGAAAAGGCGGAGATCCGGCCTCATGCCAGCGGCAACAGGCATTTGTTCGGCCTTTGCCGCCGTTGGCTGATCGGTCAATGTTGGTCAGCAGTCTGGCAGTAAGCTGCCGTTGAGGCACGCATCACGGCGACCGGCAGCTAGCCGCCTAATTCTGGTCAGATGTACAAGGTCGGCTCTGGCCGAGCTCCGACCTCATGCCAGTAGCAACAGGCATTGGGTCGGCCAATCCGGCCCCTCTCCTGCCTATTTGAGAATGTCTGCAATGAAGCCAATATCAGATGATGCTGAATGTGAGCGAATGAGCACTTTGTGATCCGAGTACCAGTATTTTTTCGTTACCACTTGTATCCCGTCACAACCAAACCAAAGGCAACGACGAATGCTCCAATCAACCGACGCTTCCAGTCCTGCCGCTCCTTGAACCAGGTTACGGAGAGAATGCTGGCAATGACAATGCCGGCATTGGTGTAGGTTACGACCTCTGCGGCTGGGAGCGTTCGCATTGCTTGAATCACCAAGGCATAGGCAGTGCCTATGCAAAGCCCGCCGACGAACATGGCTCTCACGTCGATTCGTTTTTCCGGCAACCAGCGGCCCGTTTTGCGTTTAAGTTCGCACGAAATGCTGAGCCATGCGGCGAGGTAGCCGACGGAGATGAAGCCGATCAATCCAGTAAAGCCAGGAATGCTCCCGGTTGCAGATTTGTCGCTCAAGGAATAGACACTGGTTGCCAGCATCGCCACGAAAGCCCAGGGCAGCGCTTTCCGGTCATGTGCGTTACGCAGCGCGCTCCAGGAAAGCAGCCAAAGTCCGAAGGCACTGATGCCGATTCCCAGCCAGGCGTTGGCGCTCAAAGATTCCCCTGTTAGCAAAAGGCTCCACAAGGCAATGAGCAGAGGGGAACTGCGAACCAGCGGGTAAACCAATGCAACGGGTGCATGCTCGTAGGCCTTGCGAAGCCCCCAGAAATAAATGATGTTGGCCGTTGCCGACGTGATGAGCAGGAGCGTAAAACTGAAGGTCCAGGTTACGCTCGTGATCAAGGCGGGGAATCCGATTGGGCCTAGCAGGATCAGATGTGTCAGCAACACCCACCATAAGGGGAATGCATGGCCAGGTTGCCGTCGGGCGATGAGATTCCAGGCGACATGCATCGCCACCGAGGCTGCTACGGCAAGTATTGCCTCATTCATTTCCCGTGCCCAGTTCTACGGTTTCACCATCTGAGGCGATAGAAACTCCCATCGGTGGCACTTGGCTTTCGTCAGAAAGTCTCCAAGCGTCGAAAGTGTGGCCAATATGCGTCAGCCAAGCATGTGACGGCTGCAAGCGTTCGATGATTTCCAGTGCCGCCGTCCAGTCGTTGTGGTTTTTCGGTATGCCGCCCGGCGCAAAGGAGCAGTCGATGGCGAGATCGTACTTTCCCCAGCGACGCAGCCATTCCTCCGTTTTGGGGGGAAGGCCGAGGGTGTCGGTGAGATAGGCGAAGCGGCAACCGTCTGGACCTTCAATGGCATAGCCGACGGTTGGCTTGGAATGGATCAATGGTAAGGGGGTGACGAAGCAATCACCTACTTGAAACCCTGTGAACTTCTCAACGGTTTCGAAGTTCAGCAGTCCGGGGTTTCGATAGAGGTCTGCGCAGCCTTCGGTATCAGGTGGCCCCCAGACTTGGATAGACGATCCGACACCCCAACGGATGTGAAACAATCCCTGCACGTGATCCGGATGGAAATGGGTCAGTGCGATTGCATCCAGACTGCCCGAAGGGAAACGATGGTCGATATCCATCAATCCGGCATCGAGCAGGATGCGGGTCTCTCCGGTTTCGATTAGGGCACAGCAGGGACGACGCATCGCCTCTGGCTGCTCCCTCGCTTGTTCACACGCACGGCATCGACATCCATAAAGCGGCACACCACCGGCGGCACCAGTGCCGAGGAAGGTCACGCGCATGCCAGAGCCTTGCTATGCGCCTGAATCAGGCTAACCAGCGCTTCACCACCCACTGCCAGCGTGTCTTCGTTACGAATGATTGCAGAAAAGCAGCCACGTAAGCGTAGATCACGATTGCGTTGCAGACGTAGCTCGATTTCTTCCAGCGTTTCGCGGGAGCGGCTGCTCAACCGGTCGCGCAATGTCGCTTCGGAAACCTCGACCAGCACCGGTAGCAGTTCGGGATAGCGCTGACGCGCCATGGGCAGGTATTCGCGCGAACCGTTGACCACGACTGTTACCCCCTTGGCCAGCCACTGATTGATCTCGATGCCAATACCGTAGGAAAGTCCGTGGCTTTGCCAGTGCAATGCAAACAGGTTTGCCTGGGTGCGGGCGAGAAACTCGTCGGTCGACAGGGCGACATGGTTTTCCCCGCCGGCATCTGCTGGACGGGTGATGTAGCGATGCGCGAAGCAAATACCCGAATGCTTCGCCAGTTTTTCACGGGCGTACTGCATCAGGCTGTCCTTGCCGCTGCCGGAGGCGCCGACGACATAGATCAAGGGGGCTTTCATCCGACTTTTCCTCAGGCGTGGTCGAAATGAGCGGTCAAGGCGGGCTTGCCGCCAGACCACACCCGTTCGGCCTGTGGCAAACCGCCCATCTGCTTGACGGCGATCAAGTCGGCCCGGTTGCCTACGGCGATTTCTCCTCGATCTGTCAAACCGGCGGCACGAGCCGGGTTGCGTGTAACCATGGCGACCGCCTGGGAGAGGGAAATGCCGGCCAGTTCTGGCAGTCTCATCACGGATGGCAGGAGTGCCGCTGGCGAGTAATCGCCGCACAGGCAATCGGCCACACCAGCCAGGACGGCATCGAGGGCGCGCATGTTGCCCGATTGTGATTTGCCTCGCATGATATTGGGCGCACCGAACAAGGTGGCCAGCCCTTGTGACTGCGCAGCCTGAGCCGTTTCCAGATTGATCGGAAACTCGGAGACGACAGCGCCCAGTGCCTTGACTGCCGCCACCTTGACCGGTGAATCGTCGTCATGGCTGGCAATAGCGACACCCCGGGTACGAGCCTCATCAGCCAGCGCTTGCATGCGGGCCATTGCCCCCTGAGCAGCTTCTGCCTTGCGCTTCAGAATATCGTCGAGGGCCGACTCGTCAGTCTTGTAGGTCTTCGCGAGATACTGGCGGTAAGCTTCGACATCCCGAAACTGTCCCTGGCCCGGACTATGGTCCATGAAGGAAATGAGGTGGGCCAAGCCATCAGTGAGAAGCGCCGAGAGATAAGGCGGCGCCGTCTCATCCGTGATCTCGTAACGCGCATGTACGCGGTTGTCGATCAGGGCATGCGGCTGCCAGTCATGAATACCCCGGGCGATTTCGGCAGCAAAGGCATTATTCCTGACCCCGAGTTCGTGATTGGCAAAGGACAGTGCGTGAAACACGGTGGTGATGCCGGCGGCGGCATTCCGCTTGTCCGCTTGGGCACAAGCAAAATCCAGCGGGAAATGCACACCCGGCCGGGGTTCAACTTCCTTTTCCAGCGCATCGCAATGCAGGTCAATCAGACCGGGCATCAGTATGCGGCCGGCGAGGTTCATTTCAACCGCCCCTGTGGTCGTCTCGGGGTCGATGGCGGCGATCCTGTCGCCTTCGATCAACACAGCGACATCGTTACAGGTTTCATCGGCCAGTACGACGCTGGCGTGAGTAAGCAGAATGCGTTTCATGAGGCACAGGTCTCCAGAAGATCGGTCACGGCAACGGGCGGGGCCAGTTCGATGACACGGTCGCCCAGGCGGCGAACCAGGTCAGGATGGTGAAAGATGGCGAGCATGGCGACGCCCTCGCGCTTGATGGCCTGCAGCAGTTCAACGACACGATCTGTCGTGGCCGGGTCAAGGCTGGCGGTCGGTTCGTCAAGTAGTAACAATCGCGGACGGGCAATCAGGCCGCGTGCCAGATTCACCCGCTGCTTCTCGCCGCCGGAAAAGGTGGCCGGCGGAACGGCCCACAGGCGTTCAGGCACTCTGAGCAAGGCCAGCAGTTCCCGGGCCTTGCCCTGTGCCACTTCCCGATTTTCACCGCGTGTCAGCAGGGGCTCGGCAACCACATCCAACGCCGACTTGCGGGGCAGGCAATGCAGGAACTGCGTCACAAACCCGATTTCGGCATGGCGCAACTGGAGCATCTGGTGTTCGGACGCCTGGGCCAGATCGATGGAGTGGCCGCTGCCATCTCGATACAGGATGCGCCCGCCACTGGGCAGGTAGGTGCGATAGACGCATTTCAGCACTGAAGATTTGCCGGCGCCGGTCGGGCCGACCAGTGCGGTCAGTTGTCCGGCATTAACGGACAGATCGACGTTGGCGCAGGAGGGAATGAGCTTGGTCTGGTCATGCAGGAGAAAATGCTTGCTCAACCCCTCGATTTTCAGAATGGTTTCCATGGCCGTGTCCTTACAAGGCAGAAGCCACCAACCGCTGCGTATAGGCATGCTGGGGGTCTTCGAGAATCTGATCGGTGAGGCCGGACTCGATGATGCGGCCGTATTTCATGACAATCGTCCGCCCCGCCAACAGGCGAATGACGCCTAGGTCATGGGTCACGACGATCATGGCCGTGTTCAACTCCTGCTGGATTTCGAGAATCAGGTCGAGGATGCGGGCCTGCACCGACAGATCCAGGCCTGTCGTCACTTCGTCCAGGTAGAGCAAGGGCGGTTGTGTCGCCAGCGCCTTAGCAATCTGAACCCGCTGCTGCATCCCACCGGAAAACTTCTTGGGCGATTCGTCCATCCGTTCGGGCAGGACCTCGGTACGGGCCAGCAGGCGACGGGCGCGTTCGCGGATTTCACCGTAGTGGGCGAGATCGCTCATCAACAGTCGCTCGGCGATGTTACCGCCGGCCGATACATTGAAATTGAGCCCCAGATGTGGATTCTGATAAACCATGCCGAGTCGGTGGTTGCGCAGCCAGCGCTGCTCGGCGGCATTTAGGGCGAAAAGGTTCCACTGCCGCGCCTCATCGAAGACGATAGCCTCGCCAGCGCTGGGCGCATCATCGAAATACAGAGTTTTGACGACCGTCGATTTGCCGCTGCCGGATTCGCCCATGATGCCGAGAATCTCCCCGGCGTGAAGGTCGAAGCTCACGCCATATGCTGCGACCACGGAGCCACAGTGCGGACAGATATTGGTATCTGCCTCGGGGCCGGTGCTGTCAATGCACTGCGGGCAGCCACGGCCGTGAATCTTGGTCAGGTTGCGGACTTCGAGTATTTTCTTCATGCACTCACCTCTTGGGCCAACTCGGCCAGGCGCTGGTTGCAGTAGTCGGAATCCGAGCATTGCCACGCCTTGCTGCCATCTTCGGCGATCAGTTCGTCGAGAAAGCTGTCGGTCGCCCCGCAGCGCCCGCAAGCACGTCGATGTCCGTTTGCATCGCGGAAATCCTCGGTACGGAAAGGAACATCATCGAAGGCCAGTGGTTCGGTGACGGTATAGGGCGGTACGGCATAGATTTTCTTTTCCCGGCCGGCGCCCAGCAGAATCAGTGCCTTCGAGCGATACAGGCGGGGCACGTCGTAGCGGGGGATTGGGCTGGGATCGATCACGTAATGGCCGTTGATCCGTGTTGGATAGCGGTGCGAGATGGTGATTTCATCAAACTGCACGATGTCCTCGTAGAGCTTGGTCAGCAGCCGCGAGTAGTCGCCTTCTCCGTGCATGACCTTGCGCTTGGCTTCTGAGGGTTCGACGACGACCAGTGGGTCGGGATAGGGAACCTGCAGGATCAGCACTTGCGATTCGGTCAAATCCACTTCCGGAATACGGTGACGAGACTGGATGAGTGTCGCCTCCGTCGTCCGTTCCGTCGTATTGACGCCTGGGCAGGTCAGTTCGACGAAATGGCGCAGGTTGACCGCATTGACCGAGTCGTCCGAGCCTTGGTCGATGACTTTCAACGTGTCGTCCTGGCCTATCAGCGACAGGGTGAGTTGCAGGCCGCCGGTGCCAAAGCCCCGTCCCATGGGCATTTCACGCGAGGCGTAGGGGGTCTGGTAACCGGGAATGGAAATGGCTTTCAGGATGGTGCGCCGGACTTCGCGCTTGGCAAATTCGTCGAGAAAACCGAAGCTGTAATCGGCCTCGTCGAGCGGCAGTTCATAGTTCGGATTCACGCATTTTCTCCTTGGCGCCGAGGCTGGGTAACCTTGGCCTGAGTTGTTCGCAGGCGATCCATGTCGGACTGGAAGGTGACGTAATGCGGCATCTTGTAATGGCTGGCGAAGCCCATGGAATCAACTCCATCGACGTGGAGCAGGACAAACTCCGGGTCTTCGGAGGGGTTGCGTGGCCCATCGCGCATGCCTTTCTGCAAGGCGCGATCAAGGATGGCCATGGCAATCGCCTTCACCTCGTTATGGCCGAAACAGGCACCGTAGCCGAGCGTAAAGACGGGCGGCCCGTCGGTGTCGCTGCCTTCGTACATGGCGACGACCTCGCATTCGGTCATAAGCACCTCGCCCGCTTCGACGGGTTCGCCGGTCACCGGGTGCGGCAGCATCACGGGCAGATAACCGACGCGCAGTTCGGCGATGGTCGGGTGCACGTCGCCATAACCGCGCATGTTGGAATAGGCAATGGCCAGCAGGGAGCCGGTTTCGGCGCGAGCCATGGTGGCGAGCGCGGCTGAACGTGCGACCGGAAAGACCAGTGGGTCGCGGGTGATGTCGAACGGTGTTCCGGCCGGCCCGTCGATGGCGGGCAGCAGACCTTCGGCGCGCAGTGCATCGACTACCTTCGGAAAGCAATCGGGCAGATCTGTCTCGGGCACGTTGTCCATGAAGCGACGGGCCACATCGCGGAAGGATTCGGGCGACTCGTTCGCCAAGTCGAGACGCATCAGGCGCAGGGCGTAATCGCTGGTCGGCCCGAGCATCTGGCCGCCGGGAATGTCCTTGAAGGCGCTTGATATGCGCCGGATCAGGCGCATTTCTCCACTGTCCTGGACGGGAGCTTCGAGGAGGCGGGGTTTGGTCGAACGGTAGGCACGCAAGGCGAAGGCCGCTTCCAGCGTATCGCCCTGCATTTGCTTGACGGCCAACGCCGCCAAACGCGGATGATAGAGCCCGCCCTCGGAGACAATGCGTGAGGTGAGCAGGCGCAACTGGTTTTCGATGGTCGACAGCGACAACGGCGTGCCGGCATCGCCTTCGGCGGTACGGAGTGTTTCCAACGCCGCTTCAGCGCCACGGATCGCACGACCACCGCCTTTGATGGCAACATAACCCATCAGTTCACTCCTTTCAGATCGATGCGGGTCGTACGCGGTAGCGCCAGCACCTGGCATCCGGCAACGACAATCATGTCCACACCCAGCGGAAAGCTGGCATTCCATTGCTCGCGCTTCTGCCACCAGCTTGGATCGACGCCCTGAACGGCGATTGTCGCGGTGCCGTCGATACCTGGCCCGCACAGGTGCAGGCTCCCACCCGTACCAAGCCGTTCGGCGACAACGATCAAGGTGGCGCCTTGTTCGGGGTTTTCCAGGCTGCCCAGCATGGGCTGGAAATCCGGTGGGTAAGCACCGGGCTGAACGACAAATTGCGACATTTCCGGCGAGCCCGGACTGGCGCCCAAACGGCGATGTTCATCTTCGTCAAGCAAGCGATGCGGGTCTGCCAGGCGGTTGCTCCGGTCGACCAGTGTGGCCAGCAGCAAGGGCAGACCATGTTTGGCTTCCGTCGCCAGTTGGCCCAGACGGCCGGGGTAAGCAAAGCAGTTCATGATCTGGCGAAATGCAGCCTGTTGCGATGGGGGCTGCCAGTCAGCGCCGACAGAACGGATGTTGTCAGGCATCGTCATCTTCCTCATCGGTTGTTCCGAGTAGGGAGAAATCAACGCGGGTTGCCGCCATTAACTTCTGGCGGTCGACGGTGATTTCGCGGATTTTTTTGGCACCTTCGCTCAGTAGATCACACGCCGCTTCGGAACCGGGTAAAGCGGCGGCCAGAACGCCGTCCAGGATGGCTAGCGAACGAGCCAGGCGGGCACGGTCATCCATGACGATGGCGCCGCCTTCAACCGTTTTCCCGGTGCTGTCAGCAATGCGGACATGGGCGCGGGCCAGTGGGATTTCTCCGAGGTAATACGCCTCGCCGAGCGCCCCGTCGTTGAGCGGTAACAAGCCGAGGCCCGACTGCGGCAGTTCGATATCTTCGACAACGTAGCGCTTGCTCAGCTCGTCGGCCGCAGTTCGAACTCGGTCGGCCGGAAGAGCCGTCCATAAACGCAGCCACTGGCTACGCGGTAAATCAGTGTGGGTCAGCATGACCATGGAACTCCTATAGACTTCGATCTATCTGGATGTCTAGACGTGTTTGTTTGTGCTTGGCAAAAATGAAGCCGATGCTTAGATCAGCTTGTTGCGGATGCGCGCCGACAGTTGATCAAGGATGAAAACGAAGATGAAGATGGCGATCAGGATGGTCATGACGTGGCCGTACTGGAACATGTCGAAACGCCCCTTTAGTTCCTGCCCGATGCCACCCGCACCAACCAGACCAATGACGGTTGCCATACGCAGATTGCGATCCAGAATGTAGGCGGTGTAGGCTATGTACTGCGGCAGCACTTGCGGTACGACGCCATACCAAAGCGTTTTCAGCTTGCCGGCACCAATCGCTTCGAGCGCCTCCTGCGGCTTCTTGTCAGCGTTCTCGATGTCTTCGGCGTAGAACTTGCCGAGAAAACCCGCCGCATGCAGCCCCAGGGCCAGCACACCGGCAATCGGCCCGAAACCGTAAGCCAGCACCAAGAAGAGTGCGACGATCAGTTCCGGAGCGGAACGCAGCAGACTGATGAAGCCTCGTGCTGCGGTGTAGCTCGCCTGGTTCGGGCTATAGTTGCGGGCCGCGAAGTAAGCGAGCGGCGCGGAAAGGATCACTGCGATGATGGTTCCCCACAACGCGATTTCCAGCGTTTCGATCATTTTGATGAACACCGTTACGACGTAGCCGACGGGTTTGACCAGCACCTCGACTGATTCGGAGTGTGGTTCCAGTTGGAGCGTTTCCGAGTTCATTCGCTGCTCGACGCGTTCCTGAACTTCGACGTGCGCGAAGAATGGGAGTTGATCGCGCTTGAACTCCGGCAGGCGGGAAATTTCCTCCGTTTCGCCGAATACGGGCGGCCACATCGAGGTAGCAACCCGGGAGAGCCCCCTGACTACTTGGGAGTCGTCGGCAACGCCGAGCAGCTTGCCAGCGGCCTCGGTTGTCATCATGACCATCTTGTCCATCTCGGTTCTCTGCCCCGTGAGGATTAGTACGATCAAGATGGCGGCAATGATCAGGAGATGTTTCAACGAATAAGGCGCATCAAGATGCCAATGCACCTGGCTGCCCGGCGCGGGAACGGGAATGGGTTTTTGCATGGCAACCTCAGACATGTGCGAGTTCAAAACCGGCGGCTTCCGGTTCTGCCTTTTTGGGCGGATCTTCCCAATGTGCGCCGTGATACAGGGCGGATACGCGTTCATCGGTGAACTCAGCGGGCGTGCCGTCGAAAACGATCTTGCCGTCACGCATGCCAACGATGCGGTCACCGAACTCCCGCGCCAGATCGATCTGGTGCAAGCTGCACAGCACCGTTGTGTTTTGCTCACGTGCTGCATCGCGAATCAGCGTCAGGATGTCGCGCGAAATCTTGGGGTCGAGACTGGCCACCGGTTCGTCAGCGAGGACGATTTCCGGATCGAGCATGAAGGCTCGGGCGATACCGACGCGTTGTTGCTGGCCGCCCGAAAGATCGCCGGCACGGCGTTTTAGGTGGGTCGGGGCCAGCCCGACTCGTTGCAGCAATCCGCAAGCCTTGCGGCGGTGCTCCGACCTAAACCAGCCAGTCAGGGCGCGGGGTGTGGAAACCACCGGCAGCAAGCCTGACAGGACATTGGCGGCAACACTCAATCGCGAGGTCAGGTTGAAATGCTGGTGAATCATGGCAATGCGGCGGCGTAACTGCTTTTGGGTGGCGTGCGTCAGTGCAGTGCCGTCGATGCGCACCAGGCCTTGCGTTGGGTGCATCAGACCATTCACCGCACGCAGCAGGGTCGATTTGCCGGCACCCGAGGGGCCGAGGATGACGCAGAACTGACCGCGCGGAATATGCAGTGAAATGTCGCTCAGCGCTTTGGTGCCGTCTGGCCACGCTTTGCCGAGATTGTCGAAGTGGATCATGGCTTCGCCTTTCAGAATCCTGTCCGGCACGACCGGAGTCGTGCCAGTTTTTTTATAGGCAAGGCGGATCAGCGGGTGCTGGCCTTCTTCATGATGTCTTGCTTCACTTGGTCGGTGACCAGTTCAAACATCTTGCCGGCCTTTGCCATTTCGGCTTCGCTGACATTGGCGGTGTAGCCGTCTACCTTGCCGCCGCCGTAGCCGCGGATTTGATCCTTGGTGATACCAGGCAACTTGTCGACCTGGTTGAACGCTTCCTTTAGCTTGCCCTTGATGCCGGCGTGGACTTTCGGGTGAATCGCCAGCGGCGGATATGGGATCGGAGAGCTCTTGACGATAACCTTGATCTTGCTCGGGTCGATTGCCTTGCTGTTGACCGCCTTCTCGAACGAGTCGAACGAAGCGCCGCCGGCGTCGACCAAACCTTCGGCCATGGCCTTGAGCACATTGGCATGACTACCGGCCATGTTGATGCCGCCCAGGTCGCGGGCGGGTTGCAGGCCGCTGTCGATCATCATGGCCACCGGCACGTTGAAGCTGGAGGTGGAGTTCACGTCGCCCAGGGCAACTTTCTTACCCTTGAGGTCTGACAACTTATTGATGCCGCTATCGGTGCGGGCAAAAATGCCGGAGTAGTAAACTGAGTCGCCATGGCGAACCGCCAGGGCCAACAACTCGGCGCAACCACGTCCCTTGGCCTGCAGATACGAGGCCGGGCCATACCAGGCAATATCGGCAGCGCCGTTGCACATGGCTTCAACGACAGCCGAATAGCTCTGACCAACCTTGAGATCGAACTTCAGGCCGGTGGCTTGCTCGATGGCCGAGAAAATCGGCTGAAAATCCTTCTTGGTGCCGTCTTCCGTACCACCGTCGGCCGGAATGAGGATGACGCGCAGCGGCTTGTCGGCGCTGCCATCGTGCTGGACCTGGGCAAAGCCGGTGATCGGCAGCGCCGCAGCGGCGGCCATGCCAAGCGCTAGCAACTGGCGGCGAAGGGTGGATTTCAGATACATTATTCAGGCTCCTGCAAGTGGGGTGACAAAAGGTGAGGTTTGAGCGACCGTCAGGGATTGATGCGCAGTTGGATCCGGTCTGCACGGAACCGGGTAATCGCGTATTCGACCAGGGCTCCATCCCGGTCGTCTACGTTGACACTCTTGACCCGCAGCACCGGCCGGTTCTGCGGCATTCCCAGACACTTGGCGTCATCTCCTTGCGGGAGCACCGCCGTCACCAGACTCTCGATGCGACGTAGCTGGCAGCCATACTCGGCGGCGAGAAAGGCATGCAGCGAATCGCCGAGGTAGCGCGACAGCAGGTCAGGGAAGCGTTCTGCGGGAATGAAATGGGAAATGACGCACATGGGACGTTCGTCGACCGTGCGCAGGGTCTCGATCCAGTGCACCGGGTCGCCTTCACTAATGGCCAGTCGCTCGGCTACCCTCTTGATGGCAGGCAAGGTCTGTTTGCGAAGAATCCTGTTGGCCGTGAACATGCCGAGGGCGGCCAGGTTTTCGGTGAAACGGGTGCCTGTGCCAATCTGGTAGTCGAGTTGGCTGTCCAGTACGACTACTCCCTTGCCATGACGGCGCTCGACCATCCCGGTATCGACCAGTTCGTCTATCGCTCGGCGCAAGGTATGGCGATTGACGCCGAATCGTGCTGCCAGATCACCTTCCGAAGGGAGGAAATCCCCGGGCGCGTACAGCCCGGATATTTCCTGTTCCAGTTGCCGCGCAATTTGGGCGTACAGGGCTTCACCGGATTCACGGGTGACGGCGTAGAGGCTCATGTGTAGTCATCTAGATAAGTGGATGACCGGCACGATACCTATTGAGTGTTACGCCGATATGACGTTGCCGCGACAAACAGGTACTGCACAGGAGGAATGAGAACCAGGCGAAAGCTGAGCTGCTCTAGGTATGTTGACTGATGAGAATCGGTCGTTCTTCAGAGTCAGACTCAACGGCCGGATTGGCCGACGAGCACGAATTGGCGATCCGGCAGCTTCTAGAGCGCAGCAGTCGTTCAGATGGCTGCTTTCCGCAGGTGGTGAATGGCAACTGTTGGCCGAATGTACCCTTCGTGGCGTGACCCGAAACCTGCCGGTTGCGGTTTGGCAGAACAATCAGACTCCCATCAACAACACAGGAGTCTGCCATGGAAGCCTCTAAACTGTTGACGCTCGTTGAAAACTGACCAGAAAAGCGAGGTTGTGCGCGCTGAAAATTGACCAGGGTGATTAACTCGTCCGCTCATTTTTTGAGCAGGATTTTAGGAG